>CAZBKA010000025.1:3811-28324 GCA_964492365.1 uncultured Pirellulales bacterium | reverse complement strand
TTTTTAATCTAAGTCCATGGTTTTCATGATTTCTAAATTTTTGTTTATGAAATCTGTTCTTTGTTTTACGCAGGCGTGTGTTCGGCCTGGGTCGGCGGGGGCGTTTATTATGTGGTCGGTTAATTTTTCTACAGTTGTTGTTGCTACGTGCATTCTTGTGTCTGACGATGCGTAGTAGATGTAGAGGTCGCCATTGTCTTTTGCTATCCAGCCATTAGTGAATAGTACGTTCGAGACGTCGCCTACTCTTTCGGGGCCCCTTGGAGCCATGAAGTAGCCTGCTGGTTTGTGAGTCAGGAGCCAGGGTTTTTTGAGGTCGGTCATGAAGACGTACAGGACGTAACGCATTCCGGCGGCGCAACCTCTAACGCCATGAGCGAGGTGGAGCCAGCCTTTATCGGTTTTGATTGGAGCTGGTCCTTGACCATTTTTTAATTCTGTAATTGTGTGGTAGGCACGGTTATCGACGATTACTTCTTCGTTGATTACAGCGTGTTCGATTGAGTCTGCGAGTCCCCAACCGAGACCATCGGCGTTGCCAGCTTCCATGAAGGCTTCCTGCGGGCGAGTATAGAATGCGTATTTGCCGTTGATGAATTCGGGGTGGAGGACAGCGTTTCTTTGCTGTGGTGAGTTTGTTTTCAGGTCGTCGAGTCTTTCCCAGGTTATGAGGTCCTTTGTTCTGGCGATGCCGCATTGAGCGATTGCTGAGGAGTAGTCGCCTTTTGGAGCTTTGGGATCTTTTCTTTCTGTGCAGAAGACGCCATAGATGTTTCCATCTTCGTGTTTTGTAAGGCGCATGTCGTAAATGTTTGCGTCAGGGTTGCTGGTTTCAGGCATTACTATTGGGCGGTCCCAGAATTTGAAGTTGTCTATGCCGGTGTCACTTTCTGCGACGGCGAAGAAAGATTTTCTGTCTACGCCTTCGACTCTTGCGATGAGGTAGAATTTGCCGTTAAGTTCGATTGCGCCGGAGTTGAGGACTACGTTTATGCCCATTCTTTCCATGCAGTATGGATTTGTTTCGTGGTTGAGGTCGTAACGCCAAAAGATCGGGGTGTGTTTGTGTGTCAGGACAGGGTTTTCGTATCTCTGGTATACGCCATTAGAATCTTCCTGCGGGGTGTTTTTTATTTCAATCAGCTTTTTGTGATCCTTGAAAAGCTTTTTGATTTTTTTATCGAAACTTTTTTTGTCCATGTTAGTTCTCCAAGTATTATTGCTATAAATTAATTTTTGTCTCTTTGAATTGCCAGGGCGGAAGCGAATGCGATGGCAGCTGTTTCAATTCTTAATATTGTATTTGTTAATTTTACGGGTTTTGTATTTTTATTTTTTAAGAAGGATTCTTCTTCTGGAGTGAAACCACCTTCTGGGCCTACGAAAGCGATTATGTTTTTGCTCATGGTGTTGAGGTCTGTGATTGATGGGCAGTTGGTATCGGGTGAGCCAAAGAGCAGGATGCTGTCTGGGTAATCGGCGGTCAGGGTTTTTATGGCGTCGGTAAGTTTGAGCGGGTTGTCGATTGCCGGCAGGAAAGGGGTTTTACATTGTTTTGCGGATTCGATGGTTATGTTTTTCCAGCGTTCGACAATCTTAGGATTTTTTGGGAGTTTTACAGTTCGTTCAAACATTACTGGGGTTATGCGGTTTATACCGAGTTCGGTGCATTTTGCTATGAGCCAATCGAAGCGGTCGCCTTTTGCGATGCTTGTTGCGATTATGATGTTATTGTTTATTTTGTTTTTTATGGTTTGGGCTGATTCTATTTTCAGGGTCGTTTTTTTATTTGTTGCGGAGATTATCCTGGCGGCGGCGATTTTGCCTTGACCATTGAAGAGTTCAACCTGGTCGTCGGTGTTTAGTCTGAGGACGGCGTAGAGGTGGCGTGCCTGGCTGTCGTTTAGTTCGACAGTCGGAGTGGTAATATTTTCACAATAAAACCGATGTAAGGTCATATTTGCTCTTTCCGACGGAGACTTTTCAGAATAAACTAATCCTGTAAAATACGTTATCTTAAAGAGGTGAAAATACTCTATTTAATGTTGTTTGGCAAATGTAAAACTGTATTGGCGGGTTAGATTATATTGCTGAAGATGAATTTTGCACCGATGACGATGTCTATTATTGCAGGTCCCAGGAGGAGAAGCCATCTTAACCAGTGAATTCTGAGGTTTAGTTGTGTTATCAGGAGCAGGATTGCGATAGATATTGTGCCTAAGATGTATATTTTAGCGGTGTATGCGAAGATATTTGTGTAATCGAGAGCCTGTGCTGCGAAGATTGTCTGCGATCTTGCGGTGAATATTAGAGCGATGATGCATAGCAACATCAGGACGAGTGATGAGATGAGTATCCATTTTTTGTCAGCTTTTCCTGCGCAGATAAGGCCTTGAAAACCTTCGGCGGTTATTACGGCACAGCATAGGAGAGCAATTGTTGACCAGATGATAGGGCTGACATAGTAAAATGGTTTTATACAACTTAGTACGATTGCGGCGATGAGAATTAATAGAGCTGCGAATCTTTTTGCTTTTATCATCATAATAAATCCTATTACCATTGCGGCGATAGGTAGATGGTATATGCCGATTACGAGTAATCTTCGTTTTACCATTATCAGTGGGAATATCAGTGAGGGCATGTCATTTGGGTGTATCCTGATTATTGGTATTGGGAAGAGCCCTTTGCATGCGGTTAGGTGGAAGAAAAGTATTATTGCGGCGAAAGGGAGCAGTGCGAGCGGCACCCTTAGGCACTGTAGTTTACCTTTTGGTCCGAAGACGGAAGGTATGAAGAGCCAGGGTATTGCGGCAGCCAAGAGTGAAGTTGCAGGGTGGTATCTCAGCAAACTAAGGCAGAGAGGTCCGAAGCCATAGATTGCTCCTGCGACGAGAGATGGAGTAAAGTATAGAACCCATCTTGTGCTGATTAAAAAAGCACCGGCGGCAGCGAGTATTATAGCGACCATATGAAGGTACTTGATCGGTTGCAGATTTATTAAATATGGTCGATACAGAAAAAAAGCAAATGCAGCATATAATGCCAGCGCAGTAAGAAAATGAACCATTTTTTTATTCATACAATCTCTACTTGAGAACAACTTTTCTGTTGCCTGCGGTTATTTTCCCGATTTTGTAAACGGTTTCACCATAGCTTTTCAGCTTTGCGATTACAGAGTCGGCGAAATCGGAGGCGACAACGAGTACAAAGCCGATTCCCATGTTGAAAACCCTGAACATTTCATCTTCTTCGACGGGTCCTGCGTTTTGGAGGAAGTTGAATATTTCCGGTCGAGGCCAGGTTTTTTTATTTATTACGGCGTCGCAGTCCTTTGGCAGAACCCTTGGAATGTTTCCTATGAGTCCGCTACCTGTGATGTGTGCCATAGCGTGTACGATTTGTTTTACTTTGTATTGTGCAAGAAGCTTAACGACGGGTCTGACGTAGATTCTTGTTGGTTCGAGTAAGACATCGCCGAGAATTTTTCCGCCGAGGGAATCAATCTTGTCGGTTAGTTTAAAGTTGTTTCGCTTAAAGCAGATATTTCTTACGAGTGAGTATCCGTTGCTGTGGATGCCGCTTGAAGCGAGTCCGAGGATGGTATCACCTTTTTCAACGGTTTGTCCTGTTATGATTCTTTTTTTTTCGACGACACCGACGGCAAACCCGGCCATATCGAAGTCATCTTTTTTATAAGTATCCGGCATTTCTGCAGTTTCGCCACCTATGAGTGAGCAGTCGGCGATTTTGCAACCTGCGGCAACGCCTTTGACCATTTCGGTCATTAATGGCGGGTCCAGTTTGTTTACGCCGAGGTAGTCGAGGAAGAAGAGTGGTTCTGCTCCCTGGACGAGCATGTCGTTTACGCTCATGGCAACCAGGTCAATTCCGACAGTGTCGTATTTTTTCATTTCTGCGGCGATTTGTACCTTGCTTCCTACACCATCAGTGCAAGCGACGAGTACGGGGTTTTTGTAGTTTCTTTTGAAGAGCTTTTCATCGTAGTCGAGTCTGAAGAGACCAGCGAAGCCGCCCTTTAGGTCCATAACCCTTGGACCGAAAGTGCTTGCGACGTGAGAGTGTATCTGCTCAACCATTACATCGTTTGCGTCGATGTTTACGCCCGATTGTTCGTAACTTATGTATTCTTTACTCATATTCTGTAGGCTCATTAAATAACTGCATTTGATAGTGTTCCATTGCGAATTTATTAAGCGCGATGTCCACTGGTATTTTGTATTTTCCGTTCCAGCAAGCTGTGCAATAATGGTCGTTGGGACATTTGGCACATTCGAGCAGGCCCTCGAGTGAGAGGTAGCCGAGAGTATCAACTTCAAGGAAATCCCTGATTTGGTCAAGGGTACGGTTATTGGCGATTAATTCTTCTTTGGTTGGGAAATCAACGCCATAGAAACATGGGAACTTGATAGGGGGGCAGCTTGCGCGGAGATGAATTTCTTTTGCACCAGCTTCCCGCAGTGCCCTCATTTTGCCCCTTGTTGTAGTTCCTCTTACGATAGAATCGTCAACGACGATGATTCTTTTTCCTTTTACGGCTTCTTTAACAACGGCAAGTTTTACTTTTACTGCCATTTCCCTTGCTTTTTGATCTGGAGCGAGGAAAGTTCTTCCGACATAGTGACTTCTGATTAGACCCATATCGAAAGGGAGCTTGCTTTGTTCGGAGTATCCGATAGCAGCGGCTGTTCCGGAGTCTGGGACGGGTATTACGAGGTCGGCGTCTACGGGATGTTCAACAGCGAGTCTTTTTCCGATTTTTTTTCTGAATTCGTGGACGTTTTCGCCGAAGAAGAAACTGTTTTGTTTGGCGAAATATATATGTTCAAAGAGGCAATATGCGGGTTTGATAGTTCCCGGTTTTACAAAAAACCTGCTTGACATACCATGTTTATCGAGAGTTATTATTTCTCCAGGTTCGACTTCACGGATGAATTCGGCACCGATGGCGTCGAAGGCACAAGTTTCACTTGCTATGACGAAAGCACCTTCGGGAGTTTTTCCAATTGCTAATGGATGTACTCCGTAAGGGTCCCTTGCGGCTTCTATTCTGTCAGAAAACATGAATAGCAGGCTATAAGCACCCTGAAGATGGTTAAGTACGTGAGCGAGCGGGTCAGGTTTGCTTACGTGTGAAGGCTTTGCGATGAGGTGAATAATAATTTCGGTATCTGAAGTTGATTTGAATATGCTTCCGTAGGCTTCGTACTCATCTCTGAGGAGTGAGGCATTTATCAGATTTCCATTGTGAGCGACGGCGACCTGTCCCCTTGAGTATTCGCTGAGGAAAGGCTGGCTGTTGAGGGCCTTACTTGCTCCGGTAGTTGAGTATCGGACATGACCTATGGCCATCGGATTTGCAAGTTTTTCAAGAATACCATCACCATCACCGAAAACTTTCCTTACGGGGCCCATTCCGGTGTATCGCTGAATATATTGTCCGTCGCATGAAGCTATTCCAGCAGATTCCTGTCCCCTGTGCTGGAGGCTGAAGAGACCAAAATAGGTTTTTTGTACGGCATCAGGATCGCCATAGATACCAAATATGCCGCATTCTTCTTTTTTATCTGAACACATCCAGATAAACCCTTTACGTATTAACTTATAACAATTGAAGATTACACTGAGAATCAGTACAGGCGATAGTTTAGTTAATTGCTCTTAACAAGTCAAATGAGTATCATTTATTTTTTGATAAATCAGCTTTGGGCGGAATATTTCGGGTGTTTTAGGTGTGTTGCAGGGAGCTGCGGGGTGGGAAAGCAATAGAAAATGAATTTGTTGTGAATAGTGGGATATTTATCAAGGTGAGAGTGGAGCTGGTTGGTAATTCGTGTCTATATATATGGTTGTGTGATGGCGGGCTGGCGGTTGAGTGTGATTATGTAATTGACGTGTCTGGAAAGTTGGGTAGAATGGTTTGTGAGGCGAACGCTACGATTTTGAGGATTTTAAAATGGAGATGAATAAAAGAATGTTTATCGGCCCAGCATTATTTGTATTGCTTAATTATATCGCAACTTTATGGATATTACTGGCTGGCGGTATTGAACAGGTCGGTGTCCGTCCTTTTCTGCCATATTTAATTTGTCAAATTTATATTGTTATAGTTGGTATGCCAACTGAACGAGCAGAAAATCGTTTTCAAAAAATCTGTATCTGGAGTTTGTTATTAATTGCAGTACATGTATTTGCTGGTGTATCGGGATGTTTTTTTGTTGCTGAGAGTTTCGGCTCTGCAATAGAGTGGTTAACTTTGTTTTTATTAAGTGACATTATGGTTGCTTTGGTTTTATTTTTACCGCTTTCTTACTTTCTTTATTGTGTGAAGAAAAAGATGTGATTTTATGAAAGATATAGCAGCCTATATGTCACTATGATGTTAATGGCACGGATGATTTAAAAGATGATAAGTCACAAAATTTATTAGTATAATTATTTATGAGGGTTAAAATGAATAATTTGACTACGAGAGTTTACTTTAAAACTTTATTTTCTACCTCGATGCTGTTAATAATATTGTCAATTTTACAAGCAATAATTTATCGCTATGAGATAGATAGTGTGATTATTAAAGCTGCGACAATATGGGTAGTATTGTTTGTACCCTATCATTCCTGGTTACTTTTATTTTCATGGAAACAATGCAAACAATCTTTTAAGCTGTCTATTTTTACAGGGTTTTTATCGGGGGTCATTCTGGTTTTAGTTGTAAGGATGGTACTTGCGATTTATTATCTATTATGGTGGAGGTCAGGTAGTAAAATAGAAACCCTTAATAGTATTTTTTGTGATTTCTGGCAAATATACCTGTGGATAGGATTGTGGGGAAGTATATGCATGGCAATTGATCCATTTTTTAGAATTGTTTTTCACAAAGATTTATTCAGAAACTCAAAACAATCATCTTTCTGGATGAAGTATTCGCCATATGCTCTTATTGAAAAGTATATTTTCCGTAAGGATTAAAAAATGGAATCTGAGGTAAAAGATTTATTAGTATACAAAAAGTTTAAGCTACGCGATTGTACGAGGTTGCCAAAGGCATTGGATGGCAATTTATGGTTTAACGTTTACATTATTATATTCATGTAGACGCCTAAAAGGTACACGATAACAAAACTAATTAACCAAAATATTAAGGGGATTGAAGTGACAACTTTGCTGTGTTTGCAATTTCTTGGTTTTTTGTTTAGTTTGTCTGTTCATCTATTATTGTTATTAGATTATTCTCTGCCATGTGATCCTATATCTATCGCATTAGAAATTGTAATGGTTGCATTGTTTGGAATCAGAGTGATTGTCACTAAGCCATTGCGTCAGGGCAAGGATTGGTATTGGGATAAAAGTCTGAAAGAATTTTTCCCACGTTGGTTAAAGGTAGCAGTAGTTCTGGTCTTTACGTACCTTGGTGCAAGCTGTGTTTTTTTCTTTAAAGGCTTTGTTTCCAAGCTTTCAGTTGAGATGACAGCAGAAGATGCCGAGGTAGCCAAAAGCAATTTTAACATCAGCTTATTTGCTATAATAGCGTTATGTTTCGCTATGGAATCTTTGATGGCTTATCTATATAGAGCCAAGAAAATAAAACTACAGAAATCTAAAAGCGAAGATTTCCTATGGCAGCGGCGTTAAGAATATTAGATGCTAAACAGATGGCGGCTACTTGACAGGGTTTATTCGGCGGGGTACATGAAATCCGGGATTCTTCTTACTTTTCCATCTTTGTTTATGCAAGCTAAGGCGGTCATTCCTTCGGCTACTGTTATGCCTGTTTTGGGGTCGGTTATTTTATAGGTGTGTATTATTTTGCTTGCGGTAACTTTGTCGCAGGTTGTTTCAATTTCGAGAGTTTCATCGTAGAAGGCAGGTCTTCGGTATTTGATATGTATTTCGGCGACGACGAAGAATATGCCTGCGGCTTCGAGGTCCTTGTATGCGACTTTGTTTGCGCGGAGCAGTTCAGTTCTGCCAATCTCGAACCAGACAGGGTAGACGCTGTTGTGGATAACGCCTCCCTGATCGGTTTCGGAGTATCTTGGCACAATTGTTGTTTTGAACGAATTAATAGTAACTTTTTCTGGAAAATTCATCATTGTGGTATTTTAATCTTTGACCCAGCACTTTTCAATCTCTTCTAATGTTTTTCCTTTAGTTTCCGGGAGGACAATGAGAGTGAAGACAAACATTATGGCGCACATGAGGGCAAATATTCCGAAAGTTGTGATTGCTGGGAGCCTTTCGAGCATAACTGGAAAAGCCATCGATACGGCGAAACAGGCGATCCATAATGCTACGGTTGAGATGCTCATTGCGCGTCCTCTGATCTTTGTTGGGAATATTTCGCTCATAACGACCCATACTATCGGACCAAGTGAGCTGGCGAAGAAGGCGATATAACCGACGATGAAGGCAATTACCAGGTAGCCTTTGGGGATAACGGTTGAACCTATGACAAAATCTTTGAAGATATCGTATTGTATCGAGATGCCTACCATCAGGAGGCATAGTCCCATTCCTGCGGAGCCTATAAGAAGGAGGAGCTTTCTTCCGAGTTTATCGACGAATGTTATTGCGATGAATGTTGCGACAAGGTTTGCTGTGCCGACGGCGACGGTGTTTAGGAGTGAAGCGTTTCTTTCAAAGCCCATGCTCTCGAATATTTTAGGTGCGTAGTAGAGGATTATGTTTATTCCTGTTACCTGCTGGAGGATGGCGAGGACGATTCCGATTGTTAGTGCGACTCTCATTCCGGGTTGAAATAACATTGCAATGGTATTTTCTTCCTGTGTCAGAGCACCTTTAATTTCGAGCATTTCGTTTTTAGCGTGTTCTGCACCACCGACTTTGCTGAGGATGTATAGAGCCTGGTCTTCTTTTTGCTGTTTAACTAACCAACGTGGGCTTTCTGGTACTGTAAAGAGGAAGAGCAGAAAAGCCACAGCGGGGAAAGTTTCAGAGCCAAACATCCATCTCCAGTTTGTATCACCTATGTCTACGAGAGCGTAATCGACGCCATAAGCTGCGAGTATACCGATAACGATCGTTAACTGGTTGAGTGAGACGAGTCTTCCCCTGATTTTTGCTGGTGATATTTCAGAGATGTACATTGGAGAGAGCATTGAAGCGGCACCGACGCCGAGGCCTCCTAACCAGCGTGCGAGGATGAAATCGTACAGGGTTATGGCCAGACCGGACCAGATTGCGGAGATGGCAAAGAGTACCGCACATACGATGAGTACTTTTTTTCTTCCGAATTTATCGCTGAAGTAACCGGCGGTAGCTGCGCCTACCATGCATCCGATGAGAACGCTGCTAACGGCCCAGCCGAGCATTATGTCATTTAACTGAAAATGTAAGGTCAGGAAAGGTATTGTTCCTGCGATTACGGCAGTGTCGAAGCCGAACAATAATCCGCCTAATGCCGCAACAAGGCATATTTTTATGATGTAGAGAGGTGAGCCGGTGTTATTATCTAATTTCATTACAATCTCCTGTTTTTTTCGTTTTTAACTGATTAAGATAATGTTTTTATAGGGCAAAGCAAAGTAATAAATAATTTATAGATAATAGTTTTAAATTCGGTTTTTTGATAGTATAGTTATTGAAAATGGTAAAAAAAGCGGATTTGGGTCAAAATTCAGCAAAGGATGCGGAATTAAGGTTGAACAGGGAGGTAATTATGGTCGTAAAGTAATCTGTTGTCACTTTTTAAGATTGACTTGCGACAATGTTAATATGATAATATTACGCTTATTGTTTTTAGTTAAGTAGATTAACTTTTTTAGTTCTTTAGAAAGGGTAGGTATAATGAAGAGTCGTTTTGTTGTTTTTATTTCGCTAGTTATTGTGAGTTTTCTTGCTTTAACGTCCTTCGCGGAGGATAAGAAGGCAGATGATATTAAAAATGCTAAGGTTCCAGGTCAGGAAAAAGCAGCAGCTAAGGAAGCCAAGGCTGAAGAGGCAACTGCAGCGGTTGGTTTGGAAGCACGCAAAGTTGATGAAATTGCAGTAACGATTAATGGCGAAAACGTTATGGAAAGCCAGATCGATGAGTTGGTTAAACCTAAGCTTGAGAGAATGGCATCTCAGTCAGCTAATATTCCACCAGCCTTTATTGAATCATTCAAACAGAGAATGAGACAGGAAGCTGTTGAGAGAATGGTTATCGAAAAACTGATTGATACTGAAGTTGCCAAGGCGAAGATTGAGCTTAGTGATGATGATGTTACTAAACTGATAACCGAGGAAATCGCAGGCAAGCAGACACCTCCGATGTCATACGATGATTTTAAGGCTTTGGTTGAAGCACAGGGTCAGAAGTTTGATGCAGTTCGCGCTGATATTAAGAAGGGTTTTACTTACCTGAGATTTATGGAAAGCCAGTGGGCAGGTAAGGTTGATGTCAATGATGCAGAAGTTAAGGCATATTATGACGGAAACGCAGAGGAGTTTGCAAAACCTGAGATGTGCAAAGCAAGCCATATTCTTATAAAATTTGCAGATCCAGATCCTAATGCAGATCCTAATAGTGATCCTAATTTGCTGAAAGTAGCATCTAAGGCTAAGGCAGAGGAAGTTCTTAAGAAAGTTAAGGACGGCGGCGACTTTGCAGCATTGGCGAAGGAATATTCATCTTGTCCTTCATCAGCAAATGGCGGCGACCTGGGTGAATTCGGCAAGGGTCAGATGGTACCTGAATTTGAGGAAGCAGCATTTGCACTTAAGGACGGGGAAGTAAGTGGTATTGTTGAGACTAATTTCGGTTATCATATAATCAAAAAGACCGGTCATACTGAAGCAAGTGTTACGAAATTTGAAGATGCCAAGGCAGAGATAAAGGAAATGCTGAAGCAGAAGAAGCAGAGTGAATTTGCTAAGAGTTATATTGAAACTCTGAAAGACGGCGCCAAGAAGAGCGGCAAACTGGTTTATCCAGCAGGTAAGGATCCAGCTGAGCAGCAGAAAGCACAGCCCGCGATGCCTATGCCAGTTAAATAACGGCGGATTTTTAGAAAGATATCAAACCCCGGCTCAGTGAAATGAGCTGGGGTTTTTTTTATTGGTTCGGAGTGATAGTTAAGGTTTTTTTGATTTTTTGATAAACAATTTCTGCAGGATTGTGTATTTATATGTTGTTAGCAGTATTATGTATGGCTGGTTTTGAGAATGTGTTTTAGATGTTTTCAGGAGATGATATGAGGCAGTTTTTATTGGTTGTTTTTATTGTGGTTGCGGGGTTTAATTTTGGTATTGCCAGCGGGGCTGGTTTTTTCGAGGGAGGTATTAAGGCGGAGCGGTTGCGGGTTGAATATCATTCAGAGCCTATTGCGATAGATGCAGCGAATCCGAGGCTTAGCTGGATAGTAAGTTCGACGGGCAAGGGCAAGGTTCAAAGTGCTTATCAGATTATAGTCGCTTCTTCTGAAGAGAATATCGGAAAGAATGTCGGTGATTTGTGGGACAGCGGCAAGGTTGCGAGTTCGCAGACTAACCAGATTGAATATGCTGGTAAGGGGCTGGAGTCGAGGGAGCAATGCTGGTGGAAAGTGATGATATGGGATGGTGAAGGTAAGAAATCGGATTGGAGTGCGGTTAGCAGCTGGAAGATGGGGTTGATGAATAAAGCTGACTGGAAAGCCAAGTGGATCGGTTACGATAAACCTGAGCCTGCGAAATATAAACAGCCTGAACTTGATATGAATCTTGATGGATGCAACTGGTACTGGTATAGCAAGGAAGATGCTGACCCGCAAAAACAGGCACCTCCAGGAGTGATATATTTTCGTAAAAAAATAACGCTTGCAGAGGATAAGGTTGTCGAAAGAGCGCGTTTTATTTTGGGTGTTGATGATGAAGCGGAGATTTATATTAATGAACAGTTCGGTGGTAAGGTTCGCATGGAGATGGGCAAGACTATTTGTGATGTCACGGGCCTGTTGAAAAGTGGGGAGAATATACTTACGATATTTGCATCGAACTTTGTTGCGGGCTGGCCTGCGAATGGTTACAACCCTTGCGGCTTGATTGCGAAGATGGAAATTGATTTTGCAGATGGTTCAAAGACGGCTGTTGCGATTGATGAGAGCTGGAAGGTGACAGATGAAAAGGCGCCTGCGGACTGGATGAAGATCGGGTTTGATGATTCGCTTTGGCAGAAGCCCGAGTTTATATGTAAATATGGTGAGGGGCTTTATGGCGGATTTGATAAAAGGTATATTTTGCCACCACCACCGTATTTGCGAAAAGATTTTTCGTTGAGTAAACCCGTGAAAGAAGCTTATGTATATGTGACTGCACTTGGGCTTTATGAGATGCGGATTAATGGTCAAAAGATAAGTGATGCTATATTGACGCCTGGCTGGTCAGATTTTCGCAAGCGTGTTAATTACAATGCTTATGATGTCACGGGGCTTTTGAAAGAAGGTGACAATGCGGCGGGAGCGATTCTTGCGGACGGATGGTATGCAGGGTATCTGGCGTGGAACAGGGTTCGCGGCAGGTATGGCAATGAGCCTAGGTTTATTGCTCAGATGGAAATTGAATATATTGACGGCAGAAGAGAAACGATTGTTACTGACTCATCCTGGAAAGCAAGTTATGGTCCTATCTTCGAGGCGGATGTGTTAGAAGGTGTTACTTATGATGCACGTGAAGAGATGCCTGGTTGGGATAAAACTAAGTTTGATGATTCGAAGTGGGATAGTGTTACGGTGACGGATTCTGTTGATATTATTATGCAGGTTCATGCAGGTGAGCCTGTCCGGGTGGAAAAAGAGATCGAACCTATAGAGATAACTGAGCCTCATCCGGGGTATTATGTTTTTGATCTTGGACAGAATTTCAGTGGTTTTGCAAGGCTGAAAATAAAAGGCGAGGCTGGGCAGAAGGTTACTATTAAATTTGCGGAGACACTTAATAAGGATGGGAGCACATATACTGCGAATCTGCGGGATGCGCGTGCGACGGAAACTTATATCTGCAAAGGTGACGGGGTTGAAATCTGGCAGCCTGATTTTACGTTTCATGGGTTCAGGTATGTTGAGGTAACGGGTATTTCCGAGATGCCAGGTAAGGATATGATTACGGGTCTTGTTGTACATAGTGACACACCAGTAGTGGGGAGCTTTGAATGTTCAAATGGTTTGATCAACCAGATATACAGCAATGTAACATGGAGCCAGCGTTCGAATTTTGTTGATGTGCCGACGGATTGTCCGCAGCGTGATGAGCGGATGGGCTGGCTTGGCGATGCCCAGATATTTGTCAGGGCGGCAACATATAATATGGATGTTGCTTCGTTTTTTAGTAAGTGGATGTGGGATGTTGTTGACGGGCAAAGCGAAGACGGGAAGTTTCCGGATGTTGCGCCGAATATGGCGGCGAGCGGCAGCGGAAGTGCTGCGTGGGCGGATGCTGGAATAATTTGTCCGTGGACGATTTACAAAGTTTATAATGATAAGAAAATTCTGGAGCAGCACTATCCTGCGATGCAGAAATGGATGGAGTTTTGCGAGAAGAATAGTGACGGGCTGCTTCGTCCTAAGACGGAGTATCCGGACTGGCTGAGTATCGGTGAGGATACTCCAAGAGAAATAATCGGGACAACATATTTTGCGTATAGTGCGGGGCTGATGTCGGAAATTGCTGAGGCTATCGGCAAGCATGAAGATGCGAAAAAGTATGCTGAGCTTAAGGAACGGATTAAGGATGCTTTTAATAAGGCTTATGTTTCTGAGGATGGGACGATTAAGGGTAATACGCAGTGCTGTTATGTTTTAGCGTTGTATTTTGATTTGCTGGATAAAGAGATGAGGCCTATCGCGGCGAAGCATCTTATTGGAAGAATCGAGGCAATGAATTGGCATTTGTCGACTGGTTTTGTCGGGCTTAGCTATTTGATGCCGGTGCTTGCGGAGACTGGGAACGTTGATACTGCATATCGTTTGATGCTGAATGAGACTTTCCCTGGCTGGGGATATTCAATTAAAAATGGTGCGACGACTATCTGGGAACGCTGGGACGGCTGGACAGAGGAAAAGGGTTTTCAGGCTCCTGGTATGAATTCGTTTAACCATTATTCGCTTGGCGCGGTTAGCAGCTGGTTGATGGGTGGTATTGCCGGCATTGAAACTGACGGGGTTGCATATCGAAAGATTGTTATTAAACCTTTGCCTGGCGGCGGATTGAGTTATGCTAAGGGCAGCTTTGATTCTATTAATGGGCTGATTAAAAGCATCTGGCGGCATGAGGGCGGAGTGTTTGTGCTTGATGTCACTGTGCCTGCTAATACTTCTGCGACGGTTTATGTACCGACGAGTTGCATGTGTTTAGAAGGCATCAGCAAGATCGCTAAAGATAAAAATTATGCAAAGTTTATCGAGTATAAGGATGGCTATGCATCTTTTGCGGTTGGCAGTGGGGATTACAAATTTGAATCGAAGCTCGAATAATTTTTAGTTGATAAATATCAGAGTACTTTAAAAGGCCCCAAAGTTATATATTGCTTTGGGGTCTTTTTTTATGTTGGTATAAGTTTTCAGCAAAGGTGTTTTATTCTTTTGAGCAGTTCGCAAGCCAGTGCTGATTTTGCTTCTATGTGTTTTTTTATTTCACAGACGAAGCTGTTTGTTTCGTAGTCTCCTCTTACCTGGAGGAAGTCCTGAGTTTTTGTGTTTTCATCGCCGTCGAGGCCGAAGCTTGTCTGGGAGACTTCGGAGAATTCTTTGCTTGCATCCTCGGCGAGCATATTGTCGAGAGTTATAACAGAGTCTTTCCACTGATTGACGATTTGCGTGACGTCTTTGGCGGTTATCTGGTCGATGGATTTATTAAGCTGTTTTTGCAGGACGTCGATAGCCCATGTCCACTCGTAAGTATAATAGTTTTTGTGCATATTCCAGAATGCGTCTTTTATTTCTTCCAGAGATTTGATTTTGTTATTTTCTATTTTATTGAGCAGGTCGTTTACGGATTGTTCCGGCGCGAAGAGACCAGCAAGGTCTATCCATTTACCGAGACCTGTCTGAGTGTCAGGTTTGAGTCTGTTTTGTATTTCGGCATCATTTTTAAAGGGAGTATCTTCAAGCCTTTTTATTAATGAGTTGCCGAGGAACTTGTTTATTCCCATCTGATAGAAATTCATTCCTTTTGACAAGGATGAATTTTTAATTTTTACGCTGTGGTAGGTAAAATATTCACTGGTATGTCCCGAAGTTGCTGCGAGTTCTTTCAGTAACTTTTTACCATTTATCATTTTTTGAATTGTGTAAGGGCTAAGCAGATTGAAATTTACGCAATCGAGCTTGTCGGGGTCTTTTCGTTTATCACGTTTGGGCCATTTTCTTGCGTCACGAATAGTTCCTACGCTTCTGAGGTTTACACCTGGTACGAGTATGCTTTCATCTTCATTTTCGATCATATATGAGAATGGCAAATCTGAGGTGTCGGAGTTTTGATAGTGTCTTCCCATTACGACGGTGAAGGCGCCGACCTTTGCAGGCCAGAGGATGTAAGAATCTGAAGTTGTTTTTGAACCCCTTTCTACGACACCCTGATGGATCGGTCCAAGTTTATACATGTGGTTACTCTGGTTTGAACCGCTGCCTGCGTTGAGGAAGGAGAACAGACCCGCAATTAGAAGCGTTGATTTGTGATGAGTAACTGTATATGGTCCCGCGAATATTGCGCATGCTTCTCCGTGGAAACCGGCACAGTTTGCGAAGAATACTGAATTTTCGGCGGAGTATTGTTTGGAAAGTTCACAGCCTTGACCTATGAAGCAGTCTGCGATGAGTGTTCCGTCATTTATTTTTGAACCGCTTGCGACGATGAAGTTTTTTGCGATTACATCGTGTCCTATATATATCGGATCTTCCTGGCGGCTGTTTAATGAACCATTCTCAAGTCTGCTTGCGCCTTCGATGGTGCAGTCTTGTCCGACTTTGAGATTTTTTATTATACGGCAGTTTAACAACTTTACATTTTTGCTGATTAGCCCCATGTCAGATGTCACTGAGGCGGTGTAGTCTGCTATCATTTTTCGGAGGTTGTTTATCAGCGTGGTTCGATGACGGTAGAAAGCAATGATGTATGCAATCTGTGCGGTGAGTCTGTCGTAAATCGGTATTTCTCTTCCGCCTGCTTCGTTTAGGACGATAGCGTCGGTGCCATTTCCGAAAGAACTTTTTCCTTCGACGGTGAGCAAGTCGATGTTTTCTATAATTACGTCATCTTCGATTATATAATTTGCGATGTAGTTTCGGACATTGCTTATGTACACGTTGTTTTGAATCTGACAATTATGGATAGTGGCGTTTTTTATTCCTGTTGGTCTTACGATGCCGCCATCGAATTGAATACTTTTATCGAATCTTCCGAGAGTAACATTTCCGGAGAAATTGGTGTTTTTAATTCTTGAGCAGTCGAAAGCCGGGTCGACCTTAATGTTGTCCCAGTTTTGGCAGGAACAGCCGTTATTTTCCGCTGTTTTAATTTCTTCAGCAGAGAGCCTGCGATAATTTGATGCCATTTTAGGTTTCCTGTTATAGCAACCAACAAAGTGCTTAAATAATAAATGCCAGACTTAATATAATCCAGTAGTTTTTATCGGCACTATTTGGGTTTTAGTTTCAGGATGATTTTGCGAAATTACCAATTTTCGCCACTAAAATGTGTATTTACCTTACCGAGAGCGGCTAAGAGATATTTTGACATCCCATAATGATCGGTATTAAACCAGTAAATTTCGGCACCTGTTGCTTTTGCGAGTTTTTCGGAACATGCGGGCGGAACAATTGTGTCCAGTGAGCCATTAATCATTAAAATTCTGGAGTTTTTGAGCCTGTTGGCGAATGTCAATGGCTCAATAGGTTCGAAGAGGGCCGAAATTTTTTCATCGGTCAGGTTCATTGAGCTGAGCTGCATTTTTATTTCCTGGACTTCTTTTGCGTTTGTAGTCAGGACTGTAGAGAGATCTCCTCCGGCGAGTATCAGTGCGATTTTGTGGAAGTTGCCGTCAACTCCACCGGCTAATGCGGCTATGAATCCACCGAGGCTTGTGCCGCAAAGTCCTATTCGGTTTTTGTCAACCTGTGTCTGGCTTTCGATCCAGCGTGCGGTTTTTCTTACGTCCATGACGGCTTGTTGTACAGAAGCTATAAACATATTCGGGTCCTGCATTAATTTGATAAGTTGTTCTTGCGGTACTCGTCTTGGGCCGTAATGGGGCAATGTCATAATGCACCCATCAATGCCACTGCTTGCCAGACTATGGGCGATTATTCTTGAGACGGTTAGTGAGCCTTCGAGGATATCGAGCAGGATAACCGAGGCTCTTTTCTGGTCGCCTTTTGCGCGGAAGTATTCACAGTAGACAGTGTTGTTTTGCTCTATGCTGCTTTTATAATCAGAAGGAAACGATACTTCAAAAATATCGTAAGCCGGGAAGCTGGATTGAAATTTCATTGTGTATTCAAATGCTTCTGTTTTGAAACGATATGGTGAGAGCAGCTGCTGAGTGTGTTTGTCAGTGGAAACCGGATAACGCCTTTCTATGTCACTTGGTACGGTTGCGGTTACGTCTGGAATTTTCGGCATGGTTGGTTGCGGTTGTTCTATGCTTTCTTTTTTTATGTATGCGGGGACATTTTCGACGCCAGTTGGTGTTGTATCGGGGATCATAGTCAGTAATTGTTTAAAATCGTATGCATAGTATGGTTGATAGCAGGCAGCATATTTTTCTGTTTCTTCGGGCATGACGGCATTAGAGATCCAGAGCTTTAAATCCTGCGGAGAAAACAATACCCTGTGGAGGCAGCTTTCCATTGCAACAGGTCTGTTCATTAAGTCTAGCGCGTAGTTGATGTCGATTTGTCCCAATTTTTCTTTTACTAATCTTGCGAGGTTTTCATATCTGTCTCCTGCACTCATGAGGACCGCGTCTTCGATGGCGTAAGGAAGTTGTTCGCAGCTTTGGTTAGGTTCTAAGATGTCACATTTTTCGCTTGTGCATGAAAGACCTCTGGCGTCTGGAATTTTACCATCGGAGATTACATAATAGTATTCGCAGGTTCTTTTTGAGTTTTTGAAAATATCAACAGCCTGCTGGAGGTGATCGGCTTCTTCAACGGCTTTTCTCATTAAGCATGTCATTGGTGTTCCGTCCCAGCTTCCTTCGCCTCTTCCTCCCATTTCGCCGAGAGCAACTTGTTTATCGTTCATGCATGTTATCGAACCGATAAATCCTGGAAAGCCTACGGTTACAAAGTTGTTGTATCCGGTTGGTTTTGCTATTGTAACGAGAGCATATTTTTGCAGACCGACTTCTGTCATGTAGTCGAGGATTCTGCCGTGAAGAAGTGTTTTACCTTCAGTTGCATTTCCGAACAGAGCGAATCCGCTGCAGTGGAAAAGCTCAGGGAATACGTTTGCGAGCTGGACATCTTTGAGTGGGATGCCTGCACCATCGGCGAGGCCTTGCATTTCTTCAAAATATCTTTCTTCGATGAAAGGTTTTGTTCTTTCAAAGGCGTTTTCTATACTTCCCGGCTGGAGGAAGGCTTTTGCTTTTGTTGCTTCTGCGCCGCGGACGATAAAAAGTACCCTTTCTACAAGGGCCTTAACTTCATTTGGGAGTAATTTGCCTTGCTGATAACCCATTTCGTAATTGGTGCCGGCTACGAGGAGGACTTTCTGGTTGTTTATTTCGAGGAGTTTGCCACGGCCATATTGAGCCAGCACTTTAGCAGGTTTTTGCTGGATTACTTCGGCAGCGGTAGTGAAAGCTGTGAGGGACAGAATGAGAATAAAAATCAGTGCTGAAAATTTTCTTTTGGCTGATTGGGACAGATTATTTTTAAACAACATGAACTTCTCCTAATTTTTGTTAATTTACGATTGCATCTTTCTGGTTATCATCGATATGAACTTCTACGCAGCTAACTAGAAATTTTAAAGCTGTTTTGGTTTCATTTTTTATATTGTCAATTTCAGTTTCATACTGGTTTGTCATTAACTGAGCAAATTTGGATGATGAATCCTTACCCTCCATGTGGTCAATAATAAGTTTATGGGTTGAGATGGCAAAGTTCAAAGTTTCCTGTGATTTTGCCTGTTTCATTTTTTTAGTTTCAGCGGCTTTTTGAGTAATTGATGCTACTGAGAAAATTACAGCTATAGTTATGCAAGCCGCGGCGGCGAGCAGAGCAGGTTTGATCTTTGTTGTATTGCTGGCGGTGACCTTTTTGATTTTTTTTGCATTGTCAGTTCTGAGAAAATATTCAGGCTGTAAAGTTTTGGCGTCTTGTTTCAGCTTGTCTTCGAGATATTTTGCAAAGTTATAAAACTGATCGCAGCTTTTGCAGGCGGTGAGATGTTTTGCAACAAATCTGCTTTTGGTTTTGTTATCCAGGTTATGTGAAATTAGTAATTTAAAGAACCAGCAAAACATAATTTTCCTTTTCAAATTTTATCAGCCAATATATTGGCCATATTGCTTCTTGCTCTGAACAATATTACTTTTACATTTATTTTACTTTTGCCTAGTATTTTGGCGATGTCCTTAATCGGCATATCTTCAGCGTATTTAAGCCAGAGCGATTCATACTGGTTTATGCTGAGATTACTTTTGGCCAAGAGCCACATATTTTCCCACTGTTGCTGGTTTACCAGGATTTTTTCTGGTCCATCGGTTTTAATTTCAAAATCACCGATATCTTCAAGGTTGCAGACATTCTTTTTTTTTCTGTAATGGCTATTTGCCAGTCTGACAGCTAATGTAAATATCCATGTTGTAAATTTCCATTTGTTATTGAATTTTTCAATATTTTTATAAGCTTTTGCAAACGTTTCCTGTACCAGGTCCTCGGCGTCTTCAGGTTTGCCAGTTCTTGCGAGCAAAAAGCTCAGCAATTTACTGTTGAGACGCAGGGTTAATTCATCGAAACTATCCCTGCATCCAATCTGGACCCTGGCGGCAAGCTGTTCGTTCGTTAATAATTTAAAATCGTTTTGCAAATCGGCCATATTCTCTATGGATTTAAATCTATACATTTTGTTGTTATTTTCTGCTTCCATGCTTCTACAGACATCAAAAGTATAAATTCAGGTTCAGTCTCGAAATAAATGTCTATAGTTTTATCTTTTCTTACCAGTTGGATTGCCTGGGCGATTTTTGTCCATTCGGGGTGTTTTTCATTTGCCAGCAGTCCTAAGGAAATAAATCCTCGAATCATGTTTTCCATATTAATGGCAGTTTGCGGGTCATAAGCTGTGATACTTGAGTCAATGTAAAACTTTTCGTTCAGCTCGCCGATGGCTATTGATAGTATATCAGTTTGCTTTAATATTATGGAATCATTTTTCTGACTGAGGTTTTCAGCAATGTTTATGCCGACAGCATTTATTATTGCGGGCTGATTATTTTTGAAAAGGGCTATGAGTTGTGTATTTGTCACGCTTTTGTTATTTAGATTATCAATTGCGGTTTTTACAGCATCAAGGCCTGTTGAGAGTACGATATTGTCAGTATTGAGAAGGACAAAAACGGTTTCCCCCTGGTCGTCAGAGTGGTTTTTGCTTATGAATTTATGTATCGTATGTTCCTTGTATTCGATTATTTCGTGAGAGGAGTCATTTTCCAACAAGTCAAGGAGTACCTGCTTTTCAAAATTGGCATAGACGAATGCGACGGCTTTTGATTTATCTTCGCCTTGACCATAAATAGTTATGCTGTTAACGTCTTCAAGCGGATGAAAAGCAAATTTATCGGAAAAATCAGTGAGACAGTTATCCAAACCCAGCAAGGATATTTGCTGTTTTACGAGAGAACCAATTTTTGCTTTGTTGAACTGATCGTAATCTGCATGAAACAACCAATTTGCATTTACGTCAACAATGGTTTGATTTAATGGTTTTGCACCAGACAGACATACCAGAGGCGACAGAATCAGAGCCACTATAATTAGTAATTTTTTCATTTTTTCTTCCTTCAATAATCAATAATTGAGTAATCGTAACAATAGCCGGGTGTTTTGGTTCTGTCAACGATGCATAAATTAAGATTAAGCACTGAACGGCCTTACAATATTTTTCTGGCAGGTTATACCTGTTTTGGGCGATAAAGGTTACAGGGAATGCAAAAAGTTTAGGGTATCGACCTGGATAATCTATAATGCTTTTTATCGAAAGAGGTCGCTAAATTATGCGTAAGGTTTTGTTGTTTAATGAGTTAGGCTGACAATTCTTCTATGTCTTTTGCGGAGTTTTCGATTTTTAGCTGGTTCATGAAATATTCCGTGGCGGAAAGCCTTTGCTGAGCAAGTTTTCTGACGGACTCGAATCTGAAGCTTTCTTTCAGTCTTGCCTGCCAGTATCGGTAGTCGATTTTCTTTTTCCAGCTTTGCAGAGCGTCTGTAACACCTTTGCCTTGAGCAACGTGTCGTTTGAATTCGTTGAATATGCCAGTAGCACCCATGTCATCGAGATTTCGTGCGTCAGAAAGTACCTTTGCTTCGGTAATATTTGTCAGATGACTGCCGCTTTCGATGATAATCTTCAATATTTTGTTTACTTGTGCTTTTTCGAGAATTGAAGTTAGTTTCTTTTCTATAACTGCGGTGCAAAGCTCAAGTGTATTGTCGATATTGGCTGAGACTGTTTTTGAGGCTGAATTTTTATTTTTATACAGATGAGCAAGACCTGCCTGACAGAAATAGGTTGCAACAATCAGGCTGGATTTATCAATATCAAGGTTCGATTTCTTGATTTCGGGCAGCTGGCAAATGTATTCGACGTTGCGCACGAGGCGCTGGCTGCGGTCCCATAGGGAATAATCACATGATTGTCCCGAATTTGGTATCGCAAGAGTTTCTTTAGCTACAGTTCTAATAGTTTCCAATTCGGACATAATTATTGCCCCATCATGTAAAACATATCCTCACTTAAAGTCAGATTATTTTTTATCAGGAAAACAGGGTTGAGTCAAGGTTTTTTTAAAAATAATTCACTTTTAGTATCATGTAATTAAATGGTTTTTTTCGCCAGAGAAAAAGGTTTTTTGTTTGACAAAAAAAAAGCAAAAAAGTAGATTAGAATAAGAAATGTTTTGATAATGTTTTTATGTGGGAGCATGGAAATGGATACAATCAGGAAAACATCAAAGTTATTTGTCATATCATTGTTTTTTGTCATTGTTAGTTTTAGTGTTGGCTGTGAACCTCAGGAAAAATATGAGCGAAGCGTTGATTTGTTAAAGCCTGCGGGCAATAGTGAAATTATAGAAGCGACGACTTTGAATGGTGATATTATATATAATGGTAATGAGACGGGAGATTTTGGTGGCATTGCAAAAATCCAAGCAAGGGCAAGGACAAAAGAAATAGCACAAAGATTAGCAGATGAAACTAAAGTATCGTTCGAAGATGTAGAGAATAAAGTTGTTGTGAAAATTGAAAAGCCTGTTGTGGGAGAATACGAGAGTGTCAGTGTTAGTTTAGACATTGCAGGCCCTAAGGCGATGTCTGTTGTTTTTGAAAGTAAAAATGGTGATATTGTTGTCAAGCAAATTGATAAGAATATGACTGCTAAAACAAAAAATGGTGACATCAACGGTTGCTGTATCGGTTTATATGTGATTGCAGAAAGTAAGAATGGTGATATTAAATTAAATCAGGTTGGCAAAGATATAACAGCCCAGACAAAAAATGGCGATATCAGGGTTCAAGATATTGGAGGAAATTCTAATTTGGTAACTAAAAACGGTGATATTAACTTATTTTATAAACCTGAGGCAACAGAAGTCTCGAATATTTCTGTTGTTAGTAAAAATGGGAGTATTGAATTGAGAGCACCAAGGTGGAATTCGGTTCAAGTTCAGCTAGTCAGTGAAAATGGTGATATTGATAGTCAGTTTCCAGTGCAATTTAGAGGTAAGTTAAGAGGGTCTGGCGAATGGTTGATTGGTGATGGTAAAAATAAGCTGAACATTTCAACAACGAATGGTGATATAAAAATTTATTAGTATCGTAATATGGTGAAGTAATAAAAAAAGCCCCGGTTTGATATTCGGGGCTTTTTTCATTTTATGAATGTCTCTCAGGGACGATAGTCTTTCTGTGCAGGGTGAGCCGCAAGATATTCGGTAAGCAGTTTTATACTGTTTTCCAGGTCTGTCAGAGAGATAACTTCTACAGGTGTGTGCATGTATCTGTTTGGGATGCTTATCAGGGCGGTTGCAACGCCTCCTCTGGAGAGCTGCATCGCATTTGCATCTGTTCCTGTGCCTCTTGGTTCTGCGGCTACCTGATATGGTACCTTTATTTTTTTCGCGGTTTTGAAAAGTTCTTTTTCAAGAACAGGGTTGATATTTGGGCCTCTATGGAGGACAGGTCCTTTACCGAGTTCGACGGTACCGAGTTTTTTAGGATCCGTTTCCGGGTGGTCCGAAGCAAATCCTACATCGATAGCGATTCCAGCATCTGGATTTACGGAGTAAACAGAGGTCATTGCACCTCTGAGACCAACTTCTTCCTGTACAGTTGCAACGCCTGCGACAGAGATGTTGAGTTTCTTTTTGGATAGTGCTCGGATAACTTCTGCGACTATGAAGGCTCCGACTTTGTCGTCAGTTGCACGTGAGACGATTTTATCACCATTGAGTCTTCTGTATGGGACATCTACTACAATCGGATCCCCGATGGCGACTCTTTTTTCAGCATCTTTTTTCGAGTCTGATCCAATGTCGACCCAGATGTTTTTCATTTCGACATTTTTCTTTCTTTCTTCGGCATCCATCTGGTGTATGGCTTTTCGACCGATGACACCAAAGACTTCGCCTTTTTCGGTCATGATTTTTACTCTTTGTCCCACCAATAGGGAGGGATCCATTCCGCCAATCTGGGCGACATAAAGGTAGCCTTTATCATCTACATGGGTTATCATCAGACCTATCTCATCGATATGTCCTGCGATCATGAATTTGAATTTTGCATCCGGGTTTAAGAGAGCGATACTGTTTCCGTGAACATCTGTAATCAGTTTATCAGCTGAACCTTCCACTCTCTGGCGGAATATTTTTGCCGCGGGCTGTTCGTAGCCTGACGGACTTGGCGATTCAAGCAGTTGTCTCAGGAAGTCTTCCGAATCTTTTTTCATATTAGCCTTTCTTAAGTCTTATAATTAAAAGCCCTGCTTAACTGATATTGGGCGATATTTTACAATAGCATTATAATAACCATTTGTACAGGTGATTATATCGGTTTTTGAGGGTTGTATATTGCAAAAGTTTCTTAATTTTAGGTAATGAAAAGGTCGACAGAAGAGGGTATAATACAGTCTCTATCGTTGAAATGATGTATTTTTATAAGGAGCAATAATGAAAGTTAATTTGTCCAGACCAGATATTACAGAAAAAGAGATTGAGGCGGTTTGTGCGGTTTTGCGAACCCCTAATCTTTCACTTGGTCCTAAGCTCGGTGAATTTGAGCAGGCTTTTGT
>CAZBKA010000025.1:0-3711 GCA_964492365.1 uncultured Pirellulales bacterium | reverse complement strand
CCAGATAATGAAAGATATGCTTGATGAGGGGATACAGGTAAGCAATTATTTTGCACCGGTTCATTTGCAGCCTTTCATGGTTGATAAGTTTGGTTATAAGCCTGGTGATTTTCCTGTGGCTGATGCGACATGCAATTGTACGGTTGCGCTTCCATTTCACAATAATTTAAGCAAAGATGATGCAGAGCTGGTTTGTGATACTTTGAAAAAAGTGCTCGATAAGAATAGGGTTTAGATTAAATAATTACAGGCTGACAACTTTTGTTGGCTTAAATCAGATATCAAGCAGTAAGGCTTCGGCTTTGCTGCTTTTTTTGTTGGGAGGTCCGAAAACATGGGGATTGCTGTGTTGGATTGCAGGTAGGAACATATTTTAAAAATCATCAATGGAAATTTTGCAGACAGCATTTTTTATATTAAAGTTTTGGTAGTGAGGATGAAAGATATTATGTTGGCTCTCTTTGGAGACCTGAAAGATGATGAAGTTAATATTTTTGGTTTTGATATATTGTGCAGGGTTTGCAACAGCGATTTATATGACGACACCTTCAACAGTAAAGGCAGGTGGGGTGGAGTCGGCAAATTCAACTACTATGATATCGCCTGAAACTACGCAGAAGATAAACATCGGGATGCGAAAGTGTGTTGATGTCAGTAAAGATGCGGCAGTGAGTGCAAGCGAATATATTAAAACGAAATTAAAAGAAAAGGATATTAAAGGGTAAATGTTTTAGCGGTGGAATTATTGTGTAATCAATACGAGCTTATTCGTAAAGTGCTAACACATAATACTCTTAGGCCGTGAACCACTGCCTGGTTCACGGCCACTCCTTTTTTAATTTCTAATTATCATGTTGTGTTTTTTATTTTCTGATTGGGTTCATCTGGTTTTCAAATTAGAATGATGAGTCGACTTTTGTTAAGCCCGATGCGTTTTTATCAACCATAAGCATTAATTCCTGATAAAAATACGATTTCATGGTAAAACATGCAGTGTATTTATGCAAGTGGCAGCAAAAACAAATTGACATGTAAGCGTATCAATTCTACTATCGGCGAGTTATGTTGTTTTTTTTGGAATAATGCCATGCCGAGTCACAGACTTGCAAAAATAGAAATAGAAGATTTGGAAATTACAGGATATTCGATAGCTGGTGAGGAAACGGTTATAGCAATGCCTCAGTTGGATGTTTGTTTTGATATAGGCAAAGCTCCAGATCAGGTTATTTCGATTAATAATGTATTGCTGACTCATGGTCATATGGATCATGCGGCTGGGTTGGCGTATTATTTGTCGCATCGGAATTTTTGCGGGATATCGGCAGGAACAATTATAGCTCCGGCAGATCTGATTAAGCCTATTAAGCAGATTATTGATGCATGGGGCAAGCTTGACGGTAACGAAGTTCCTGCTAATCTTATTGGGGTTACACCAGGTGATGAAATTGAGATCAAACCTAATCTTTTTGCCAGAGTGTTTCCAGTGAAGCATTCGCGAGGGTCGGTTGGGTACACTATAATTGAAAAACGTAAGAAGATAAAATCTGAATATGCCGGGCTTAATGGGCCTCAAATTGTAGAGCTTAAGAAGCAAGGTATTGTTATCGATAATCCGATTGAGTTACCGATAGTGACATATTTAGGTGACAGCCAGTATATTGATTATTCTTCGCTGGAATATGTTGCCAAAAGCAAAATACTAATTACGGAATGCACATTTTTTGAGGACGATCATATTGAGCGGGCGAAAGCTGGCAGGCATATTCATATAAATCATTTTGCCGAGCTGCTTGAAAATCTGGATAATGATCATATTGTGCTTATTCATACTACTCAACGGACACCGATGAGGATGGTTCATAAAAAACTCAAAGAAGCTTTACCGGCAGCTACGTATAAAAAAGTCATAGTGCTTATGGACGACAAAAATCTTCAGTGACAGATTTTATAAGTCGTGTTTTTATCCGGTAATATTTTCTAATTGCCCGGTGTTGGTGTTTTCCCCTGCCAGTTTACCGGGTCATTTCCATAGTTGGATTTTGTAATTTTATTAAGGGAGTTACCATTTCCGTTTGGAGTTGTGGGCCAGGGGGCCTTGTTGCTATAGTTTATTTCATCGACCGATATATAATAACGTATGAAATTTTCGTCGATATCACCCGGTTTTGAGAGTGTTAATTTTTCCCCGCTGTTGCTGAGTTTGCCATCATAGGGGCCTAGCAGTTGAACACCTGAAGGCAATTGGCCATATTTTGCGGTAAATGTTGCGGGAGCCTTTGCGACGATCAATCTGCTGTAGGCTGCGATTGTCGTATTGGCTGGGAAAGTATAGTCTATGCCGTTTGTAAATTTCCAAGGCAGGACTTCGTGGTAGTCATATAGAGTTACATCTGAAGAAGTAATATTATAAAGCTCAATATATTCTTCGTTATCTATACCGCTGGCAGGGTTGTACATAATTTCACTGATGACGATTGGTCCTACCGCTGGATAGGAATTTTCAGCATTTGGTGTTGGGTTTGACATTGCTGTGAAGTCATACGAACCAGTGCTTTTCAGGTATCTTCCTAATGAGACATCTTTATCAGAAGCTCCTAAAAGTTCAGTCAGCGTATAACCGAGAAGTAAACCATTTTTACCAGGTGACAAGCAGACCATTTCACCATTTTCGCTCAAGCCGAAAGACTGATTGCAGCCTGAGTCGGCGGGATTACCAAAATGGAGATTTTGATAAAACATAATAAAGTCGCCGGCAAGTAATATAGTGCCTTTAGCGATTTCGTATTTCATTAGACTAGCATCATCTTTGTCTGAGTCGCTCAGGAACCAACCGGAAATATCAATATCGTAATCGGCGGTATTCTTAAGTTCTATCCAGTCATAAGGATGAATAATATCAGAATGGGCCATGACCTCATTTACGACAATATCACCTGGGCTAAATGGTATATTTTCATTCAAGGGTGAAGGCAACCCGAGTTCACGCCAAGAGCCTTGTCCATTTGGGATTCGCCCAAAAGAATGATTTTGTTTTTGTGGGCCAAAGGTTACGGAGTCGATAACAGTTTTGGCATCTGTATCAACCAAAACTATGCTTTCACCAGATATGCTTAATCCAAATGATGCGTGCAAATTTCCCTGGGCAGGCTGGTTGTCCGCCCAGATCAGAATGTATTGGTTTGGTTCTATTACCAGACCTGGCAAGGGCCAGAGGCTTTGTTGTGCTAAATCAGTTTTGTCTGTAAGGAACATCCCAGTTGTATTTACCGAGTATTGCCCTGGATTGTAAATTTCTATCCAGTCGTCAAATTCTCCAAAATCATCCGCGAGACAATCATTGTTGTCAGCCATGAATTCATTGATAACAAGTGGTATATCGCTTTTGTTCCAGTTTGCTGCCAAAGATGCGAAATCCTGGAGATTGACCATTCCATCGAGGTTTATATCAGCAGATTTTGGCGCAGCACAAGGGTCGTCGAGCCACTGATTTGCCAAGATGTTTAAATCTTTCCAGTTGACACGATAATCGTTGTTGAGGTCTGTGTTTACAATATCAGCATTAGCGATAGTTGCAAAGAGCCCTGAAACAATTGCCAGACATAAGACTTTTAATATTTTTTCCATAGTATGGTTTTAGATATCATTTTCACCGGGCGAACCTTCAATATTTGTGCTTGTACGCCAACCGCCTTTTTTATCCCAACTGTCGAG
>CAZBKA010000024.1:0-28705 GCA_964492365.1 uncultured Pirellulales bacterium | reverse complement strand
TGATTTGGATGTCGGCATTTTGCGGTGGGGGTATTCGGCTTGGAATTTATATTTCAATCTTTGTTTTCGGGTATTAAAAATATTGAAATAATGCGGGGGAGGGCTATACTTGCTTTTTTGAAAGATATGATTTTATTGTTTAATTGAGGCGAGCATGGAAAAGAAGTTTATTTATAAATGGATTATGCTGATGGTTATAAGTGTTTCAAGTGGGGTATCTTTGGCTGGGCTGGGCGGCAAGGCAAATGAAGTTGGTATTGAAAATGAGCTGGTGAAGTTTGTTTTTAATACTAAGGCAGGCACTTATAAGGCTATTGATAAACGTGACGGTAAAGTATGTTTAAGCGAGGCTTATTTTCTGGCGAAATTCGATAGTAAGCATGAAGATGAAGCTAAGATAGCTGACATAAGTTCAAAAGATGAGGGGATGCAGTTTAAAAGCAGTAAAAAAAACGGCAAAAATGAGATTGGTGCTTACAAACGGCTGATAATCAAAGCTTCTAAGCAGGGGCAGCCTATGCTGGTTTTTGAGGCAACGATTTATGACAGAAAAGGATTTGTTAGTCTGGATTGCAGTGTTGATAATGTTACGGATAAAAACATCAGGCTTATGCAAATGAATATCCTGGCGGGGAAAGCTTATGAAGGATTTGAATTTGCTGATTATAAAACGCTCGATGGGATAAGTAATGAGAACTACAATGCTGTAAGCAGCGGGGCGGAGTGTTCGAGCAAGAATAATATATTGGCAACTTTTGGTGAGTATGGCAAAAAAAGATCGCTGGTTATCGGTGGGTTAAAATATAAAGAATTTGAAAAAAGCTGTCGTGTTGTAAAAAAGGATAATTATCTTGATGTATATCTGTGGGAGGATGACCCTTATGGCAAGAGAATCGATGCTAAGTCGAAGTATGAATCGCAGGAATCGTTTTATGTTGAATTTACGATAGATAACCGTTTTGAAATATTGGAAGAATACGGCAGAAATCTTGCAGCGGCGAATAAGGTTTGTCTTGATGGTGTAATGAATTATCCTGTTTTGAATATGTGGTATACTTATACTGGTGATTTCGGCGGAGATGAGTTTAAAAATAACAGTGCGGGCGTTGTTGGTGTAATGGATGATGTTGTTAATAGCGGTTTTACAAAGTATTCTAAGTTGGGGATCCGTCTTGAGCAGGACGATTATTCTCAGCCTAACAATCAGCAGGGTTGGTGGGATGATGAGCACTGGGGCAAGTATAAGAATGGTCAATTGATTTGGCCTTATGAGACTACCAAAAAATGGGCAGATGCGTTGAAGGAACGAGGCGGAGAGCCTTTTGTTTATTGCCAGACTGGTCGCAGGTCGGAAGACTATTGCATAGCCAATCCTGGTCATATGCTTTTTAATGAGTCTTTTGCAGAGCGTGATAAGCCTGTTGAATGGTGGAGTGGAAAGTACTGGACGTATGACTGGACGGATCCTGGGTTTCAGGCACATCTTAAAGATGTCTATAAGAATCTGCGAGATGCTGGGATTAAAGGTTTGAAGTTTGATTATCCGCGGACTGGGTGGGCGTATGCTGGCGGGTTTGAGGATAAATATTCAACAACATCTGGTGCTTACAGGAAGATATATGAGAGCGCAACTGAAGGATTGGGTAAAGGTGTTGATATTCATGAAAGAATGGGCCCAGGTGATTTGACTTTAGGCGCAATCACGACAATGCGTACAGAAGGCGATACGGACAGTTTGCAGGCTCCTATGATAGGTAAGATAGGGCTTCGGTGGTATAAGAGCAGGGTGGTTGTTTATTATGACAAGGATGCTTACAATCCTTGTCGGATTATGCCTGACAATATTGATGGCTTGCGGACGATGTATACTGTTGGTTCACTTATATATGGCAGAATGGAACTTGGTAAGTATTTTGACAAAATGACAGAGCAACAGCTTTATACTTTGTCTCGTGTTGTGCCTTTCCATACGACAAAGCTGTCCGGCAGGCCTATAGATGCATTTGATGGCAAAGAGAATCCAGCTGTTTATGATTTTGCGATAAGCGATGATTGGCATCAGTTGATGCTTTATAATACGCAGCTTATAGATGGGCAGCAGTGGTCGAGGAACTGGGAGCATTTGAAGATGATGTCGCAGAAGTATGATATGGTTGAATCTGCGATTGAAGTTAAGCTTGGGGAGGCTACTGATGAAGGTGGTCTTGGGCTTTGCAAAGATGATGAATATTATGTCTATGATTTCTGGAACAATACATTTGTCGGCAAGGTAAAGGGCGATTGTCAGTTAAAACAGACGTTAAGACCTGGTGAGACGAGAATGCTTTCTATTCACAAAGTTCAGGATTGGCCCCAGTTTATCTCTACGAATCGCCATGTTATGCAGGGGTATGTTGATATGCTGGTTTGCCATTGGGATGGGAAAAAGTTGCAGTTATCCGGGAAGTCAAATGTTGTTGCTGATGAAGCTTATAAGGTAATAATCGCATGTAATGGCTTTGCACCGAAATTAACCGCCGCGAAGTCAGCAAAAGGTGAAATTAATATGATCGATAAAGAAAATGGTCTTGCGGAATTGGTGGTCAAAAGCGAGTATAATGGGGAAACGGACTGGATAATTGAATTTGAAGCAAAATAGGCGTTTTCAGCGTATTTTTATTATTTTTTGCAGAGTCTGTTTTTGGGGTGCATATTTTTTAACGAATTAGACATTATTTTGTTGTACGTGGTTTCAAAAAAAGATATATGGTCATTTCTAAGTTAATTTTTAGTGGTGGCATTTTTAAAAAAGAAAGGTATTGGCATGAATAATTTTGTTCCTCGAAGGATGTTTTTGACCAAGGGAGTCGGACGTCATAAATATCAACTCAAATCTTTTGAGTCTGCCTTGAGACAGGCTGGCGTGGCGCCTCTTAACCTTGTTCAGGTGTCCTCTATTTTACCTCCTGATTGCAAAGTTATCAGCAGGGAAAGTGGAATAAAAGAGCTTATCCCCGGTTCAATAAGCCATTGTGTTATGGCAAGATCAGATACTAATGAGCATGGAAGAATGATAGCTTCATCTATCGGTGTTGCTATTCCAAAAGATAAGGAAAAGTGGGGTTATCTCAGCGAAGTTCATGGCAATGGTAAGAGCAAAACGCAGGCAGGTGACCTCGCAGAGGACCTGGCAGCTGATATGCTGGCAACTACAATGGGATTTGAGCTTGATCCTGATCAGGCGTGGTCTGAAAAAGAACAGGCTTATAAATCGAGCGGTCTTTTTATTAAGACAACAAATGTTACTCAGACAGCTAAAGGTCAGGCTGGTTTGTGGACCACAACCGTGGCAATAGCGATGTTCTTGTTTGACTAATCGTAATATTTGGAAGAGATTTTCGGATGTATAATTATTCAAATTTTGGCAATTTGCCGCAAGAGTATTGCTCGTTTGAAGAGTCAATGATTGCTGTTGTTCCTGTTGGCTATGACCAGACAAGTACATGGATCAAAGGCGCAGATAAAGGACCTTTGGCCATATTAGATGCATCGGCGAATCTTGAGTTATATGATATCGAAACAGATTCTCAGGTTTATACCAAGGGTATATTTACAGATGAACCGGTTAATACTGGTGAATCTCCTGAGCAGATGTATGAAGATGTGCGGAAAGTTGTTGCTGGTCATATTAAGCATGGTAAATTTACGGTTGTCCTGGGCGGCGAGCATTCGGTGAGTATAGGCTCTGTGAAGGCTCATGCTGATTTTTATGATGATTTGACCGTACTCCAGCTTGATGCCCATGCGGATTTGCGGGTTGAGTATGAGGGTTCAAAGTATAATCATGCTTGTGTGATGGCCCGCGTGCACGACTATTGCCCGTTTGTTCAGGCAGGGATTCGCAGTATGAGTATCGAAGAAAATGACCTTATGGATAGATCCAGGGTGTTTTTTGCTAAAGATATTTATAACGATCCGAACTGGGTGGAAAAATTAATACCTTTGCTAACTTCCAACGTATACATAACGATAGATCTGGATGTTTTTGATCCTTCAGTTGTTCCTTCGACTGGCACTCCTGAGCCTGGTGGATTGCAGTGGTATGATGTGATGAAACTGATGAAAGCTGTTGGCAGTCAGAAGAATATTGTTGGTTTTGATGTAGTTGAGCTTTGCCCGAATGAGGCTGATCGTGGTCCTGATTTTCTGGCGGCAAAACTGATTTATAAAATTTTAAGCTATAAGTTTGAAGGGGCTTGTAATGAATAAAAAAAGTTTACTTAAAGACAAGGTTAAGCACATCGATATCACTTCATTCGATTCGACTGTGATAATTGATTCGATGCGAGATATGTCGTTTACTTCGAGGGATACTGCAAGGGCTGCTGACATTTTGAAAATGATGGTGGCCGATAAAGAATGCACAGTGATTCTTACTTTGGCGGGCAGTACAAGTGCAGCTGGGTGTATGCAGTTGTATAGTGACATGATTAAATATAAAATGGTCGATGCTGTTGTAGCTACAGGTGCTTCGATTGTTGATATGGATTTCTTTGAGGCTCTTGGATTTTCTCATTATAAAGGCAGTCCCCAGGTTGATGATAAATTGCTGAGGAGCCTTTATGTCGACAGGATCTATGATACCTATATTGATGAAGAGCAGCTTCAGGTTTGTGATGCTACAGTAAAAGAGATAGCAGATTCATTGCCTGGTGGAGCTTATTCATCGAGGCGGTTTATAAAGGAAATGGGGAAATATCTTACTAAAAACGCGAAGAAAAAAGGCTCATTAATACAGACAGCGTATGAAAATGATGTTCCGATATTCTGTCCGGCATTTTCAGATTCCAGTGCTGGTTTTGGCTTGGTAATGCATCAGGAACAAAAGCAAAATGATTATGTTACAATAGATTCTGTAAAGGATTTCAGGGAACTTACCGAGATAAAAGTACGTTCAGATATCTCAGGATTATTTATGATAGGCGGCGGTGTGCCTAAGAATTTTGCACAGGATACAGTTGTTTGTGCAGAAATGTTGGGCAAAGAGGTTGAGATGCACAAATATGCAGTGCAGATAACCGTAGCAGACGCCAGGGACGGGGCGTGCTCAAGCTCTACTCTCAAAGAAGCCTGTTCGTGGGGTAAAGTTGATACTGTTTATGAACAGATGGTTTATGCAGAAGCTACCACGGTGGTGCCCATGATAGTAAGTTATGTTTACCATTCAAAAGTATGGAACGATCGAGCTCCAAGGCAATGGAGCAAGATTTTTTGATAGTATTGTATTTGTATAAGGGTATGACTATGAAAATTATGTTTGATGATCTTACAAAGGAAGCTCAGATAAGGCTGTTAGAGGAAGTCGGTGTCGACGATCCAGAGGAGATGGGCTGGGATATTAAACCAGTTGCAGTTGTTAAATTTGAAGAAGATGAAGAAGATGATGATGAGGGCCACTGGGATTATGATGATGACGATGAAGACTTTGTAGATTATGGTTATGATGATGACGATGAGGAATAGTAATCATTAAATAAGAGCCTTAAAAAATATTCGAACATGAAAATTCCCACTCAGGTGCCCAATCTGGTTGGGAATTTTTTTGTAGATTTTTAGAAAATATGGTTGGAGAATTTGTTGGTTTTTGTTGTCGCAAATGGTACGTACTTGCGTGGATGATTGATTTTTTTGGTTTTTAGCCGCGGGGTGTTTTTTTTCTTAGGGTGTAGATTAGTTTTTTTATTTTTTATATTATGCAGGTTGTGGTGTGGGATATAATTGATTTGGAAATTTATCTTTTAAAGGATTTTTATTGCTGTTCTGTTCCTAGTTTTTCCCTAGTTTTTGGTTCTTAATTGAACGGTTTTTTCTCAATTTCACCAAAAACGCACAAACTATGATTTGGAGATAGAAGTAAGTGACCATTTGGCATATAATCAGAATTATTTTAGTAGTTTTATTCTTTGTATCTGGTTTTTTCAACTTTGATGATGGGTTAAAAAACCCACCTCTTGCTATTCAAATATTTTTTATAATTGCTCCTATTTTCTTTTTTCCTTTAGCATTACTGATAGTAATAGGAGTTCAGTACATCAATCCCTTGCAATATAAGCGATGGACTTTGCCAAGTATGGATTCCAATTTTTTAAGTCTGATGGATCCAGTTCATTTTTTTCATGCCAGTGTTTATTTTTCAGCTTCGGCAGGTTTAGGTGTTATTATTGGGGCGTTATTTAGGGATTCGTTAAATCCAATGGAAGGTTTAAAATACCTTTCGTCAAGTTTGGGAATCTTTCTTGGCATAAAATTATGTATAAAGGTTTATTATAAAAAATTTCTTGAGCCGCAGCCAATCATGAGTTCAAGGAAAAACTCTATCATAAATAAGATAGCAAAAAGTATAGGTATGTTAATGGTTTTTATAGCTGTTATTGCTATTCTAACTGGAAGTTTTTCTTTGATAAAAACCTTTAATTTTATATCTAAAGCTGTCAAAACTTACGGAATAATAGCTGAACTACATAGAAGTGATGATGTGAGTGGAGTAACCTACCGTCCAGTATTTTCTTTTATGGACACCTCTGGTAATCAATATAATGTATATTCTTCATTAGGTGACGATCCACCAAAGTATAAAGTTGGTGATAAAGTCCCTGTTGTGTACGACCCCGAGCAACCGCAAAAAGCACAGATTGATTCATTTTTGGATTTATATGGTTTGCCATTGGCTATGGTGATAATAGCAGTAATAAATCTTGCTGTTGGGCTGTTTTTAATTTTTGTTATTGGTAATTATTTACCAAAATTTGTGATTAAGCAATGCCAGTGAAAAAATAAATAGCTGTCTTGCTCAGAGATTTATCTGATGTCAAAATTGAAGGAATTTATGGGCAACATGAACAAATTTGCTCTTTTAAAAATTGAGATTGCTGGGGCAGATACGAGGCTTTATTATTATAACAATAATAATCAGGTGCTTACGGCTTGGCGACGTTTTATCGAGTGTGTGAAATCAACATGTCTAATAGGCTATAAAAAGCATTCTATTTCTAATCAGCTATAATATTAAGAACAGCTTCTAAAACAAGCTGCTGTCCCGAAGGCTTCTACATTTGCAAAAAGCGGTATTGCCTTAATTTCAAGCAATAATGCATTAATCATAAACGCTGTTCCTAATTATTCATGATAAAATAACAATTGCGATTTTGGGGTTATTATGATATAATTGCACAACTTGCAAAGCTTGGTTGCGTGGCTGAGCTTTTATGTGGAAAATGTCGGCTTAACTAAATTTTTTCGGAGGACGGGTTTATGTTTCGCACTATGTTCGTATTTTTCATTCTTGTTTCCTGCAGCTTTACATTATTTGCCAGTTGGAACATTAAGGTTGTTGATGATGGCGGAGAGTATTGCAGTCTTGAAGTTATAAATGGTCAACCTGCGATATCATATCAGGGCGATTCCGGGGAACTAAAATATGCTCGCTACAACGGCAGCAACTGGGATTACGAAACTTCCGATGACAGCGGCATCTTGGCGCAGAGCACCTCGCTGACAGCAATTTCTGACGGTAATCCGGCAATTGCGTACTGGGAATATATGGAAGATGATCTGAAATATGCATGGTATGACGGCTCTGCCTGGCATAATACGATTCTGGAAAGCACGGGAGTAACCGGTAAATATACTTCACTGGCGATTATAGGGGGACAGCCTGCGATAAGCTATTATAATAGCACGGGCAGTGAACTCAAGTATGCCAGATTTGACGGTAGTGTATGGCAGATAACAACTGTGGTGACTGGTGCAATCATTTTAAACACGAGTATGATAGCTTTGCCTGACGGCAATCCGGCAATTGTATATTATGACAATTATAAGTTGAAGTATGCATGGTTTGACGGATCGGTCTGGCAGAATAGAATAGTGGATTCAGCTTCAAATATCGTTGGAATGTATGCAAGTATGGCATTGCTTCCTTCAGGGCGGCCAGCGATTTCATATTATGACTATAGTAATAAACGTCTGAAATACGCATGGCTTAACGACGCAGATGCATGGGTAATCGAGATTGTGGATGACGGCCCATATAGTTTAAACGATGTTGGAAAATATAGCAGCCTTGCGATACTTCCAAACGGCAACCCTGCAATATCATATTATGATAATTATAGTAAGAATCTCTGGTTTGCTTTGTTCGATGATGGGGAATGGAACCTAACGAAGATAGATGGCTACTATGAAAGTGAGGATGGTTTATATTCGTCGCTTGCTGTTTTGTCGGATAATACGCTGGGGATAAGTTATCATCAAGGCAATGACTATGTTTTGAAATTTGCCCGAACTGATACAGCGATTCCATCGGCACTGCTGGATGTCGATTACACCACAACGGCATGGACAGAGAGAGGCGGCGAAGTAAATGAAGTTAATAATTCGGCTCAGAGCAGAGTTCAGTTTTGCGGAGGAGGAGAAACTAAAGGCCGCAGCGGCGGTGTTTCCTCTTATGTATATCTTGAGAGTGACCTGCCTGGAAATTATTCCGGTGTAATCACTCTTAGTGGGCAAGCTTGTGATATGAATGAGTGTATTGATTACAACGAAACAACATGGGAATGTCTTGAATGGCAAGAAATACACGAAGAGCCTAACGATGCAAACGGCAAATTACAGATGCACATAGCCATTAACCCATCGCCAGCTAAGCCGATAGGTTCTGCTACTTACCTGTTTATCGAAGTTCTGCGAGGCGGTGAAGATATGGGAGCTTCCGAATCGATGTATATTAAAATCTATCGCAACGGAGAGCTTGTGAATGAGAATATCCAGGAGACTGCGTATATACAGGCGTTGGTTGGTGACAGCCTTGATGTTGTAGTAGATTATTATGTAGTCAGCGACGGATCTTATGATCGGCAGGCTAATATTAATATTCGGATTCTCGACAACGAGAGGACTTCTGATATGTGCAGTGAGTTTTCGATGGAACCTGATGGCAGTGTCGATTTCTTTGACCTTGCGTGTCTGGCAGCAAACTGGCTCGAGAGCAATTGTACAGAACCTTATTTTTGCAACGGAGCTGACCTGAATTATGACCTTAGTGTGAATTTGCTTGACTTTGCATTTTTTGCTGACGACTGGTTAGTTGGCTTCATACCGGGACAGGAAAAATTCTATGAGCTAACCATGGACACAGACCCGGGATGGACAACTGAAGGACTTTGGGCTTTTGGTCAGCCCACTGGTCAAGGTGGTGAAGAATATGGAGGACCTGATCCTGTTTCTGGATACACGGGAAATAATGTATATGGCTACAATCTTGAAGGTAACTATACCGATAATCTTTCGGAGACACATTTAACTTCTACTGCTATCGACTGCAGCGGACGCTCTAATGTACGTTTGAAATTTTGGCGATGGCTGGGGGTTGAATATTCAAATTACGACCATGCTTATATTCAAATTAGTAACAATGGAACAGATTGGGTGGTTGTCTGGCAAAACGATGGTGAAGTTATCGATTTGACGTGGAAGCGGATAGTTATAGATATTTCTGCAGTTGCAGACAACCAGGCTACGGTTTATTTGCGCTGGACAATGGGTAGTACAGATGACATTGGAGCCTACTGCGGCTGGAACGTAGATGATATTCAACTATGGGGAAATCCCTGATTACTGTTAAAGTTGGTTTTTAAATGACCTGTGTTCATTCCTGATCCAAACTTTGTGCAAATTTTAAGATTCATTGTTGTATTCCTAAAGCTGAGCCTAGGGTTAAGCTTTAGGAATACGACTTTTTGTAAATTTCAGTTGGGTCAAATTATTCAGCGACTATGAGGGCGATGTCGATTGCAATTGTCCCGCCATTGGTCTTATTGGTATGGGGTGGGGATAGGTTTGTTTTCAGTGGTGGTGGGTGGAAATGGGAAAATTATTTTTTCTGGTTGTTTTTCGAACGATCGCTCATTTTTTGCAAATTTTGCGTCCTATAATTTAACGGCGGCAGTCCCATAACCTAAATGTTTAGGGAATTTTTCTATTTTTTCATAAATTTTTCAAAAAAAAGAATAAAAATTTTTGACAGGGTGGTAGTAAGTGGTAATATATCCCAAGTCAGATAAATTAAGTGGAGCGTTTGCCATGCTTTTGTTAACAGGTGAGTATCAGCACGTAATAGATAACAAGAACCGAGTTCTTGTGTCGAATAAGCTGCGTAATCAAATTGATGTTGATGAGCACGGCAGTAATTTTTATATGGTCCTTGGCGCGAACGGCATCCTTTGTCTTTATCCTGAAAAATATTTTGAACAGGTAATTGCTGCAGGTTCGCCATCAAGTCTTGCTCCGGATGAGGCGGTTGTGTTTGAGAGGATGAGTTTTGCGTTGGCCAATAAGGTCGAGCTTGATAATCAGGGTCGCATCCTGCTAAGTGAACGTCTCCGCAGCAGAGCAGGGCTGCAGAATAATATAACACTTGTTGGAGTGCGTGACCATATTGAGATATGGAACGAAGACAGTTGGGAGAGTTTTCTTTCAGATAATATGGCTCAGTATCAAAAGCAGATGTCGCAGGCCAGGAGTGTTGTGCTTCAAAAACAGAGTGAAGATATTTAGTTTTCAGTTTTGAATAATTAAGACAGATGTAACCATGCTGTTTTTATAAAGGCTGAAAAAATGATAGGAATGGATTCGGATTATTTAGATGTTCTGAAGGGAAGCCTTACAGGTGAAAGGGAAGTCGACCAGCAAACATATGTTTCGTTGGCGGTTCTTTCGGATCGTCTCGAAAGAGTAAAAAAGCTGGGTAAGGCTTTTTCAGGTATCTGCTTTTCAGATGAAGTTGAACAGTTGAGCAGAGAGTCATCCATGCTGGCGATTGGCTGATTTGAATTTTTGATAAGTGGATAACAATACAGAACATATACCTGTTTTGGCTAAGACGTTGGTAGAGCAGATAAGCTTGCCGCGGGATGCGGTGATGGTCGATGCGACCATAGGGCATGGAGGCCATAGTTTGCTGCTTGGCAGTTTGCTGGGCCCTGAGGGTAGCATAATTGGGCTGGACGTTGACAAGAATTCCATCCAAAGGGCCCAATTGAAATTAAAAGATCTTGCATGCAAGGTTTTATTAGTAAACGAGAATTTTTCTCATATAGGCGAAGTTGTTGAAAACGCGGGGTTTAGTAAGGTTGATTTTATTCTAGCTGATCTTGGAGTTTGTTCGTCACAGTTGACGGATATTGAGATGGGGTTAAGTTTTCAAGAAAATATGCCCCTGGATATGAGATTAGACAAAAGATTAGAGACCACAGCGGCCGACATAGTAAATAGAGCAAATGAAATATCGTTAGCTGACTTGATATTTAAATATGGAGAAGAGCGTGCATCTCGAAGGATTGCACGGTTCATTGTTGAAGATCGCAAAAATCGTAAGATCACAACTACTGATCAGCTTTGCAGTATAGTTTGCCGGGCTCTTGGTCAAAATCAGCATGGCTGGCATAAGAGTAAAAGCCATCCTGCGACGAAGACGTTTCAGGCATTGCGTATAGCAGTAAACGGTGAGCTGGAAAATCTTGAAAAATTGCTTAAAAGTGCTCCCAATTTGTTGAAGACAGGTGGTTTGATTGCTATAATTAGTTTTCATAGTCTTGAAGATCGTATAGTGAAGAATGATTTTAAGGCAAATAAGCAACAGCAGATTTATGAAGTGCTAACGAAAAAACCATTAGTACCCGATAGAGAAGAAATAGTGGATAACCCTAGAGCTCGAAGCTCGAAGTTAAGAATATCAAAAAAAGTGTAAAAAAAGAAATGGAGTTCAGTTGTTATGACATCCGATGCCAAAATTGGTTTGTTGTTGGGTTTGGTGTTCATTTTTATTATTGCATTCATTATTAATGGTCTTCCGAGTTTCAAGGGCGAATCAGATAATAATGAACTGACAACAACGATGGTAAGCCTACAGAATAAGCAGTTAGGTATTGGCTCGGGAGTTTCTGACAGCGAAGTTTTAGACAGACCCCGTCTTTTGGAAAGTCCGGCGTTGATTGATCAACCGTTTACCGAGACTCCTACAGTTGAACCAACATTGGTTGTTCCTCAGACGACAACTGCAGATGTATCGCCTGTGACGAGTGCAAAACAGGATGTTCGTTATTCGACGGCGTTGCCAGGTGGTACGGCTACTACTAATAATAATAGTGATTTGTTAATTACGATGCCTGCTGAACCCACAAAGACGATTGAGATCGTTGCACCAGTACAGAATGTTGTTCCTGCGAAACAGGAAGTTGTTGTTAAGACAGCATCGCCAGCAGATGAAAGGTCCTTGATAGATGTTTCTTCTGATGTTGTTTCAAAAGTTGAAAAGCCTGTTATTGGTACAAGCAGTAAGACAACAGAGTATGTTGTGCAGAAGGGCGACAGTCTAGGTTCTATTGCAAATAAAGTTTATGGCGCAGAGCTTGGGAAGAAGAAAGCTAATATTGATAATATATTTGCGGCTAATGCGAAATCACTCAAAAGTCCAGATGCCATTTATGTTGGTCAGAAGCTGATAATTCCATCTATTGATGTTGCGAATAATGCTACGGAGGTAGTGATCAAAGAAGAAAAACCTTTAGGCAGCAGTATGCTGGAAAGAGTTAAGCAGATAGGTCAAAGAGGTTTCAGCAGTTCTCAAGAGAAGAGCAAACCAGTTCTTGTCAGTACCAAAGAGGAAGTTAAACCAGTTGTTAGTCCTAAGACTGAAGTAAAACCATTGTCTAAGGAATCGAATCTGACAGCAGTAAGTTCCAAAGAGGTTACTAAGCCTGTTGTATCTGGTACAAAATATGTTGTTAAGGAAGGTGATAACCTCTGGAAGATAGCTCATAAGGAGCTTGGTGACGGTAATCGTTTTACAGAGATTATTAAGATGAACCAGGGTGTTTTGAAAAGTCAGGACAGCATTGTGGTTGGTATGACAATAATGTTGCCGAAGAAGTAAGTTTTCGACTTAGAATATAAGCATAAAATATGCGGCTAAAGCTTCGATTTATATTTGTGGTGTTTTACTTTACAGCGGTCTCTATTTTTACAGTATATATTCGTTGCGCAAACAACAAGATATTCTACCGACTTTATGCTACTCTTGCAGATCAGAACCAGTTGAAGCAGCAGCTTTGGCAAAAACAACTAGAGTTTGAAAACGAAATCACCCCTGCGATTCTCTCGGAATACCTTAAGGAAAATACTAGCGTAGAAGAAGATTAAAAACAGTTAATTAATTGATTAGTTTAAAAATTGGGAAGTATAAAAACAACAATCATTTTTTTGTTTACACTAATAGCAGTGTTTATATTGCTTTTAGTTCGTTGTTTTTATCTGCAGGAAACGAGGTATGAGCACTATTGTGATATTTCATTAAAGCAACAGCAGGGGATGGAACCCCTTCAGCCTCAGAGAGGAATCATTCTTGACAGCCAGGGCAGGGTTTTAGCGGCGAGTAACAAAGTACAGAGTATATTTGCGGAGCCTCGTGTTATTGCAGATGCGAAAGATTTTTCCAGTCAATTGGCGGAAGTTCTTAATGAGGGAGTTGCGGAAGAAAATCTTATTGGCGCCCATGAGATTTGCCGGATGATAATGGAAACCAAGAATCCCGGTTATGTCAAAATTGCAGAAAATGTAGATATTACAAAGTGCAGAAAAGCCAAAAAGATATATGGAGTTGGGATTGAGTCCAAATGGGTAAGGCATTATCCGATGGGTCCTTTGGTTTCTCACGTTGTTGGTTTTACGAGCAAAGATAATCGCGGTCTCGAAGGTGTTGAGCTTGAATTTGACAAGGAGCTGGCAGGTGAGTGCGGTCAGCGGATATTTCTTGCAGATGCCAGTCGCAGGCCTATAGTTCTGAAAGATCAAACTGTAGAGCTTAAGGATGGTGTTGGAATAATTCTGACATTGGATGCGACTATTCAGCAGTTTGTGCGTGAGGAGCTGATGGCATGTTATAAGGAATATGGAGCAGAAGCTGGTACGGCGATAGTAGCCGATCCGAAAACTGGTGCGATTCTTGCGATGGTTTCACTACCTGATTATGATCCGTTGAATCCCGGGGCTACGCCTACTGATACCAAGCGAAACCGTGCAATAACAGATCAGTTTGAACCTGGCAGTATTCTGAAGCCTATGGTATCGGCGATTGCCATGGATGCAGGTGTGGTGGATAAGAATACGGTTATATATTGTGAGGAAGGTAATTATCACGGTAAGGGTTTCGGAACTATTAGTGAGTATCGCGGTCATCGTTATGGTAACATGACGATTAAGGAAATACTGGTAAAATCAAGTAATATCGGTATGGCCAAGGTAGGTCAAAAGCTTGGTAAGAGGCGGCTGCACGATGGTCTTGCGATTTTTGGTTTTGGTAAGAATACTGGTATTGATTTGCCTGGTGAGGTTTCAGGTGTTTTGTGGCCGGTGAAAACATGGACAGGTTATAGCGAAACGCGAGTTGCATATGGTCAAGAGATAACGGTGACAGCATTGCAGATGGTTCGTGCATATTGTATGCTTTCTAACGGCGGCAAATCTGTTAGGCCTTACCTTATTAAAGCGATTGTTAACCGTGATGGTAATATTGTAAAATTAAAAGAACCTGTGCCGCCAGTTGGCTATGTTGTTAAACCTGAAACTGCCAAGTGGACAGTTGAAGATGCTTTGGTGGCGGTGGTTAATGAGGGTACTGGTACAAGAGCCAAGCTTGAGAAGTGGCAGGTGTTCGGGAAAACTGGTACCGCTAATATTGCAATGGAAGGGGCAAAGGGGTTTTCACAGGATAATTACATGGCATCTTTTGTTGCGGGGGCACCGGCAGAGAATCCTCGTATTATTGTTTTAGTTTCGATTCGCAAACCAGATAAGAGTCTTGGCAAAGGGTATACTGGTGGAGCGGTATCATCGCTGGCAGTTCGCAACATTATTGAAAAAACGCTGACATATCTTGACAAGCAAGGGCAGTAGGTGCTGGGGAGTTTTTCTATTGCTGATTCTGGTGATTGGTTTTTCCGATGTAGTCGGCATCAATGCATAGTGAAATAATCTCACTTGCGATGGGGCCGGCGTCTGTTGCACCATGTTCGCTTCCTTCGACGAGAACTGCAAATGCGATGGAACGTTTCTGGCTGTCATTTGCAAACCCGGCGAACCACCCATTTATGGGCGCTTCTGTTGAGCCTGTTTTACCATAGACTTTAACATCCCTTTGAAGAAAATTTGCAGGTGCAAATATCTTTTCTGCGGTTCCTCCTGTTTCATTTACAACTGCACTCATGCCGTCCCATACAGGTGTGAATGAGGCAGCTTTTATTTCCATATATACAGGATTGTGAGTTTCATCTTTTATTATTATCGGTTTTCTGTAAATGCCTTTGTTTGCGATGATCGACATTGAGGCGGCGACTTGCAGTGGGGTAACTCTGAGATTTCCCTGACCTATGCCAAAATATCTCTTTTCTTTATCATTCAGGAGACCAATCTGCTCAAAACTTGTAACAGGGCCTTGTGGTATACTGCTTGCAATGATGCCGTCAGATTCTGTAAGCTGTCTTGCGAGAGGAGTTTTTTCAATAGCGAATGGCGGTGATAACAACTGGTGCCCATAGCACATGTCATATAACCATTTCTGCAGGGTGCGTCCATCTATTTCATCGGCAAGTCTTGAGAAGAAAATATTGCAACTTCCTTTCAGTGCGTTTCTTGCATTGTTTGTCCATTGGTCGTCGTGACCTAACCAGCTATTTGTTCTTTGTATCCAGCATCTTGGCCAACCGGCGGGTGGATCATGTGCGGGACAGCTTATAACCGTGTCGGCAGTTATAAGTGAAGTTTCGAGTCCTGCGATTGTGATTAGTGGTTTAACAACAGAACCTGCCGGATACAGGGCATTTATTGCGCGGTTTATTAAAGGGTTGTTTTTGTCGTTAAGTAACTGGCCGTAATGAGATCTTATTGTGTTTAAGTCGTATGTTGGCGTTGAGACCATTGCGAGTATTTCGCCAGTGTTTGTGTCAATGACTACGGCTGATGTCGGGTTCTTTGCAGTTGGGTTATAGTTCAGGTCAGCGATAAATTGTTCAATTCTCTGTTGTAATTTGATATCTATTGTCAGGATGACATCGGAGCCGAGCTGGCTTTTTGTGCGTCGGATAAGCTGTTTGTCGATGTCATACAGTTCATTTCCGCGGCGTCCCCTGAGTATTGCTTCGCAGACATATTCGATGCCAGGTTTTCTGCCGGAAAAGTCGCCTTGTTTATATTCTAAGAGTTTGTCATCATCGAAGAGATCAGAATCGTTTTCTGGTCCTACCCATCCAATTATTTGACAGGCAGTTGAATTATAAGGATAAAACCTCTCGCTTAAAGAGACGATATCGAGTCCTTCCTTTATATTCATGAATTCAAGCTGAGCGGTGAAGAGGTCGTTGTTGTTATTTAACTCGAGCAGGTTGTATGATTTTTTTATTTCAGCGATATCATCAACATTGAATGTTAAAATAAGCCTTTCTGTGAGAGAGTGACTATTTTCAAAGTCCTGGATTGCAGTTGCAAAAGGTACAGCTGCAATTGAGCCGTATTTTTCTATCAGGTCACTGCTGGGGGTGTTTCGGGCCCAGGCAAGAAAGTAACGCATGTTCCACACTTTGTCGTTTATTTCATCTATACGTTTACGGATATCGCTTTGAGGGATACCAAAGTGAGTGCATCTGGTTATTATGTCCTGAGTTAATTCAGCTTTTTGTTGAAGCTGGAGCTGCGTCTGGATTATATCATCTTCAGAGGTTTGCTCCTTTAGTTTCAATTTTGCGATTTTAGCATCAATCAGTCTCTGGTCCAAAGCAGAGCATAAATCATAGCTGATGTTTAACTGGAACCTTGGGGTACTTTCTGCGAGGACAAGACCATTGCGGTCGATAATTTGTCCTCTGATAGTTTTGAACAGTTTTGTTTTTGTCCTCTGGAGTTTTAGTTTTGATATTTCATTCTGGAATGTTGAAGCACTGATGAGCTGCATCTGTATGAGCCTTGCAACAGTGACAGTGACCACAAAGAGGATAATGCCCAATAAAATTTTAATTCGTTTGTTATACATAATTAATGTTCATTGCTACTTTGATGTTTAAGGTTCATCCACCATGCGGTTGGTAAAAATAAGAATGGTCCGATGATGCTGGAATAAACAGCAACGGCAATTACCGAAGTATAATTAATTTCGGTTGTTATCTGTGATTTCAGCATGACAAGCAAATGAGCCAGGAAAGCAATTGCGATTGCTACAATGAAAATTACAGCAGCCTGGTAAGTCATTTTTCGTATTGCAACGATACGGTTTAAATAAGCCAGGAGTGAACCTATCAGACCAAAGCTTAATGTAAGTGTTCCCATGGCAGGACCAATGAGGTCGGCGGCGAGACCTAAAGCAAATGATGTAATTATCGCGTCTTTATTGTCAGAATAAACAGCAAAGAATACCATAAGGATAACAAGCAGATTCGGGTTGACAGGCATCGAATTGATAAAAGCTGACTGGAGTATCGTGATAACGAGAGTAATTGCTGCAAACCTGAACCACCGCATCGTTATATACTCCTTATTGCTGTTTCGGATTCATTATAACTATCGCAATATCCCTGATGTTTTCGAAATTGCAGGTCGGGGTTACTGTGATGTCCCACAGCAGGGGGTTTTCATCTGACCTTTGACATTGTTTAATTTCACCTATTTTAATGGGTACATCAAGGAAACCAGGATTTTTTGCGGCATATATCTTATTTGTTATTTCTACTTTATTTTTTATTGGGACAAGGTTTATATTCGCGATATTATTTCCCTTGCCTTTTAAAATTGCTTCGATGTGTTCGCCGGAGTTAAGTGATATCAGTACGGGTATTGATGAAGCAGGGTCGGTGACTAATTTAACACGAGCGGTTCTTTCGGAGAGGTCCGAAATTTTTCCGATGATGGAATTATTTGCCATTGCGAATTGACCGATTTCGAGTCCATCGTTCGAACCCCTGTTTATGATAAGCTCATTTGTCAAATTGTTAATGTTAGCGTTTATTACCCCTGCTGGTACGAGGCTTGCGCCTTCGAGAGCGAATCTATTATTGAGGCCCTTGACTTTTCTGAGATTCGAGAGAAGTTCGACGTTTTGTCTTTCCTGATAGAGCTGTTCCATCACATTGTCCAGATGCGTTTGCAGCCTGTCATATTCTTCACGGCTAACGCTGTTTTTCAGCGGTTCAGGATTTGTGGCTGCGAGTGGGGCGATACTCCTGCTGACAGTTAATGGCCAACTGAAAACTCTTGCAAAACCGAGTTGTAACTTGCCTGTTACATTTTCCGGGGAAAACAAGAGGATTAAGCCGCCTAGCAATAGCCAGGTGAAAAGCATCTTCCCTGATACATTGAATCTTTTTGCAATCATTCTTCCAACTTCATATGTGTTTCTCCGGCATCTCTCTTTGCCGGTTAACGGTTAAATTAAATATTATTCCCAATCACTATGTTCCATAGTGTCTTTCCAGAGTTCGAGATTTTCCAGATAAACACTAGTTCCCCTTGCCACGGAAGTAAGCGGGTCATCAACCCTTATGGTTTTCAGCCCGGTTGCGTTTGTAAGTACGAGGTCAAGGTTTCTTAACAGCGAACCACCGCCGCAAATGTGGATGCCGTTTTCGATCAGGTCAGCGGCGAGTTCTGGTTCAGCTTTTTCTAGAGTTGTTGTTACCGCTTCGATGATCTGAACAACCGGCTCCTTCAAAGCTTCACGTATTTCTTCGCTGGTGACGATGATTTTTCTTGGTAATCCAGTGACAGTGTCCCTGCCTGCGATTTCCATAGTCAATTCTTCTTCAAGCTGGGATGCAGAACCGATCTGAATTTTTACTTTTTCAGCTCTTGCTTCACCGATGAGAAGGTTATAAGTTTTTTTAAGGTGATTTATCACGGCTTCATCCATGTCGTCGCCGCCTACACGGATAGACTGGCATGTTGCGATGTCAGCAAGTGACATGATTGCAACTTCTGTTGTTCCACCTCCGATATCAACTATCATAGAAGCAGTTGGGTCAGTAATTGGCAGTCCCGAACCGATTCCAGCGGCCATTGGTTCATCGACGAGGTAGACTTTTCTTGCACCAGCATTTCTTGCAGAGTCTATGACAGCACGTCTTTCAACAGCGGTAATTCCGCTCGGGACGGCAATAACTACTCTTGGCCTGATAAGTGAACGTTTGTCGTGTACTTTTCTGATAAAATAACGAAGCATTGCTTCGGTAATTTCAAAATCGCTGATAACACCATCTTTTAAAGGTCTGATAGCACTGATTGAACCAGGGGTTTTTCCAAGCATTTCTCTTGCCACGAGTCCCACGGCTTCACCATTATTTAGTACGATGTTTGTTCCTTTACGTACAGCTACTACAGATGGTTCGTTTAAGACGATGCCTTTATCACGTACGCAGACCAAGGTGGAACAAGTCCCCAGGTCAATCCCCAAGTCCATGCTAAACCAGCCTAAAATCGATTTGAGTCGCCGCACAGTTAGAATCCCTTCCTGATGAGGAATATATTCTTAAATTTTTAAAAGAGATCAAAAAATATTTTACCATATTGCGCATGACATGTATATACAACAAAAGCAGTCGTCGCAAGTACCACTAAAAGCGTCAAACCAATAATTATCGTATACACATTGTTCACTGGAACAGGCCCTTTGCCTCTCGCTTGTATATCAGGAGTCATAAATAAACCTCGAATACCAAAATTATTGGGTTATTATATTTTTTAAAAATTACAAATTGGTGGAAATATTATCACCAACATTGGGCTGCTGCTGAACCAGGTCAAGAATTCCTACAGCTTCCTCAGATTCAACATCAAGAATGATAAGATCGCAGATGAATTCGTTTCCTCTAGTAACATGGAACTTCATGTTTTGTTTCACACCATCAGCAGCACCTATCGAAATACTAGCCATTGAGTTTTTCATGTCAACAGCAGTAACAAGGCCTTTAAGACCGATATCACCACCGGCGGGAGTTTCTACCGGCTGAGCAAAAGATTTATTAGGAGTTACCGGTTGAGCAGAAGCTTCTTTTCCTACGGGCATAAGTGTCTTGTCAAGATTGCCCTGGAGGTCAGTTTTCTCTTCGAGAAGTCTTTTAATCTTTGCATCCATTGTATCGATGATAGCCATTTTCTCGATCAGCTTAGCAGTTGTTTCGTTAAGCTCTTTTTGATCCTTTATCTGCTGGGCCTCAACTTTTTTAAGCTCAGCGAGTTTTTCTGTGAGGAGATTTCCCTGTTGTTCGTTAGTTTTTGTCAAACCTTCGACAGCAGAGGCACTAGTAGCAACCTTCTGCAAGAGTTGAGCTTTTTCTCTTTCAGCGTTTTCGAGCGAAGTTTTAAGTGTGGCGTTGTCGGCCTGAAGAGTAGAGATTGTCTTGTTAAGTTCCTGCTCCATCAACTGCTTTCTTTCTTTTTCATCATTAAGCTGTTTAAGAGAGTTTTCCTCACTCTTCTGTGAAGCGTTCATATCAGCTTTCATCTTAGCGTTTAGCTGCTTGTAGTTGTCGGCATTGGTAACGTAAGTAACAACTGTTCCACAAAGAAATATAGCCAACACAGCTGACAGAATTATCAAAGTTTTTGTTAAATTACTCAAGATTAGCTCCTTTCGCCAAATCTCAGAAAATACAGGTACTGCATCAAGGCAGACAACCTCATGTTAATATACCGAATAAACAACGTAATTCTAAGGTTATACGTTAAAAAGGTCAAGTTTTTTTTATAAAATAGGCTATTAAAAGCACCAGTAATTGAAATATTATCCTTGATAAGATCAAGTTTTTAACAAATTAGAGCTTATTTTCACATTGAAGAACGGCTTTTGCGGCAGCTAATCTTACTAATTTTGAATCATTTTGGAGAAAAGCCGGCAAATTTTGAATAAGCGGGTCAGTCGCAATCTCACCAATTGCCAGCGCAGCGAAGAAATTTACTGATTCCTGTTCCGGTTTCGGTAATCCAGAAGTCAGGTTTTTTTCGAATACTTCTAATACTTCTGCTTCACCGGTTGTATCATTTAGCTTTCCTAACTGGGCAGCGGCGGCAAGTCTGACTTCCAAAACGTCGTCATCGAGTTTTGTGATGAGTATTTCCTTTGCTTTTTCAGTGCCGAGTAACCCCAAGGCCCTTATGCCGACAACCCTGTCGTCGTTGAATGAACTGATTACTGTGGGCCAGATTTTCGCGATAATTTCTTCATCTCCAAGCATTGCGATAGATTCTAATGCCTGAAATCTTACCATATCCAGAGAATCGGTGTCTTTGAGTGTCCAGTATAACTTAGGCAAGTTATCCTTGTTACCTAATTTTCCCAGGATGGCAGTTGCATTTGCGCGTATTGTCTGGTCCTTATTTGTTAAAGCGTCGGATATTTGTTTTTCGTAAGATGCATCTTTATTACCAAGCCTGATCATGGCATATGCTGAGGCTATCTGAATGTTTATGTCGGGATCATTTAATAATTTTATTATAGAATCCTGAGCTAATTTGTACTGTGCGTCTCCGATTGCAACAGCGGCGCTGAATCTGACCGGTACATAATCGTCCTTTAGTAGTTTTTCAACTTTTGGCATTAGCCTGATCTGATTGGTTTCTGCGACTATTTCACTGGCATTTGATCTTATTCTTGGGTCAGTGTCCGATAGTGCCTGTTGAATGATTTCCAATGCCTGTGACTTTAATTTTTTTGGGGAAGCTTTTTCTGAAACAGGTTTTGTATTGTTTTCAGATTTTTTTCCAAAGATAGAAAGCTTTTTCTGCGAAGTTTTGTCGTTAGATGTTTCTTCATTGGCAAAAGTTATAGAGGAGGTTATAAAGAAGATACAAAGAACCAGCGTGAGTTTTTCAATAGCATTTTTCATTTTCGGCATCCTTTTCCACATTTCTGCTGTTAATTTTATTGATAATAGCCCAGCAGAAGATAGTCAAGAGGAAAACGACACAGTAGCTGTCGAGCCATTGTCCATATTTACTAAAGAACGTTACTCGATTATCTATCGGCACAATGTCATTAAACCATCCAGCAATAGCTTTGCGTTGCATAACTTTTTTTGGCAAATTTCCCGCAATGTAGTCATCCCTGAACCTTCCGAGTGTATCAACCATTCCGCTGATGCCGCAATTTACGCTTCTAATGATACTTATTCTGTTTTCAATTGCTCGAAATACGCAGGTTACGGTGTGCTGGGGCAGTTCGATTGTTGGTATTGTTTCTTTTTCATTAAATTTTACGAACCAACCGTCGTTGCTTATGTTGAAAATCCAGTCGATCTGCTTTTTGCCGTACTGGTCAACTACGAATCTTCTGTTTAAAGCAGGTATTGTGTCTTCGTAACATATTATGACGGAAAAACGATATTTTTTTGGTGTGGCCCGCTTTGTTGAGGTCATTTCGAAGATAGTATAATTTGAACCAGCATCGAGGGAGTAGTCGTAATTATAAGGTGTAAATTTTATGAAAAACTCGTGCAGCTTAGTATCTTTTTTGAACGGGATAACTTCGCCGAAAGGGACGAGGTGCATTTTGTCGTACTGGTTTGGATACTGCAGACCTTGCGGCGTATACAGGAATGCGGAGTTATATTTTTTATCGAGGTAAATTTCACCTTTTTCGTTTATATCAGTTGTTCCGCCTGATGCTCCGACGAGTAAGTAAGCGGTTTTTTTTGCCTGTTCCGCGATCAAATTGTGATATGTGATGTATTTTGCGTCTTGTCTGGAAACTTTTAATACTCTTTTGTCGAGGTTTGCCTGCACCAATGTTTCAGGCCAGGCTATAATTTCTGCTCCTGCTTGTGCTGATTCTTTATTTTTCTGAAAAAGATCTTTCAGCATGAATTCGCTGTCTTTTAGCAGTTCGCTGTCTTTTACAGATTGCGGAAAATTTGTCTGGACAGAGCCAATCATTGGGCCTTGAGTAATGCATGCTGGGGTTTGTTCGATGCGGTAGTTGCCGTACATTATCGATCCTGTGATAGCGGCGGCCACGATTATTGTTTGTACCATGAGGTTTAATATTGATAACAGTTTTTTGCTTCTGTTGAGGAGAATTTCTGCGGCAAGACCACTTGTCATTGCTACTAGAAATGTTACCCCTGCTGCGCCGAAGATGTCTGCGATCTGAATCAGGTTTGTTTCGCGATATTGGCTGTGTGCGAGGAATTTCCAGAAGAAACCGCTTAAGAATAGTCCCTGAAGCCTTTCTGCGGCAACAATGAATATCGGAGCTGCAATGAACAGAGGTATTTTACCGAATGAGAACCTAAATGCGAAAGCCAGGAGAGGCCAAAAAGCCGCGGTATATATGCAGAATGTTATGCAACCAGCGGCGGTGACCTGTGCCATCCAGTATAAATTGCCGAGCCAATATATTAATGCGACGATATAGCAGGCGCGATATGTGAAGTGTCTGCTGTTTTTGTTTGCGGCGGTATATATGAAAGGAACCCAACTGATCCATGCCAGATATGAGATATCAAATGGGGGCTGGATAATTGTCAGCATTATTGCTGATGCAATGAATGGCAGTGATGATAATATCAGATTTTTAGGTTCTTTTTTTTTCAATTTGCCAAATCCTTAAGATACTTTTCGATTATTGCAATATCGTCTGGCTGATCGCTGTTTGTTCTTATTTTAAGTTGGTTTGCGAATAAAGTCAGCAACTTTTTATCGACGAGAATTTCCGCGGAGGATAATTTCATATCTATCAGGAGCTGAGTTAACATTATATTTCGTTTCTGGTCAGCGGTCAGAGATTCAAGCTCTTGGAGTCTTTTTCGGCTATTCTCGACGTATTGTTTCGACATTTCAATTCCTATGTAGTTTCTGTCGAGCTGGATTGCGGCAGCGGCGGTTGTTCCTGAGCCATTGAAAGGGTCAAGAACGCAGTCGCCAGTGTTGGAGCTTGCAAGGATTATTTTTCTGAGCAGACTTTCGGGCATTTGACACGGATGCCATTGGACACGTTCCTTAAATGTGCCGCAAACCCGACTGTACTGGTTCCATACATCGTCCGGCATTTTGCCTCGCGGGTCGGCACGTTTATCATTATACAAAAGCTGTCTGTCAGATGGTACCCTTACCGCATGGTCGTTGAAAGTGAAATTATCCTTGTCGTTTACGAAATAGAATACATGTGTGTGGGATCTGGCGAACTTGTTTTTTGTTTGCTGACCAAATGTGTAATGCCAGATTATCCAGTTTCTGATTGTAAGGCCTATCTCATCGGCGATCAATTTTACATTGGCGGCGTAATCGTCACCGATAGCGATATAAAATGAACCATAAGGTTTGAGGACTTTTTTGCAGGCTTGCATCCATATTTGTGTCCAGGCAATGTAGTTTTTGCTTTTTACACGGTCGTAATATTTGTCGTATTTGTAACCAATATTAAAAGGGGGGTCGGCGAAGATCAGATCCGCTATCGGTTCATCAATCTTATTCAAAACTTCTATGCAGTCACCCTGTATTATACTGTTGTGTAATTTCGACATAGAGGTATTCTATATCACTAAGGCACGGTTGCAAGTGCTAAAATGATAAACATCTTTTCAGTTGGCCTTAGGTTCTATGACTTTCTGACTGGAAAAAGTTTTTCCGCTGAGACGGTCCTTGAATGTCGTTTTGACAGTTAAAGGCTTGCTGAAGTCCGGTACCTTTTCTGTTATGTCGAAAGCAAAGCGGTAATTTGTGCCCAGCAGAGCGGAGAACCAGTTTTCGCCGAGCTTATCCGCTGCGATGTCCCATTGTGCCAGCAGGGCGGATGCTTCAGGCTGATTTAAATCCCATAGCTGAATATTTACCTCACCGGCGGCTTTTATGAGGTCGCCTTGTGAGTCAGTCGGTTTTAAATAGACAATAAGTTTTTCTTTTTTGCCGTCTTTGTCATGATCGTAGAAATTAGTATATTTAGTCAGCTCAACTTTTTTCAGGTCGTAGATGTCCCCTGTTGATGCTTTGCCGGTAGCAGTGAGAGTAGAAATTTGGTTTTGTTGTTCAGCGTTTTGGGCCTTACAAATTTCGAGCTGTTTTTTTAGTTCCTCGTTTTGCTGCCGAAGGGTTTCTGTTGCGCTGACGGCTGGTTTCGCTTTCTGATTCTCACAGCCTGCTATTAACACCAAGAGACATCCTGCCAGTAATATATTTACTGTTTTCACTGTAATAGCCTTTCCATCCATGATATTTACGTTTTCCGTTTTACTGCTGTATATCTAACTGAGGCGCTTTATGAAGTACTTTATCAACCAGACCGTAGTCAATAGATTCCTGAGCCTCGAGCCAGAGATTATGATCGCAGTCCTTTTCGATTTTATCTTTATCCTGACCAGTATGCTTGCTTATTATCTGGTAAAGTCCTTCACGCATACGAAGTATTTCTTTTGCCTCGATATCAAGATCAGTAGCTGGCCCTTCCAATACGCCGGAGATTAAAGGCTGGTGCAGAAGTACCCGGCTGTTTTCGAGGATATAGCGTTTTCCTTTTGTTCCGCCAGTAAGAAGTACCGAACCCATCGAAGCAGCTTGGCCTACGCAGTAAGTTGCAACATCGCAGCGGATAAACTGCATCGTATCGTAAATTGCCAGACCAGCAGTTATCGAACCGCCTGGTGAATTAATGTAAAAGTGGATGTCTGACTTGCTGTCTTCGTTGCTGAGGAACAGAAGCTGGGCAACGATAAGATTTGCGGAGTCATCGTCTACCTGACCGCCTAAGAAAATGATTCTGTCTTTGAGCAGTCTTGAGTAGATGTCATAGGCACGTTCGCCTCTGCCGCTTTTTTCTATAACTATTGGGACTAAACTATTATTCACTGGCATATTTAATAATCCTCATTATTCTAAGGTTTTATTTCTGGTCACTGTCTTTATTGGCATTTTTTTCTTTTGTTTTTTCATCAGTTTCGTGCAGTACCTCGTCAATCAGACCATAGGCACATGCTTCATCGGCCGTCATATAGTGGTCGCGTTCGGTTTCAGAGGCGATCTTTTCTATTGGCTGACCAGAATGTTTGCTGAGCAGTTCATTTATCATTGTTCTTGCTTTGATAATCTCTGCAGCCTGAATTTTTATATCAGAAGCCTGACCAGTTACACCACCCCAAGGCTGATGCATCATTACTTTTGCGTGCGGCAGGGCAAAGCGTTTGCCTTTTTTACCGGAGGCGAGAATTACAGCTGCGCCTGATTCGGCTCTGCCTATGCAATATGTGGCAATAGGTGAACCTATGAATCGCATCGTGTCGTAAATTGCCATGGTGTCGTCAACGCTTCCACCTGGTGAGTTTATGTATAAGCTGATCTCACTGCCAGGTTTTGAATTATCCAGGTGCAGCAGTTTCATAATAACCTGGGTGGCCATGACATAATTGATCTCACCGATCATGAAAAGGATACGATTGTCCAAAAGCATTTCGTCGAGGGTCATCTCTCTTGTTCTCTGATAATCACTTCTGGATTGCATTTGAAACTGCATTGTTTCGGTGTTTTTAATTATATTTTTACCGTGATTGGTAATAAACATTTAAAAATTCCTTTATAAAAACCAAACTAATAAAAACTTTTTTAAAAATATCTCACAGCGCATTGATTTTATCGGACAATGCGCTGCGAGCGGATATCCAATACCTTAATTCTATCGGGTATTTTTACTCATCTGTTTTCTTTTTAGTTGTTTTTTTTGCGGTTTTCTTGGCAGCTGCCTTTTTTGGCGCCTCTTCAGCTTCGTCTTTTGCTTTGGTTTTTTTCTTATCAGCTTTTTTAGAGGCCTGTTCCGGTGTAACTTCTGTTATTTTGGCCTTTTCCAGGAGCTTATCGATGCATTTTGCTTCTCTAAGCTGCATTGAGAACTGAGCTAAAGAACCGTCACGGAGCATATCTTCTTTCATCTTTTCAGGTCTCTGGCCTCTCCTTATTGCGATCTGAGCGATGTTGCCGTTGATTTCTTCTTCGGTAACTGCGATCTCGAATTTCTCAGCAATCTTGCTCAGGACAAAGAAAGTTTTAAGCTGTTCTTTTGCCTGCTCTTCGCTTGTTGACTGTATTTTCTCGATTTCTTCCTTGAGCTGTTCAGCGGGCAGACCCTTTTGCAAAATAGTTGTGTATTGTCTTTGCATAATGCTCTGTGCCTGCTCAGCTACGATGCTTGTTGGAAGTTCAAAGCTTGTGTTTTCTAACATATATTTGTAAATCTGCTCACTCATCTCGTCTTTTGAGTTTTGTTCGAGTCTGGCAGTAAGGGATTCTACGATTTTTTCTTTGAGTTCAGCTTCGTTTTGTACGCCGAAATTCTTGCAGAAAGCTTCATTTATTTCAGCAGGCTTTAGCCATTTAACATCCTGTACTTCGATCTTTACGTCAACTTTTTTGCCTCTGTATTCTTCCTTATAGAAGGTAGCTGGAACATCTACGGATGTTTCTCTGACATCACCAGACTTTGTGCCAATGAGAAGTTTGTCGAGGTTTTCTACTGGTATGGAGCCTACGAAACCACCAGATCTTACGAATATTTCAGTGTTGTCGAGTTTTTCTGCTTCTTCGACGCCTTCAACCTTTATAAGAACATCAGCTATTACCTGATCGTTATCTTCTACTTCTTCACCTTTTTTACGAGGAGCCCATACGCCTGAATACTTCTTCAACTGGTTCATTTCAGATGCGACTTGTTCGTCGGTAACTTCAAAGGTTGTTTTATTAACAGGGATGTTTTCCAGCTCGGGCAGGTCAAAGTCAGGTCTTACTTCGACTTCAAATTCGAATTTCAAGGCACCTGTTTCTGGGAGCTTGATTTTTTCGTGGTCAATATCGGGGTCGCGGAGGATATCAATCTTATTTTCTTTGATAGCCGCATCACATGCATCTGCGAGCAGTTTCAGTTTAGTTTGCTGTGAGATTTCCTTACCGAACCGCTTCTCGAGCAGCCTCCTTGGTGCACGACCTTTTCTAAAACCAGGGACCTCTGCGTCTTTGCCAAGGGTCCTGTATTGTTCGTCTGTAGCTTTGAGGATAGCCTGCTCAGGTATTTCTACGATAAGCTTCTTTTTGCATGGACCAGCCTCTTCAACTGTAACTATATTTTTAATTTCTTCTTCTTTCGAGTCATCTTTCTCTTTTGAGGCTTTTTTTTCTTTGGCCATCTTTTGTGCTCCTAAATATATGATATTAAACAAAAAAGCCACTGGAAACATTTCCAACGGCCAAGATCTCGTCAAGTTCAATTCTTCATAAAAGAACCCTAAACGTATCGGAGACCAACGCCAGACTAATTAATTAGTCGATATCTCACCGATACTATGTAAAACCCATAGTATTCAGGAAAGCGGGTGATGAGATTCGAACTCACGACATCCACGTTGGCAACGTGGCGCTCTACCGCTGAGCTACACCCGCAAAAACAACAGACCAACAGTATAAAACCTATTTTTTATCTTGCAAGAGCTTTTTTTGAATTTTTTTAGGGTTTTTGGCAGAAAATTGAGGATAAGGGCGTTTGTAAGCTTTTATTCTTTCAGCAACTATCCTTGGCTTATAAAAGATATTTCTCCCATTTTTGCTTTACTATCCAGCTTTTGTTACGCATAATACCCCCTATGGAAAGAAGTTTAGCACATTT
>CAZBKA010000023.1:24499-30246 GCA_964492365.1 uncultured Pirellulales bacterium | reverse complement strand
AATTATAAATTAAAATGGGCTTATATCATTCAATATATTGCCGAGCCAACCGGGTTTCGTATATGTATCAGCAACACCTGAATTTTTTGAAACAATACTGAAATTAGCAACCTGCTGACTGGATATTGAATTATTAAAACTGATATCACTTGGTCTAACAACGCCGCTTATTTCTATCTTCTGTGTATCACCAGCAATTGTCCTTTCACGTGTACCCATAACTACTAAATTTCCGCTCGTAGGAAGAACATCGATTACCATTACAGTCACACAATCCTCAAAACTGCGTTCATCTTTATAGTCTGCTTTGCCATTAAGCTTATTGCTGGAGCTTGCACCGAGACCAAATTCACCAATATCTGCAAATTTACCTAATTCTCCATTAAAAGCGGTACTTCTACTATCGGATTTTTCCAAATCCCTTTTAGCTTTGTTGTCAACCGTACTTTCTTCAACTATCTGAATAGTCAAAATGTCACCTATCCTGTGAGCCACATCATCAGAATACAAATCTTTCATATTCTTATTTCTCTTACCCCAAATAGAACCGGCCACAAGAATCTGTGACCAACAGACAAGCAAAATTATAACTGTAAATATAATCCCTTTTGTTTTTCTCATTTTATTATCCTTGTTATGATGTAGGTTCTAACGTACCATCAGGTTGAACTCTTGCTAAAATAACCCGCTGTGAAGAAGCACTGATATTCATTTTTACTTTTACACACTGACCTTCCCTACCATCTTCCAATGCTTTGCCTACTGCAGTGATTATCATACTTGGTGTTTCTATTTTTACTACAACATTGTCATTTCTTTTAATTAGAACTTCAGACAATTCATTAGCAACCATACCATTATTAATAATAGTATTGGCTGGTATTTTTCTGCTCGCAATCAAACCATATGGACTCTTCCAGTCTGCCTGTTCAGGTTGAGTGCTGTCATAATTCTCAATTTTCACATTATCAGTACTGATGACCGAGCCAGCTACAATGGTACTTATCGCAACTGCCCTTGTGCAACTAAATTGATAACGAAAAACAACCATCTTTGTTTCAACTTTTTTACCATCAATAAAAATATCAATTGCAACCTTAGCACAACTTGGAACATCACTTTCGACAATTGAGGTCTGAAAATCAATATTTTTGTTTGATGAAGCAATTGAAAAATCTCCGGGTACTCTTATTACAGTCCAACCCGAAACAGATGTTGGTTTAGTGGCATTTTTCAAAGCCGTATCAGCAATTTCAACCAGCTTAGCTGACCCAATAAAAATATGCTTTTGAGTTACGACTGTTTCCTCTGCGCCTGTAATCTCCAAATTTGAAATATCAATATTCTCACAAGCCATTCGACCCTTGACCATTGCACGATCAACCACTATCATCTGGCCAATAGAAGAAAACTGCCCCAACTGAATCCTTTCAACTTGATCAGCCAATTCCTGACTTTCAGCTCTTATTATCGCAACCTCTCCAAGAGTAATAACCGTATCTGAAATTGCAACATCTCTTGGCATATAAACCCTAAGCATGCCACTTGGAACATTTTCCTGTGATGCCAAAATCATACCTGGAAAAACAAAAACACATATTATTAATAATTTAAATCTCATTATAACCTCTTATTTGACAATCTGGTTAGCGGTTTGAAGCATATCATCACCAGCCTGAATAGTTCGTGAATTAACCTCATAAGCCCTTTGAGCAGTTATAAGATTGACCAATTCTGTTACCATTTGAACATTAGATTTCTCTAAAAAACCGGCTTGGAACGTTCCAAAGCCATCTGCACCTGCCTGACCAACTGTCGCTGCACCACTCGCTTCAGTTACAGCTAAAAGATTATCTCCCTTTGCCGTAAGTCCCGAAGGATTAGGAAATCTGGCCAATTGTAAAGTACCTATTACTGACACTGTACCTGAGCCATTAGTAACACTAACACTTCCTTCCTGACCAATCGTAATAGCTACTGCATCACTGGGAATTGTAATTGCCGGTTCGATAGTATAACCGGTACCGGTAACAAGTTGACCGGTAGCATTCATCTGTAAACTTCCATCACGGGTATAGTTAAGTTCACCATTTGGCATACTAACTTGTAGAAAACCTTCACCTGAAATCGCAACATCTAAAGGTCTGCTTGTATTTTCTAATTCACCTGCAGTATAAACTTTTACAGTAGAACCAACTTTAACACCACTGCCTATTTCCGTACCACCTGGTGAATTAATACCAGAAGCAACTTCAGTACCGGCTTCACGCATCTTAACATACATGAGATCCTGAAAATTAACTTGGCTCCTCTTGAAGCCATTGGTATTTATATTGGCAAGGTTATTGGATATAACGTCCACCATCGTCTGCTGTCCGACCATTCCTGTCGCCGCAGTGGAAAACGCTCTTAACATAACAATACTCCTTTATTCTCAATTAAAATATTTGCTAATACTATCTATTATTCTATTATTCATTAGCCCATTGCAACACTCAGCAGGCTGTCAGATGTCTCAGACTTTGAGTTAATGAGTTTCATATTAGATTCATACATTCGAGATACCATTATCATATCCATCAGCTCTTCTACCATCTGAACATTGGATGACTCCTGATATCCCTGTTTGACAACCACATTCGTAGCATCTTTATGCTTAATATCATCAGAAACAACAAAACAATTGTTGCCCACAGCAACAAGTTTAGCTTCATCTTCTTCTTTAAATTCAACTAATTTAAAATTACCAATAGACAAACCATCAACACTGACAGAACCATCACTGGATACATATAATTCCGAAATACTATGCTCAGCAGGTATTACTATAGCACCTGTTTTCCCAGCCACTAACCTCCCAAGTCCATCCACTATCTGAGATTTATTATTAGTGCTAAACATTCCGTTTCTCGTATAAACAGGCCCATCTTCAGTTTCAACCACAAAAAAACCTTTGCCGTACAATGCAAAATCAAGATTTCTTTCTGTACATTGAAGACTCCCCTGGGAAAAATCTATTGATGTTGTAACCTTATTTTCTTCTTCATTAACAGGCTCACCTGCTTTTTGCTGAGCCTCCAAAACCTTTGAAAATGAATTTGTCCTTCGCTTAAAACCAGCGGTGCTTACATTCGCAACGTTATTAGCTATCAAATCAAGCTCACGAGTCAATGCATCCAGATTTGCCCCTGCGATAGCTGCTATTTCAGTTGACATCTCAGTTCTCCTGACCTGATTTTATTTCTTGAATAGCTTCATTAAAATCTGGGTAACCAAATTCATCTTGTTCTTGATTTTGATCCATATGCCTTGGGTCTGCAGCATTAGCCACACAAACTAATTCATTCATATCTGACTTCGCCAACACAGTTAACTCAACCAAAGCACAAAAAACACCTTCGGTTTCTCTGACATTCTTCACTACCGCGGTACTTTGGAGCAATTTTCCTCGACTACTTTGTTCAAATATCAAAATAACTCTGCTGCCGCTGACTATCTTAATATCTGTTTCTATATTAAGGTAAGGGCCGGCAATTTTTTTGACTTTAAAATCAAAAAATTCTGGTTTTTCAAGACAACTGACGGATGGATCGTTAACTGTAACCTCGCTTGCAAATGGAAATCTGGCGATTAAACCAGGTAATTCTGTCTCCACCGTATGAAAATGACGTTTACTTGCAAACCTGACAACATTATTATGAGACAATACCATAATGTTATCATAACAACTGAGCACTGTTACATCAAATTCCCATGTACATTCAACAAAACTAAAACGTACATACCAATTCTGGCCGCTGAAAACCACAATAGGTTCTTCCATTTTTACTGTAAGAACATTGCCTTCATTTTTCACAATTTGTGCACTGACCATGGATGAATTGCTTGTTCTACTATGAGATATAAATAACTCCTGACCAACAGGCAGTCCGCTTACTTCCATTTTTTGAGTTTTATTCAAAAATTTAGATTCGCTGTCAAAACCTATTTTTTCTCTTAATACAGCTAACTCCTCTACAAGATGCTGTTTATTTTGCTGGTCTTTAGCCATAAACCATTTGCTCGTAGTCAATGCTTGAAACCCACGATTGAACGCATCACCAGAAGTAAATAATACCCCCTTGCTTTTCAAATTTAAATAACGCCCAAGCTCAGAAAGAAGATAGCTCTGATACTCACTGAGCCCGCAACTCTGTACATAATCGTCAAATAATTCATCAAGAACACTATCATCGGCATGAGCTTTTTTACGTGTAATACAGTAGACTAAAATACTTAATACTATAATAGTGACCACACAGACTACAGCAAATGTTTTTGCTGTAGGAGAATTAACGTCAAATTGCCGCATCGCCGCCCACCTTTGGCTCGGTGACAATTCCATAAGAACATCAAAACATGCCGTACAAACAGCCGTCACTATCATTTTAACTTCCCATTACTATCTTATTAGATTGGTAAGTTCCTGTAATATCTCATTAGCTACAGTAATCGTTCGCGCATTGGCCTGATAACCATTTTGCGCTTGAATCAAGTTAACAAATTCAGTAGCAACATCTGCGTTAGACTTTTCCAAAGAACTGCCATGTATCGAACCGGCACCGCCAGTGAGCCCCTGAGTAGCAATTGCCTCACCTGAGTTGGCAGACGTGGTATAATACCCACCTCCGACACTTTCAAGGCCGGATGCATTCTGAAATAGAGCTATCTGTACTGTACCGATATCTCTCTTAATATTGTTGGTAAAGGATCCAACAATTACACCGCCCGTACTTATGGATACAGATGAAAGAGTACCAGCTTCATAGCCATCCTGATCTTCTGCAACAGCAGTAGAACTACCTGAAAAACCCGTTAAACCATCTAGCTCACCTGGTGATCCCATGGACAATTCAATTGTCTGTGCTGATGAAGTGTCGTGTTCAAATGTAACTGAAAACTTAGCATCATCACTGCATGACTTAAACGACCCATCTGCATCAAAAGAGATTCCTGTAATCCTTCTTTCATCAACTCCTAATTCTTGAACATTACCACTGATTGAAGTAATTAGCATGTCCCAGGTATCATCAGTGTCATTTCTAACAAATGAAGCATTTAGCGAATGGTCACCGCCCAGTGAATCATAAATAGTAATATTAGTACTCTTCACCTCTGAACCACCGACAACCAAAACTTCAAAATAAGCAGGATCAGTTAAATCACTGCCGCTACTCCCATTAGCTGAATAACTCAGCTCGATATCTGTCATGCTGTAACCACTTGCATCATCCTTTATCTGCAACGTACCATCAGACAATGAAGCTGTTGCCCCATCAAGAACCGTGTTTAGATGGTCGATGAAATCACCCAATGTAACACATCCAGGAGTAGCTTCTCCATCTGTGCCAACCGTAAATGTGCTGTTTATAGCAGTACCATCAGGCTGGTATCCTGTTATAGTAATTTTACCTGATTCGCCCGTACCTAAATTAAGCTTACCACCAGTGCCACTTCCACCACTAAACTGGTCCAATTCATCTATCGCAGTATCCAAACTCGCATATTCTCCCGAAACCGTATAAGCTAAGGTTGAAGTAATTTTTTGAGTTTGTGAAGTCGACAACTCTGCGTCAGAGCTCAGATTACCGGAAAGACTTACAAGACTCGTCATGCTGGCAGGAAGAGCAATATTATAAGGTATTAAAATATCAGAATTGCCCATCTCCTGAAAACCGTTGCTTTCTCCAACCGAGCCAATTCTTTGA
>CAZBKA010000023.1:0-24489 GCA_964492365.1 uncultured Pirellulales bacterium | reverse complement strand
AACAAGGTTGTTGTCCATATCTGTTGTAAAAGAACCTGCTCGACTATATACAATCTCTTGACCGTTGCTCAACACAAAATACCCTTCTCCCTCAATCGCAAGGTCTAGAGGATTGCCGGTTTCAACTATATTCCCCTGTGTCATATTACGAGTAACGCCAGAAACACCAACACCACTACCAATCTGCTGAGGATTAGTGCCGCCTACCGTTGAAGTAGGTTGAGAAGCCTTGGCGAGAGTTTCACTAACAAGTTCAGCAAAATTAATTTGACTGGATTTAAATGCGGTCGTATTAACATTAGCAAGATTGTTACCTGCCACATCGATCATTTTCTGATGGGCCTGCAAACCTGTAACTCCTGACGATAACGCGGTACTCATACCAATTTCTCCTATAGTACTACAAAATATTTATTTTATTGATTTTCAATAAGCACTACCGCATCAAGCGAAAGGCTATAATCTTCCCCATCTACACTGACGCCCAGAAGATTTTCCCCTGTACTCGGATTATAATAAGCAGATTCGACAGTACCAACCTTTTCAACCGTAGTACCGCTTTCTTCATCTTCTGCAAAAAATGTCACATCTCTGCCAATCAGAGAGTTAGCATAATTACGATTTGTAACAGCCATCACATCTGAAAAAGTCGTGTTGGCACTTTCAAGTTGACTGTTCACACTTTCAAGTTGTTCAAGTGATGAAAATTGTGCAAGTTGAGCTGTCATTTCATTATTATCCAAAGGATCAAGAGGATTTTGATTTTTTAGCTGGGTAACAAGTAGATTCATATATTGCATTTGAAGGTCACTTGCGGAATTTGTAGAAATTGTTGTACTCATTTTTCACCTTTTCAAAACGACTAACCCAAAATATTATATTCTAATAGCTAAAAACATTGCTTATCTATGTAGCAATTACCATGCCATCAAAGCATTCCTTAATCAAATACCACCCTAACTGCTTATATAATATAACTTTAAGAGTGGAATAAAAAAAATACAAACAAAAAGCTTTTGTTCAAAATCAATCCAAAGGAGAAATTTTCCTACACTTCAGAAAATCTCTCCGCAATTTGCAAAAACAATAAAATCAAAATGTTTTGTCGGTCAAACCACCTTAAGGTCCTATAACAATAAGCCTGAAACAAAAAAAATATTTGCGATTGCTAAAGACATGGTAACATTGGCCCCCTTAAAATATTTTGAAAAATCCGCTAAGAAAAATCTATGTACAAACGCAAAATCAGGTCCCATAAAAACATTGCCCAAATACACAAACAACAATGTCACTCAAGTCAACCCATATGATTACACAACATAAATTTCATATTGTCCGATAAAAAATTAAAGACGAATACAGGTTTATGTCGAGTTATTGGACATTAGTTTAAAAGCTGTACGACGTAATTTATTTAGAACGCTGGGACTTAAAAACCAAAGATGCTGCTGAAAAAAATAGTCGCAATAACAAAAGATGAGGCAACTCATAATTTATTAAGAAAGTTTAGTGAACAATTGTTCCTCGCTGATAGCTTAAGCGAGGCCATTGACATATGTAAGTCTGTCACTCCTGAATTAGTCATCTTTGATTCACAATTTGACAATTCTGCAATAGAACCTTTTTTCAACTCTTCGAAGCATAAAAATCTTAATACTCCCATTGCCGTCATAACGAATGCAGAAACAAAATGCAGCCAACATGAATTTTTTATAGAGATGGGAGCCATAGGCTGCCTCAAGGGTACTCACGATTATCTCGAAATGGAAAAGATTACATCGAGACTGAAAAATAATTATAAAAAAACTGAATCAGAAACAAATGTTTTTTTCGCCTGCGAACATGCCGCAAAAGCCTCACTGGTTGGCAGAAGCACTTCGACCTTAAACACCATGAAAATGATAAAAATGGTTGCACAGAGTCAATGCAACCCCGTTCTCGTTGTTGGAGAAACTGGCACTGGCAAAGAAGTCGCCGCAAAAGCAATTCATAACATAAGACACCCAAATGAAAAATTTGTAGCAATAAACTGCGCTGCCTTAACTGCAAATCTTTTGGAAAGTGAACTTTTTGGTCACGTCAAAGGCTCATTCACTGGTGCTGACAAAGAAAAAACAGGACTACTTGAATTGGCGGCTAATGGAACGCTCTTCCTAGATGAAATATCGGAAATGCCTCTCGAACTACAAGCAAAATTACTTCGCGTCCTGCAGGAAAAATATTTCCGTAAAGTTGGTGGAGTCGCAGACTTACAGTGCAATGCAACAATAATCGCTTCAAGCAACCGAAATTTATATAAAGAAGTAAAAGAAAACCGTTTCAGAAGCGATCTCTACTATAGATTAAATATCTGCCCAATCAAATTAGCTCCCCTTAGATCACTTAGCAGAAATGAAGATATTGAACTGCTCGCAATGTATTTTGTCAAGACATCAACGATATGTCCGGATAAGAAAGGTAAGATAAATTCAATAACAAAAATGGCCCTTGAAGCCTTGTCTAAATATCATTGGCCCGGTAACATCAGAGAATTAAAAAACGTGATAGACAGGGCAATCCTGATTGAAACGACTGAAAAAATAGGTTTGAGCAGCATAATTATTGATTCTGAAGAAATGCAGGAGTCAAATGAACAAATAGTTCCAAATACTGATAGTGTGATTGATTTCTCCCTTTCAAAAGCAGAAAAAGAACTAATTGCCAAAGCTCTGCAACAAACCAGCGGTCAAAAAACTCGTGCTGCTTCATTACTTGGCATAACCAGGGCAACACTATATGCCAAACTTAAACAATACAATCTTGAAAAAGATTCATATCCAAACAATGCCTCTGAAGAAATATACGATCAGCAGGTCGCAATTTAATCTACCACACAACCGCACCACAAACCATAATCAGACAATGTCAGAAAATCTTCCAGCTTTCGTATAGAATTCTTACACACAAATCATCAAAAAATATCAGAAGATTATAATCAACTCTCAACGTCACTAAAAACACAGAAACAAGCAAAACATTTCTCTATTTAAGATTTGGCACAATTATTGCTCATAAAGATAGAAGGTTGTGTAAGTTATTTTTATAAAAACAGTATAAACCGGTAAATACTGTTTAATGGGCTGTTGAATATGGAAAAAGAAATAGAAAAAATTTTTTTCAGTGAAGATCTACCAATAGAATCACCTGAAGATATGTTCGTAACAGGTACATCTGGTTCAATTTCAGAAAGCGATGTATTCGTCGGCACAGAAGATTTTCACAAAACCCTTTCACAACCTGAAGGTAACCGCAAAAAAACAAAATCATCAAAAAGACATTACTCAATCACCTCAAAAATAATGGCCTTAGCCATCATAACTCTTTTAATAATAATAATTTGCATACTATCGACCACCCTGCTAAATAAAACTACACACCAAACTATCACCGCCTCGGCAAATCCCACACCGTCTGTTGATATCAACACAAATAAATCAACACCATCACTGCCAGTTGGAAGTCTTCCAACTGCAAGTCAGCCTCAGGATGTTTTTACACAACCATCCGAAATACCTTCCGAACCAGTATCACTTAAATACGCTGAAAAATTATACTTACAGAGAAACTATGCAAAAGCCTTTGATATGTATAAAAACATATTTGAAAGATTCTCCATACCCAACACCTTAAACTCAAAAGATGATGAGATGTTAAGAGATTTATGCAGACTCAAGATGTCTTTCTGCAAAAAAGCTGTTGCAGATTACGATTCTGCCTACGACCTTCTAATAAAATCTTTGCAAAGCACTTCGCCTGCAATAAAAGCTTTCGCAAATTATAAACTGTGCTTCATGGACATTGATAACAAACAGTACAAAAAAGCCAGAACTAGAGCTTACCAGGCATTGGCTATAGCTGACGCTCTTGCTTTTGATCCTAAATGGCTGCTGGCTTTTAAAAGTGACTGCCATTTCCTGATAGCTGAATCCATGACTCTGGATATTCTTTCTTTGAGCAACTCTGATGAAAATATGCCGGAAAACATGTGGAGAAGCTTCAATTGCGCCGACGACCCTTTTATCAATCTCCAAAACCAAGATCTCATGAAATTCTTAAGTTCAGGATATGAGCAACTTAATGAAGCTCTGTTTATGCCAAGAATAGAAAAATCAGAATCAAACAACTCTGATGAATCTTTCACCGTTATTTGCCGTGATTGTCCGACCGAAGATGTAATGTTAAGATTGGCTACAAACGCAAAGCTGAATATATCATGGGCATCTTCAAACAGTGAATCTTCTGCTGTCATCAGTTCTGCTATTCGCAACAGACCCGTGACTATATATATACCATTTGAATCACCACAGCGAATAGCAAAAATTGCCGCCGGATGTGCTTCTCTGATGGCACAGGTCGATGACACAAATTCAATTAACATCTGTGACTTAGAGGATTATAAATCCGTCGATGAACATATATCTTTGCTAAACAATGAAGCTATCAGCCTTTGGAAGGCCTTTTTACTTACTTATCATAATGACAGTCGTATCCCAAATGCACATTTCGCTCTGGGTAAATTGTTTACAGCCCAAAATAATCTGCCAAATGCTATTGCTGAATTCAAACTCATTGCCTCCCGTTTTTCTAATACAAGTTTTGCTCCAAATGCACTTTTGCACTCAAGCATAATAAAATCGCAGATTCTCGACTATGCCGGAGTTAGTCAGGACCTAAATCAGCTCATTGAACAATATCCTGATTCACTTATAACTGACCAGGCATGTCTCAATCTTGCAGAAACAAATTTTAAAACAAAGGATTATACTCAGGCATCAAAAAGATATCAAAAAGTCTACTACATGAGCGTAAATAGAGACTATCAGATCAATGCTGCCCTTGGAGCAGCAAACTCTCTCTATGAACAAAAAGATTATGAAAATGCGGAACAATGGTTTTATAATTATTTCAAAATAGTCAAAAACAAAGATACACAGGAGTACTACCTGGCAAATTACATTTTTGGACAAACTTCACTGGCCCTGAATAAAAACCAGCAGGCGTGTGATTCCTTCAAATTAGCCCTGCATTACAACAACTCAAAAGATCAGTATCTTACAACACTTTTAGCCTTAATCGACAGCTATATTCAGAAAAAAGATTTCGTAAACGCAATCAAACAGGTTGAACAGATTCCTCTGGAAAAATTCTCTCCTGTGCAATATACAAAAATATTACTCATTCAAAGCAAAGTGTTCAGATCAATAGGTTTGACCGAAAAATCCCTGTTTCTGTTAGCCGATAAAGCTGAATATATTTCAGACCCACAGTTAAAATCTGAGGTTATGCTTGAAATGAGTCTATGCTATGTCTCGCAGGGAAACCTTAATAAAGCAGAAGAAATTCTTTCAAAGATAATTACAATTGTCGAGCCAGGAGATTATGCCGATCAAATAAAACTTGAACTCGCACAGGTATTGTTTGATCAGAACAAACCTGATCAGACAATATTGATATGCTCAAAAATCATGGATGCAAATACCAACAAACAAACAAGAGAGAAAGCTTCAAAATTGGCTTCCGAAGCATATAAATACAAAGATGATTATGACAGTGCCGCTGCCGTTTTGTTAAAAGATTTAAACTATATTCCGGCTGAGCAATAATAGGGTACAAAATGAACCGTAAAAAAGTTATCAAATATAAAAAAAGAAACACAGATAGTCCTTCTATATCTGTTGTCTGGCTTTGCTTTGCTGTTATTATTTTATCAGCAAATTGGACACTTGCGGAGCTACAAAAAAACAATCTTGATCCAACTGATATCATGGATGCACATCTCAATGAAAACAAAAACAATAATAGACAGCCAGAAGATATGACTTTTGATCTTAAACCTGTAGCTATAAAAATCCAGGAGAATTCAACCTCGCCCGCAAATTTTGCCGCAAATGACACTGTCTCAGACGCACTTACATCGGCGCGAATAACTACTCCTGTGGAAAATAACAGCGAAAGCAAATCTGAACTCAAAAATTTAATTGACCAGATCAATTCTGTAAAAATCAAGAAATCATCGGCTATCCATCTAGGAGCCAAAAAGGAAAAAACAAATTCTGAAAAAAAACTTCCCCAAAACACCAACAATGATATATTGCAAAACGAAGTCAATAAGATTTTTAAAGAGCCTTATGAATCGTTTACAATAGATAATGGCAATTTCACCAAAAATAACTTTGCTGATAGCAAAAAACATGTCAACCTAAAAGCTGAAACTATAAAATTGGTCAATGATTTAATTAATAATCCTGAGTCATTTAACAGTTTTTTTGAACTTGGTGAAATAATGTTTGAATGCGGCATGTTGTCGGAGGCTTATGTATTCTATAAACAAGCTCTTGATACTACAGACAAAAATGACGAGGAAACCAAATCCTGGATACTTTTTCAGACAGCAAATTGTTTAAGAAATACTGATTATTCAAAAGCCATCGAATACTACAAAGCACTGATAACAGATTTTCCACACTGCGAATGGGCAGAATTTGCCAAGGACCAAATAGAACTGCTCAATTGGTATTTAAACGATGATCCACAAGGGCTTATCAGAAAAAGTAGTTTTCTGGTGGAGTAAGGCATTATACTGAAAATGAAAACCCCAAAAAATGAAATAACTCGCAAAGCTTTGATAGTTAGTGATGACTACACTCTCACTAAAATTATTCTTGAGACTTTAGCCATCAAAGGCGTCCACGGGATCGTAAGCAAAACCGGGCAAGTCACCAACCTGCTCGAAAGGCATTACTTCAACCTGATATTTGATTGTACTCTGCAAGATAATTACAATCAGTTTGATTTGCTTAATATTTTCAAGAAAGCAATACCTCAAACTACAGTTATAAAAATAATAAAAAAATTAGAAAACGAAAATTCCGGTTTAATAGAATTTGCCGTCAATGCTATCAAAGCCGGTTATAGTGATTTTGTCTCCCAGGGAACGAACAAAATTAAGATAGAAAATATTATAGACACCTACCTGCCGTCTCATAAAATAGAAACTGTTGCTTCACTCGGAACCGAGGTAAACATCGTAGGAAAAAGTACGAAACTGAACCAGACTATTGAACTTGTAAAAAAACTCGCCCCTACTACCACGCCAGTCTTAATCTTTGGCGAAAGTGGAACAGGAAAAGAACTCATCGCAAGCCTAATACATCATAAAAGCAATAGGGCTTCGGGGCCATATATAAAGGTTAACTGCGCTGCACTAAATGACAGCCTTGCTGAAAGTGAGCTTTTCGGCCATGAAAAAGGAGCTTTTACAGGGGCTTTCAATCAAAGAAAAGGACGCTTTGAACTCGCTGACAGCGGAACATTACTGCTCGACGAAATAACAGAAGCCCCATTAAAATTTCAAGCAAAGCTCTTACGTGTCCTTGAAGAACAGGATTTCGAACGCGTCGGTGGAAATATAAATATACCAGTTGACGTTCGGGTCATCAGTACAACAAATAAAGACATACCAATGCTTATCCAGCAAGGCAGTTTTCGCCAGGACCTTTATTACCGCCTTTGTGGAATCAGACTTTCGGTTCCGCCTCTCAGGGAAAGAAATGATGACATTGAAGAGTTAACGTGGCATTTCGTAAACCTTTACGCACCACAGTCAAAACGAAGAATAGAAAAACTTGCACCCGAATTGATCAAATTATTTAAAAACCATCAATGGCCAGGCAACATTCGCCAGCTTAGAAACATTGTCAGAACTTCACTTATACTCGGAACAGGTCCGACTTTATCGCTGGCTGATGCATCTTGGATGTTCGATCAAGTTCAGCCCTTGCCGCAACTAGGTAACACAAATTCTACGATGCTGTCTAATGCACAGAATAATGCAGATATCACAAGCATAGGCTCGATACCGCTTGAACGAATAGAACAAAATGCAATTATCGAAACGCTCAAACAAAACTCCGGCAACCAGACAAGAGCTGCAAAAATATTAGGAATAAGCGACAGAACTCTCAGAGATAAAATGAAAAGATACCGCAGTCAAGAATATATGCAACCTGCACAGATACTATAAGGTAAAAAGAAATTATGGAAAAAGAAAAACAAACCGAACAAGAAAAAAAAACCGCTCCTAAGGAGGGTGTTGGTAAAAAAAAATCAATTTTAATATGGATAGTTATGTTGTTGGTAATAATAATCTGTGCCGGCGCCGGCCTCGGCATTGGTAATATTTTCGGCAGTGTAAGCTCAACCGAAGAAACTAAAACTCCGGAACCTGAAAAAACTGATCCACTCAAAGAATTAACAACAAAAGCCACCGATGGCAACTCTAACAATAGCTGGTACTTCGAACTGGAGCCAGTAATTGCAAACCTTAATGAACCTGGTTCTACAAGATATGTAATGGTCACTCTGATTATTGAAGTAAGTCCTGAAGTTAACCAGCTAAAAGGCACTGAGTTCTTAAAAGAAAAGAGTTACCCTATTAAAGACTGGCTGACTGTCTATTTTGCGGGCCTTGGACTCGAAGATATTCAAGGCGACAAAAACCTCAACAGAATTCAGGCTTACCTGTGTCAAATGTTAAATGAAAAACTATTCCCAGATGCAAAACCACAATTAAAACGTATCCTGTTTAAGGAATTAGTAATACAATGAGTCCTGCTTCCGAAAATAAACTTTCCAGAGAAGAGCTTCAGACATTATTCCTGCAACATGCCGGATCTAATGTATCAACTTGCCCAACAGACGACCATGTCAGCGAGTACGATTTTCATAAGCCGCACTATTTTAATAAGGAACAAATAGCCCTGCTCTATGATTATTTTGAAAAATTAAGCGCTTTTCTGGCAAAAGAATTTTCAAACATGTGTAATCATCTGTTCAATGCTAAAATAATTTCTATTACTGAGATTTTTTCTGAAAACTTAATAACAACATCTCAGGATGAAAAAATGCCATACAACTTGGCTATCCAGGATAGTGCCTCAAATAAAGTATCTGGGTTTTTGTCAATACCTCATCAATCAGCTCAATCGTGGACAACCCAGCTTCTCGGCGAAACAGAACCTTCTGAGTCTGACCAGTTTTCCGATCTTGAATTATCTCTTTTAACCGAAATTTCAACATCATTCATCAAAGCTTTCTCAAATTCACATTCAAATTTAAACTGTCAGCCTGTTTCAGAAACTCTAAGTCGGTCCGTACCAATCCAGCTTGATAATTGCATAGAAATGTGTAAAATAATTTTTGAGCTTAGCGATGGAAATGAAAACGGTTCTCAGGCAGGTTTCATATTTTTCTCATCCTATCTTGACACGATTGCTCACAAACAGATACTTACTGATGGTCGAAATGTCAAACAAGACTACAAACAACTCATTGCTGAACACTTAAATGATCAGCAAGTCGATATAGTAACAAACTTCGCAAAAATCAAACTCACTGTAGAAGACGTAATGAATCTTCAAACTGACGATGTAATATTACTTGACAAAAAAGTTGGCCAACCAGTCAATTTGTCTATTAATGGAAAAAATGTTTTCCATGCACAACTGGTCCAATGCGAAGATTCATATGGTGTGACAATCACAAAAACATTAATTAATGGTATTAACTAAGGTATAAAAGGAAGTTACAAAATGGCAGAAACAACAGAAACAGTTGATGAAATACAACCCTCCGATGCCAAAACTCAAGAACAATCAAAAACTTCTGCTCAGCCTGCAGAATTCGAAAAAGCCAGTGAGCGTTTTGCAAAAGGCCCTGGTAACAGTATAGATATTTTACTCGATATGGAAGCTGAAATTACTGTCTCAATGGGTAAAACTCAAATACCTGTAAAACAACTTCTAAAACTTACTCCTGGTTCGGTAATAAAACTACAAAAAAACATTGAGGAACCAGTTGATCTTTATATCAATGAATCCAGGTTTGCCACTGGCAGCATCGTCGTAGTCGAAGATTCTTTTGCTATAAAAATAACTGAGTTACTTAATGTAATAAGTAAGGCACCCCAACAGCAGGATTAATAACAACAGATTGACAAGGAATATCAATGCCCGCATCTGATAATATAGTTAACCATCTTAAGCTTAGCAGCTCAATAATAAAGCACAGCAATCTCATTCTTGCCATTGCTGTAGTAATGGTACTCGCAACACTGCTGATTCCCTTGCCGACATGGATTCTTGACTTGCTGTTAGCTTGCAGTATATCATCTTCAATAGCTATTCTGATTATTACCCTTGCCTCTAAAGAGGCCATGGAGTTGTCAACATTCCCTTCGCTTCTATTGTTCACAACTATATTTAGGCTCTCTCTAAACGTTGCATCAACAAGGTTGATCCTGCTGCAGGGAAGTGCTGGGAAAATCATTCAGACCTTTGGTGAATTCGTCGCCGGTGGCTCTGTCATTGTCGGTATCATCATCTTCTTGATACTCGTCGTAATACAGTTTATAGTCATCACAAAAGGTGCTTCTAGAATTGGTGAAGTATCTGCAAGATTCACCCTCGACGCTATGCCTGGAAAGCAAATGGCAATCGACGCCGATCTCAATGCTGGTGCAATAACAGAGACTCAGGCAAATGAAAGACGTACAAAAATAGTAAAAGAAAGTGAATTCTATGGTGCTATGGATGGTGCTATGAAATTCGTTAGCGGTGATGCAAAAGCCGGTATGATAATTACCATCATAAACCTCATCGGCGGTATTATGATGGGATATAAAAATGGCATGGATATCAGCAATGCCTTGAAAACTTATTCAATCCTTTCAATCGGTGATGGTCTGGTAAGCCAGATACCTTCTATCATTATCTCACTCAGTTCAGGTTTCCTCGTAACAAAAATAAGTTCAAAGCAAAGTCTTGGTCAGGACCTTTCTATACAGCTTTTCATGAAAGGTCAGCCGTTAATCGTAGCCTCCGTAATTATCGGTGTCATGTCATTGGTGCCGGGATTGCCAGCGCTGCCATTTCTGATATTAAGCGCAGCCTGTGCAACAATAGGAATAAATATCAAGGCTTCTGACAAACCAGTTAATGAAAAAAAGAAAAACGATACGAACCCACAAAAAACAGAACAACCTGTCGAAGAGCTTCTCGATATCGACAAAGTATCTGTAAGTGTAGGTGTTCGTCTAATTGGCATGGTTGACCCAAGAAAAGGTAGCTCAATATTCGACCGCATTGGGGCTCTGAGAAGACGCTTTGCTCAGCAGCTCGGAATCATTATTCCGCTCGTCAGGTTGAAAGATGATATAACACTTGAACCTACTGCTTACCAAATACGCATCAGCGACCATACTGTTGCAAAAGGAAAATTAGAAACTGACATGTTCCTTGCAATGGATTCAGGCTCAATCCGCACACCTGTCGATGGCATAAAAACTACCGAACCTGTATATGGTCTGCCTGCTCTATGGGTAACAAAGGCGAACAAAGAAAAAGCTGAGCTAAACGGCTATACCATAATAGACCCCGAATCTGTCTTCATAACTCATCTTTCAGAAACACTCAGAAAACATGCTCACGAACTTCTCACACGTGAAGATGTACAGATGCTTGTCGATAGATTAAGAAAAACGCAACCTTCACTTGTTGGCGAAGTTATTGGTGAACTAGTCTCAATTGGACTGCTCCAGAGAGTTTTGAAAAACCTGCTCGCCGATTCAATACCTGTCAAAGAACTTACTGCGATACTTGAGGCTCTTGGTGAAAATGCTTCGAAGACTAAAAATGCTGAAACTCTGACCGAAATGGTAAGAAAATCTTTAAGTCGAACAATAACAGAACAGTACAAAGATCAAAATGGTAAGCTAAAGGCCATAACTCTTGAACCAGCACTTGAGCACCAGATGACCAGCTCACTGCAGCAACAGCCAAATGGAGTGATGAACCTTTCACTACCAGCTGATACTGCCATGCAAATAGGAAGAAACATCGCAATGGCATGGAAAAAAATCATGGAAAATGGAGTTGAAAAAGTCGTTTTATTATGCGATTCAAGACTAAGGTCTGCATTAGCCTCCATGCTGGCAAGAACAGTCCCACCACTGGCTGTAATCGCATATGATGAAATCATACTATCAGCAGAAATTGAACCGCTTGAAACAATTAACATTAGGCAAGCCGGGCTGACAGCACACAATACACCTCAATTGGCAGGAATTTAATTTACTATGAAAGTTATTATTGAAGGAATATTTTAGTTATGCTGTTACAGACCAGACCTACAGCTGTTAAAATAAGCGTATTAGCATTTTTCATCGTTGCAATAATAGGGCAGTGTTATGGTGCATCTTCTTTTTATTGTTGCAAAAAGGCTCTGCTCGCAACAGCCATTGCATACTTCGTAACAACCTTATTCGTTAAAGCTGTTAATTTTGTTTTACTTAACGCAATGATTGATAAAGAAGTTGAGAAACAGAGGGAAATTAACCGTGACAACTAACATCAAGAACTTCGCAGATGCTGATACTCTTGTCAGCCACAAAACCCCAGAATATCTCAAATCAATTGCGCTGCACACTTACAGCCAAACACCAAAACCTTCTCAAAATAACACACGCATCACCGAATTGCTGCCAATGGTCTCCCATATTGCAAGAAAGGTAACAACGTATTTAAGACCGCCGTTATCTTTTGAAGATATGGTATCCGCCGGAATGGTAGGACTTGTCAAAGCAGCCGGAGATTACAATCCAAAATTCAATACCGATTTCAAAACTTACGCATATATAAGAATAAAAGGTGCTATACTCGATGAAATGAGAAGCTGGTCATTTGTTCCTGCAAACGCGGAAAAACAAATAAAAAATGCTATTGAAGTGGGCAAACAGATCACAAATCAAACGGGGCTGCAGCCAACTGACGATATGCTTGCACAAAAACTGGGGATATCAAACCAAAAACTATACCAGATATTCGATAATGCAAGAATAAAAAACTTTGTATCTATTGACAACTCAAATGATTCTGAAGACTCGAATATTTCGTTAAAAAATATCCTTACTGCTCCCGGAGATAATTCCCCTTCAAGTCAACTTGAAAAAACAGAATTATTAAATAATCTTACAAATGCTATACAACAACTGCCGGACAAACAAAGAAAGGTTATTATTTTATATTATCAACAGCAGTTGACAATGAAACAGATCGCTGAAGTATTGGAAATCACTGAGCCACGTGTCAGTCAGCTGCATTCAAGTGCGTTATTTTATTTATCTTCCAAATTGGAGAAATAAAACATGGCGATTGATGACATTAATATTTTTAACCAGGTAGAATCTTTACAAAGGATTGTTATCCCAGAGGAAAATAAAGAAAGAAAAAAACAAAAACAAGGTAAATCAGCAAACAAAGAGAAAGAAAAAAATGACACCACCGAAAACAATCAGCAAAATAAAGTGACCGATAATGATAAACATCTGTTAGACTTTAAGGCTTAAACCAGAAACTTTATTAATTCAGGACAGCAATGAATAAGACTAGTACAAAAATATTCAAAAAAGGCTCTTTGGATTTTAAAGAACCTCTTAAAATAAACAGCATACAGACTGTGAATTCTGCAACTGAGACATCAGGCTCTCGATCTAAGCTGCCTGCCGGTGCTAAAGCAATTGTTGTGGAAAAACATGAAAGCTTTTCCATTATAGAAATCACATGCCGCTGTGGTGAAAAATTATATTTAAGGTGTAACCATGGAAATAAATAGCAACACCAAAAAAATTAAAAAAGGAGAAAAAAATGTTATCTTTAAAAAAGCTTATCACATTTATTATTGTTTGCACTTGGCTTTGCATTCTTGTTGGATGTAATGAATCAAACAAAATGCCCAAAATGGACTCTGTTATGAATTCATTTTCAGGCCCTGCAGAGGAAACTGCAAAAATTGAATCTAATACCGCAAAATATGACCAGACTATACAGGTAAATGATTCCATAGGCTCTGCAGTGGAGCTATCCCAGAAATATGCCATGCTTTCCGAAGAATGTGTAAAGCTTAAAGAACAAAACAAAAATATAACTGAAGAAAATCAAAAAATTAAAGCAAACAGTGACTCATTACAAACTCAGCTTGATCAAACAAAAAAGGAGCTTTCCGAAGCAAATGACCTTCTTGTCGAAATGCGTATTGAGCTGAATAACTGGAAAGCTGACATTCTTGGTTTCCGTGATGAAATGCGAAACGCACAAAAAGCTCAGTTGGAAGCTCTCTTTAAAGTTTTAACAATACTCGGAGGAGAAACTGGAACTCCCGCAACAGAAACAACAACTCAGGTAGAAACTGTTCAAAAAGAAATTCCCTTACAACAAAGCATCCAGACGCCTAATGACACAAATAACATTGCAGATAGCAATTCACAGCAGGAAAATAAATAGATAATACTACAGGACAAGAAAATGATTAAATTTACAAAAATAATGCTCTTAATGCTTCTGTTTTTACTGCAAGGCTGTAACAACGGCAGTTCAACCATGCCCAATACTATACACTATTACCTTGACCCGAGCAAAAGCCTTTCACAAACCGGCAGAATAGCAATTATTGAGTTAGAGAATAGCTCCGATTATCCGGCTATTTCTTATGACATAACCAATTCTCTGCACAGGTCACTTCAAAAGACGCAACTCTTCGGAATCTCCGTCATTTCGAAAGAAAACTCTATCTGGAGTGATTTGAAAATAAACGCCAATGACAAATATACACTTGAGCAGCTCTCCGAAATCAGAAAAACAATAAATTGCAATGCAATGCTTACTGGAACTATAACACAATACACCCCATACCCACACACCACTGTTGCACTTATTCTTAAACTTACTGACCTCAGAGATGGTAAACTTATCTGGGCTATGGAACAAATATTTGACTCTTCCGATAAAACCACTGAAGCTCGAATAGAAAAATATCTACAGGCACAAAACAATACAAAAACAAATACTATTGATGCAAAATTGATTACCATAAGTCCTGTTAAATTCATAGATTTCGTAACCTATGAAGTTGCAAGTACAATGATCGAAAAAAATAAATAAAAATTTGTAGAAAAAACAAAAAGGTATTTAAGTTTATAGAAAAACCTGCGAAAATAGGTGTGTAGAATTAGAAATATGAGTGTGAGAATATGATAAATTCAGTTGATAACAATAAAATACAGAACCTATTGACACAGCAACCCGCAAATCAGGCAAAAAACGCTGTTGCCTCGAATGAAACAGATAAAAATGCTGAACTGCAGCAAAACTCCGCATCCTTAATCGAAAAAGCCATTCAGGCAGATTCACAAAAAGGTCTTGATGCTGTACAAAATGCAAAAAAGCTCCTGCTATCCGGAGAGCTTGATAATATTGATAATATACGCAAAGCTGCACAAAATATAATTGATTTCGGTATCTAAAATCGCAAAGACAAGACCACGGATGGTCTGAAAATTGTCTAAACGGATTCTTTAGAATTTAGCGAGACATTATTTGTCGGCCAGATCCGATTACGTGTCTCGCTTTTCTTATATGAAACAACCTTAAGCAAAAAGGTTAAAACTTCCACCTGAAACTTTCTGTTCCACCATACAGTTGTTTAGCAAAGCAGTATAAGAAGCAAACCGCCTTTTTTCTATGTCTGGCTGTACAAGTTCAATTTCTTTTGCAGTAGCAACATGCCGTTTATCTACGCCAAATAAAACTGAATTTATTATCCTGCACTCTATTTTTTTTACCATTTTTCCACCTCCAATCTACTCACTTATTTTAACATTTTTTAGACACAATCCCCTTTCTCATCGAAATTTACATCATTTTTTTACAAAAACCCAAATCAACAGCCTCAAATACCGATATTATAGGAACCCAGTTAAAAATTTTATTGGATACTCCAATGCTTTAAAGGTAAAATAGTTGGTTTGGAACCATATGGTAAACGTTGTTTTAGAGAGTAAAAAAACTAAAAGAAAAATGAAAATTATTGCTCAATGTCCATCTTGTGGTCATAACTGGCAATGCGATGAATACGTCGTAGACAGGAGACTGCGATGCCCAAATTGCAATAAGCTTTTTAAAGTGCCAAAACTAAATGAAGTAAAAAAAGCCTTCGACAAAATTAAAAATGCAAAAAGTGCCGTTTATATTGATCAGGCTGGTAACATTTACGGCTGATAAATAATAAAAAACAAACTGCGTAGGCAGTAAAATATATCTTTATATTTTTATTGCTGTTAAATGTGGTTGAGATATGACAATAAATGACAAATATGGAAAACAAAAATAACAAAAATGCTCCAGTGGCAACTGCAAAGTCTTTCATGACAGCGGGACCGACTCTGCACTACAGCCATGAAAATGTCATTAGGTGTTTACTGCTCACAATTACAGTATTCGCAACCACTTGCATATTCTGGTCAAAAATACTCACTGGGTATTTATGGTCTTTCGAGTACCAAAATCTTATATCACTTCAATCATGGCATATAGGCTATGCAATTACCACTGGAGTTGGTATCTTTGAATATCCATGGTTAATATTTGTAGTTGCAATGATGATGGCAATCATATCAATAACACCAATCTTAGTCTCTCAGCTTATGAGTTTCAGATACAGCCTCATTTTTATATTCTTAACTGCAATACTTGCAAACCTGCCAGGCTTTGCAATCTGCCTGCTCATAAGTTGTATCGCTGTCGCATGCAGACCTCTGAGATTCCGTTCAAGGTTCATATCTATCTCATTATGCACAACACCATTATTACTATACTATGGTTTTTTCGGACAAGCAAAATTAGCTGAACCAATACAATGGGGGTTCTCTTTTACTCCATGGATCGCTGCTTGGTTGATTTCACTGGCGATGGCAGGGATAATTTTAGGAATTGGTCATTTTACACGTTACAAACCAGGTCCCGTTTGGATAACAGCAACTGTAATGCTTGTAACTGCAATAACCGTTTTTGAAAAACATATAGGATTTGCCGAACTTGACTATCAGCTTTATATCGCAAAAAATGACCCGCAGCAGATAAAAGAATTCCACGACCACAGCATTACCGAGGCAATAAATAAAACAATTTCAACACCTGCTGTTAAAGAATATATTCTAAAAGGATATTTTTATCCAACTGAACAAGCTCAATTAAGAGCAAAATTGAAAGAAGAAATTAAAAAGGCTCTTTCTCAAAATCGATGGCCGAGCTGGTTTATTGTTACAGATGAACTCAACTATCAAATGAAGAGAGAATTACTGACCCAGCAATACGATTTGTTCATAAACAAAAGACCACTAAGTAAACGAATGCCAATTGCGCTATATTACAAAGCCATACTCGATGACTACAACCTGGATGTACAGGCTTTGGATACCGAAGAAGAAATGTTGCATTTTTACTCTGATTACCCATTAGAAAGATCAAGAGAAACATGGTATAGACTCTACAGCGAATTTGGTAACAGCCCTGAATCTATCGAGGCACGCTGGCGAATCGCTATGCATTGGGCAGGTCAAGGAAGATTTGAACAGGCAAATAATCTATGCACACAAGCCCAGGATATGATAAACAAAATGCTTCTAACGCCAGTCGACAAAAAAGATTCAGAAGATAATATATTTAGCACATTTAAACCACCCGCTAACACAGTCATAACACATTTCAAACTTATAGACATCCAGAGAAGAATCAATCGTCTGCAAAACACAATAAGCCCGGAAAACAGAACCGAAGATTCGCAATCCGATAAATTACTAGCTGATTTTGTAATGATAAATCCACACAGCATTTCTGCTGAAGCACAACTAAACCTCCTTCTGGAAAAAACCAACTCTAATTCCCCACTCAGGGACAATATCTTATTGGAGCAATTCAAACTCATAAGCGACCCACAGCTTAAAGCTCAACAACTTCAAGATCTTCATAAAAAATACAAAAACACTGACGGCGGACAAAATGCTCTATACGAATTAGCTCTGCTTAAAATAAAAATTTGGCGTGATCTATCTGACAAAGAAATACAATTGAAAAAAGATAAACTCCTGGAAGCCCGAAAGTGCCTCACTGATTTTATCGAACTTTACCCTGATACTATCTTCACACAGCACGCTAAAAAAAATCTACAAGACCTGCCCTCTGTAGAATAATCAAAAAAACATACCTTTAATACTCTTTTAATATCGCTCTAACCTTGACATCTTCACCGAAAAGCCCTGTCTGAGCATCCAGAAAATCACCCGCTAGATCAAATTCAGCTAAAGTATCATAAATATCAACCCTGCCTTTAGAACCGTATATCTTAGGTGCAATATATATATTCAACTCATCAGCAAGATCATTTCTCAAAATTGTCCCGATAACCTCCCTGCCGCCTTCAACAAGCAGTCTCTGCACCCCTAGCCTGCCAAGCTCTTCCAAAACATCTACCATTTCACACAACCCAGCCAAATCACCTTTAACCGCAAAAACCTCCGCACCCTTACTAATTATCTGCTCAACTTTTTTTTGTTCACTCCTAAACGTATCCTCTGTTGTTACTACCAAAACATCACTCTGCTCAACAGTATTGAGCAACTTGCTTTCGATGGGCATCTCAAGTTTATTATCAAGCACAACCCTTAACAGCCCTCTGCCCCTATCAGGCCGGGCAGTAAGCATTGGATCATCTGCAATCACAGTATTGACCCCAACTAATATAGCCTGGCAGCTTCTGCGAGTCTTATGAACATCTTTTCTGCTCATCTCCCCACTGATACACTTATGCTCTGGCCCAACCCCGTTTAACTTGCCGTCTATCGTCTGTGCCCACTTCAAAATAACCCAAGGACGCCCTGTCTTTGAATATTTTATAAATGCAGGATTAAGTCTCGCTGCTTGCTTTTCACAAAGCCCAACCTTTACTTCAATACCAGCTTCTCTTAGCTGTTCTATCCCCTTACCACCGACCTTGTCACTCGGGTCAATCATCGCAACATAAACCCTGCTGATCCCAGCTTTAATTATCGCCTCCGTGCAAGGCCCAGTCTTCCCATAGTGACAGCAAGGCTCAAGCGTAACACACATCGACGCACCCACAGCGTCATTCCCATTGCCCCTGCAATCCGCCAACGCATTAATCTCAGCATGAGCATCACCAAACTGCTTATGCCAGCCTCGCCCAATCACATTATCATCTTTAAAAATAACACAGCCAACCATCGGGTTAGGCTCCACCGCCCCAAATCCTCTCGCCGCAAGCTCCAACGCCTCTAACATATATTTTTTCTTTTTCGCTGTATTATCCAATTACCTGCCCACCATTTCAATAAATTCCTTTTCATCTATTACCTTTACACCCAACGCAATAGCCTTTTCAAGCTTACTGCCCGCTTCTTTACCCGCCAGAACAAAGTCCGTCTTCTTACTGACACTCCCGGAAACCTTCCCACCCGCCTCAACTATCGCCCGCTTAGCCTCATCACGCGTCATCGTCTCCAATGTCCCCGTAACAACTATCGTCTTACCCGCCAGCACATCACTTTTCCTAATCGACGCATGCTCAGCCTTAACCCCAGCCGCCAACAGTTCATCAATAACTTTTATATTATTCTCATTACGAAAATAATCATAAACACTTTTCGCCATCGTAGGCCCTATCTGGTCAACCTCAGCCAAACTATCCTCATCTGCATCTCTTATCGCATCCAAACTGCCGAAATGCTCCGCCAATATCTGCGCCGACTGACTGCCGATATGCCTTATCCCAAGCCCAGCCAAAAATCTCCACAAAGGCTGCCTTTTACTTTTCTCTATCGCTTTTATAACATTACCAGCGCTTTTATCCCCCATCCTCTCAAGACCCGCCAATTCCTCCTTCGTAAGCTTATAAACATCAGAAAAATTCTTTATCAGCCCAACATCAACCATCTGCTCAATCAGACTCGCCCCCAGGTTCTCAATATCCATCTGATCTCTACCTGCAAAATATTTCAGCAACTCCTTAAACTGCCCCCCGCACCCAGGGTTCAGACATCGAAGATAAACCCCGTTTTCATCCTTAGCTATAGGCCCATGACAATTCGGACATTCCGTAGGCAGCTCAATCGTCTTTGCAAATATAGGTCTTTCATCCTTCAGCACTTCAACAACCTGCGGAATTATTTCCCCTGCCTTTTCGACCAATACCGAATCACCCTCACGTACATCAAGCCTGCTAACCTCATCAAAATTATGCAATGATGCCCTCTTAACCGTTGTCCCGGCAAGCTGCACAGGCGTAAAATTAGCTACAGGCGTCAATATCCCGCTCTTGCCAACCTGCACATCGATACTCGTTACAACCGTCTTTGCCCGCTCTGCCGGAAACTTATAAGAAATGCACCATCTCGGCGCCCGCCCCGTAGACCCCAGAACGCCCTGCTGGTCATAGCGGTTTACTTTTATCACCATCCCGTCTATCTGGTAATCAAGCTCATACCGCCTCTCGTGCCAGCCCATGCATATCTCAATAACATCATCGACGCTTGCGACCTTTTGAACATTCGGATTAACCGCCAAACCCAGCTTTTTGAAAGCCATCAAACTGTCATAATGATTATCCGCCAGCTCTCTCGAAACCTGCCCCGTCGCATAAGCAAAAAACGACAAATTCCGCCCCGCCGTAATCCTCGAATCGAGCAGCTTTAAGCTCCCCGCCGCCGCATTCCTCGGATTTGCAAACAAGCTTTCCCCTGCCTCCCCACGCAAATCATTAAGCCTTGCAAAAGACTTCTTAGGCATATAAACCTCACCCCTCACCTCCAAAATTTCGGGCACATCCACCCCAGTCAAACTTAAAGGCACAGCCTTTATCGTCCTGACATTGCTCGTGACATCATCACCAACCGCCCCGTCACCACGCGTTGCCGCATAAATCAACCTTCCGTCTTCATAACGCAGATTAACCGCCAAACCATCTATCTTAAGCTCAACAACATACTCTAAATCATCACTTTCAAGCCCCTTGCGAACCCGCTCATCAAATTTCCTCAGCTCATCAGCATTATATGTATTATCAATACTAAGCATCGCTACCGCATGCCTTATCGAAGCAAACCCCTCCACAGGCCTCTCAGAAACCCTCTGCGTAGGCGAATCCTCACTCACCAGATCAGGCCTCTCCGCCTCAAGCTTTTTAAGCTCTCCGAAAAGCGCATCATATTGATCATCAGAAATCTCAGGCGAATTATCGACATAATAAAGCCGATCATGTCTGACAATTTCCTGTCTCAATTTCTCTATTCTGCGATGTAAATTCTCTGCCATAATGCCTTTATTTATATAACTTTACCCCCCCATTTGCAAGAAAACTGTAAAATTCTCTGTGCGCATAAAAATACCCCTGCAGCAAAGCCCTTTTCCACATTACATGCTGCAGAGGTTTTTTAAAAAAAGATACTGTAAATCTTTACACACTGGTCAGCCGCACCGGTAAAAGCCCACCAATGATGAATAACAACTATTTTTTATTTTCCAAAACCTTCTCTGAAACCAGATATTAAATTTTCACGCTTCCAGAAATCCGTTCACTGTATATAAGTTAAACAAAACTTAAAGATGTGACGCATATTTAAAAAAAATTATAATAATCTTTAAAAAATAAAAATTTCAGAGCCGTCATAGCAGTAAAACAGCCAACAAACACCATAAAATTAGGCATAATTGCTGTCCCATCTTAACTTGGTAAGCTTTCATCTTGACAAAACAGACAATTATATTATAATGACCCTTTAAGGTAAAAGCGATTTAGCTGGCAGTCAAGAACTGTGACTGTATGATGAAAAGTATTTTTTTACGGAGGCAAGATGAAAAGAGTGTCTTTGTTTGTAGTAACTGCTGTATTCCTTATTTTTTGTGGCATTACTACAGCCGCAAACCCTGCCAACTGGACTTTCAGTACAGAAACTCATGGAGAAGATGTCTCATGGAATTCAAGCCCGCAATATGTTGACAATTACTACACCGTCTATAACTATTCTTGGGAAATAACAAAAATAGAAGCATATACAAAAATTTTATGGTGGCAGTGGATCGACATTTCATCTTTGCTTAATAATGCATCTGGCAGCGGAACACATTCCGGCCTTTTACCAGCAACTGTTCTTGATGAGCGAATATCAGAAGGTGAAGTGGGAGCTGATGTAAAAATAGAAGTTGACGAAAATGGTTACGGTCATGCGTATGTTACAAATATCACTTTAGGAACTGTTCAGAGCATAAATGTTCAGGGCATTAGAATTGAAGGAAATATAACAATTACAGGATCTACTCTAAAGCCCGTAAAAAATGTGAATCAGGGCACATATTTTATGAAAATACAGGATGCGATAAATACCGCCAATAATTATGACGTAATAATCGCAAACTCTGGAACTTATCAGGAAAACATAAATTTTTCAGGAAAAAATATTACCCTGACCAGCACAAACCCACAGAATAGCAATATCGTTGCCCATACAGTAATACGTGGCAGCAGCAATGCTCCTATAGTAAAGTTCCAAGGCAGTGAAACTTCTGACTGCAACCTTGTCGGCTTCACAATCACAGGAGGCGAAAGTGAAGGTGGTATCTACGGAAACAAGTGCAATGCTAACATTTCTTTTTGCACATTAAGGAACAATGCTTCTGAATTCAACGGAGCAGCAATACGCGATTTTGACGGAATAATAAGCAACTGCACTATTACCCGTAACACCGCAGATCTTTCTACACGTGGAGGAGCTTTGGCTGATTGTGACGGAAAAATTGCAAACTGCTTAATAATCTACAATGATGCCTACCAAAACAGTGCAATATATAACTGCAACGCAGATATCATCAATTGTACAATCGCTGATAATACATCTGATTATGGCGCAGCAATTGACAGTTGCAATGGGAAAATTACAAACTCAATAATTTACTATAATCAACCAGCAGAATCAGTAGCGAACTGCCAGAATGTAAGCTTCTGCTGCCTTGAAAATTACGCTGATGGTCCAGGCAATATCTATGGAGACCCTTGTTTTATTTCACAAACAGACTATCACTTAATGTCACAAGCTGGCAGTTGGGATTATAAAAATGAAATTTGGGTTTATGATGCAGCAACAAGCAAATGTATTGACGCTGGTGGAACAGGCTTCAGCCTTGGTGATGAATACAACCATGCCGACAATATCAGGATAAACATGGGCGTCTATGGCGGAACTGCACAAGCAAGTAAGTCCCCCGCAGGTTGGTCAATAATCGCTGATATCACAAACGACGGCATAGTAAACTTTGACGACTTCGCATGGATAGCAGAATATTTCATGCAAAGTGAAACTAACGTTACTGGAGACTTGAATAGGGACAGGACAGTCTTACGTGATGATCTTGCGATAATAAGTGAGAAATGGCTTCAGCAAACTACTTGGTATTAAAATTATTGGAATTGTAAACTCCATACAAAATATGGATAAAAAAATACGAAGAGGTTTATGAACTATTCATAAACCTCTTCGCTGATGTTGTTTTTTAATTAGTTTACTCTGGCTGGAGCTTGGCTATTCTGTGACTCCCAGCAAATAAGATTCAGGTCATGTGAGCTTGCCATTCCATCATATTTGGGCAATACCCTTACTGCCACACCCTGTCTGCCTGAATTATCACAGACCATAACTCCCTCAAACCAGTGAAGTTTATCTTCATTTGAAGGCTGTTTATAAGCCATTTCTAAAACCGTTCCGTCTATTATATTACCCCATGAATCAACCGGACCACGATAAAGCTGTACAGAAACATTTTCAGGGGTAATGTCACCAAGTCTGATAAGTGCCTTAACATGCAGCTTTGAACCGACCTGGATTTGCGATTTCCGTTGATCTTGTGCTTTAAACCCATCACCATTGTCAACTTTGATATCGACATCTGCTATTTGCAATTCCCCCCAGTGCTGCTTCATATAAGATTTCCAATTTGCTATCTTTTTAGCTTTAGTCTGGGAGTTTTCATTAAGCTCTTTCCAATCTTCCGCCGCCATCATATAGAATCGCTTGGTATATTCGCCAACCATTCTGCTGGTGTTAAATCTTGGTGTACACCATTTGATAGTAGTTTTCATACGATGTATCCAAGGCCGAGGAAGATCATCTTTACTACGTGAATAGTAAAGCGGAATAACCTCATTTTCCAGAATATTATACATAGCCTGGGATTCAACCATATCCTGATATCCAGGATCGTCATAACTTTCACCTGCTCCAATTACCCAACCACCCTCATTAACATAACCTTCGCACCACCAACCATCCCAGGTACTCAAGTTCAATGCGCCATTAAATGCCGCTTTCATACCACTGGTACCGCTTGCTTCCATCGGAGGTCTCGGATTATTAAGCCATACATCAACTCCCCTTACCAAAAATCTCGCCACATTAATATCGTAATCTTCAAGGAACACAATGCGTCTTCGCACATCATACTGATTAGCAAAATGAATTATCTGGCGAATTATCTCTTTACCTTCAGTATCTCTCGG
>CAZBKA010000022.1:0-30615 GCA_964492365.1 uncultured Pirellulales bacterium | reverse complement strand
GGGAATTGATAAAGTAAAAGTATTAGTGGCTGCTGGCAACGAGCCGGCGAATAAATTGTATTCTAAATGTGGATTCCATTTAGTTAATCAGATCGACAGTCATGGCGTGACAAGTAATATCTATGTTGCTCAAATCAAATAATTATGTATGCAATTTTTAAAAGGGCGTTTGATATAGTAGTGTCACTTGTGACATTGCTGGTGTTGTGCCCCGCATTTATAGTTGTTATTATTGCGATTCGGCTTGGCAGTAAAGGGCCGGCGATATTTAAACAGGAAAGGGCTGGTAAAGATGCCAGGCCTTTTGTTTTTTATAAATTTCGCACGATGAGTTTTGATGTTGATCCATTTGGGGCGTCGCCAAAGTCCGGTGATGATCTGCGGATTACTAAGATTGGGAAATTTTTGCGAGAATATTCTCTTGATGAATTGCCTCAGTTATTTAACATATTAAAAGGCGATATGAGTATAGTTGGGCCTCGGCCTTTGTATGTTTCGCAAATCCAAGAGTGGGATGACCGGCAAAAGAAAAGGCTTTTAGTTAAACCTGGTCTTACGGGTCTGGCGCAAATTTCGGGCAGGGCAGCGTTAACACGTGAGCAGAAGCTTGAGTTTGATGTCGAATATGTTGAAAGAGCTTCTTTTGGATTTGATATTAAAATTATTTTTGAAACTGCCAAACAGGCAATAATCAGAAAAGATATATACGAAAATAAATATTCAGAAAACGAAATAACCCGTGGCGAAAATTCGGCTGAAGATAAATAACAACAAAGATAGATATCGAACAGATTAGATGGCATCATATATGATTTTAGAAAAAAATCTCTTGAAGGTAAGCAGTATTGTTTGGTTTATTTTTTTTACTTTGGCAACGTGTGTTAATGCCCTTGAGCCAGGGGAGATACTTGTTGTTGTAAATGGTGAAATTGAACAATCTGTAGAGCTTGCGAAATATTATTGCAATAAACGCAGTGTGCCAGAAGAAAATATTATTTCTCTAAAACTTGGCAACAGTCTGACTGATGGTATAAGCAGGTTGGATTATGACGGAAAAATTGCAGGCGTTATTCGTGAGAAGCTTAAGACAAAGAAATATAGCGGCATTCGTTGTATTTTAACTACTTATGGTGTGCCGATAAAGGTAGCGGGACGCGGTGTGCCTGAGGGGAAAGAAAAAGAGCTTAGCCAGCTAAAAGCTCTATTGGAAGAAAAACAAAATAACCTAAAAAGTCTGGCAAGTGATTCTTCAATACAAAGTAAAGCATTGCAAAAAGAAATTAGAAAGCTTACTCAGCAAACAGATTTTTTAACTGGTAAATTTACCAGTGCCTCCGTTGATAGTGAGCTGTCTTTAGTGCTTTATGAAAATTACGAACTTCATTATTGGCAGGAGAATAATCTTAATTCCCATCGCGTAGATCCTGATGGTAAAACTTTGATGGTTTGCCGGATTGATGGGCCTGGTTTTGAGATATCAAAAAAACTTATTGATAAAGCGATATCTGCTGAAAATGCAGGGCTCAGCGGTAAGGTTTATATAGACAGTGGTTTCCCTGGTGAGAAGAAAAAACAACTGGAATTTTCCAAATATGACAGATCTCTCCAAATGATGGCAGAGGTCGTAAAGAGTCAAAGCAAATTAGATGTAGTAGAAGAAAAAACCGAAGAGCTTTTTCCAGTCGATAGTTGTCCTGATGCAGCATTATATTGCGGATGGTATAGCCTCAAAAAATATATCGATGCATTCGATTTTGTGGATGGTGCTATCGGATATCATATTGCAAGCTGGGAAGCGGTTGATTTACGCGATGCTAATTCTACGCAGTGGTGTCCTGCAATGCTTGAAGATGGTATCACTGCAACGTTAGGGGCTGTTTCCGAGCCTTATTTAAATGCATTCCCGTTGCCGGATGAATTTTTTAGTCAATTATTGAAAGGCTATTGCCTTGTTGAAGCATATTATCGAAGCAACCCTTTTAATTCATGGCAGCTGGTTCTGATAGGGGACCCGCTATATGAACCTTTCAAAAGGTCGTTAAGTTATTAGTATCAGCTTTAGTTGTCTGTTTATTGTTTAGACTTAAAGACAAGAACATTCGCTGCTGTTATTGCTGATATTGCAGCAAAAGCTATTATCATATTTATCAATTCAAAGTATCGCCCTATTAATTTTGCAGTTAGTATGACAACTGCTAAAAACACCAGGGGAAATGCGTAGGCGATAATTATCCACTTCAACTTAGCCAGATTTATTTTATCTCTGTATTGTTTCAGTTTCAACATCCAAAGCTGAGCAAAAAGTCCGTAGGATAAAAGGTGGAATACTGAATAAAATTTTGGCATCAGCTCGCCGAGATTTTCTTTTGCGAGAGTTGTAATTGCTAATATGGATATTCCTGTAACGATAATAAAGCAGGACATAAATTCCATGAACGAAAGCAAAATAATTCCAGTGGCTACACCTTTCATGTTCGCAAAAAAATCCGTCAAGTCCGTACTTCTGCCGACATATTGTTGAAGCCATTCATCAATTGCCCCATATGTGATTAAAACAGGTATTACCCACCATATTGTTTTTTTGTGCCAGTTAATTTTTTTATTCGGCGATAACGCTGCCCAGAACAGGAATGTAAAAATAAGATAGGCAACAAAGTGCAAAGTTTTATCTGATACTTCAGCTTTATAGACAACCTTTGGGATGGGAATATGTGTGAGTATGAAAATCCCTATCCAGTAGACGGCCAATAAAACGGTTATGATGAGTTTTTTATTTTTCAAGTTTTTATATCCGAACAAGTTTTACTGATAAAAATTTTATTATTGTTTTTATGAAAATTGGATATTATCAGATATTAGCGTATTATGTAATAATAAATTGGGTAAACAATAAGAATATTAGCAGGGTTAGATAATGAAAACTATTAAAAGAATTTTTATTTTTATGGTTTTATTTTTGTTTGCCGGGCAATGCTTTTCGGTTCAACAGGCCGCGGCAAGACGCAGTATAGCACTTTCTCCGCCAACTCTGACAGGAGAAATGAATTTTGAGCAATTGCTTGAAAATTTACATGATGTAAGAGAGTTTTCTTCTAAGGGGCTTAGCACAAATCAGCTTGGCCAAATTGCGTGGGCGGCTGGCAAAATTTTTGGTAGTGGTCCGGTTTCAAAAGAAGCGGAATTTCCTGATGGCATGAACCTTAATTTGTATTTTGTTATTCCTGATGGTGTTTTTGAATATGATCCTAAGCTGCATATACTAAAAGAGCTTACAGAGGTTGATGTTAGGCCTAAAATATCCAAAGCAAGTTCCGATGAAAATATCATCGCCGATTGTCCATGTACCATAATCATTGCTGCTGAAATTAAAAAACTTGCCCGCCAATCAGGTCTAAAGACTGAAAGAATAGTGGCCATTCAGGCAGGAAGGGTTGCTCAGAATATTCAAACCCAAGCCGTAGCGATAGGGCTTGGTTCTACCGCTATTAATGATTTTGACATTACCTCCGTTCGGATGCTTGGCAGGCTTCCTTCTTCTGTTGAGCCTATATCGATAATATGTATAGGATATCCAGCTGTTACAGCAGATAAAGAAATTCAACCTGATAATGACCAGCAGAACTTAGATAAATCAGCGGTTCAGCAGAAAAGTTCCCTGCGTGCGGTATTGATTGTAGCAAGTAAGAACTTCCGAGAGGAAGAGCTTTTCGATACACAGAAACAACTTGAAAACGCTTCTATAGAAACTGTTATTGCCAGTAGCCAGAAGGGTGACATCAAAGGTCAGTTTGGTCGTAATGCCCAGGCCCAGATGTTACTTGGTGACATAATAGTGGATGATTATGATGCTGTGATTTTTATTGGCGGGGTTGGTGCTACAGAATATTTCAGCGATAAAACAGCGTGGAAGATTGCAAGGCAAGCAGTCGAGAAAGATAAAGTATTGGCGGCAATTTGTATTGCACCGGCAATTTTAGCCAATGCAGGTGTGCTTGATGGGATTAATGCTACCAGTTTTCAATCTGAAAGAGCAAGACTCAAAGAAGCCGGCGCAAAATATACCAGCGGAGCTGTTGAACGCGATGGACTTATTATTACCGCTATCGGACCGGAGGCCTCTGTAAGGTTTGGTCAGGTAATAGCAGAGGCAATAAAACAGCCTTAATTGGGAATAAGAACTAAAAAACGGAGAGGGCGGGATTCGAACCCGCGGTACCCTTAAAGAGGGCACACCGGTTTTCGAAACCGGCTCCATCGGCCACTCGGACACCTCTCCATCAATATATCAAGCCTGATTGAAACTCAGACAGTATTTCAGAGAGGTATACTTTACAATCTACGCGGATATTTTGCAAGAATATAAAATATTCGATTTAATTGTTTGAAAATAAGTTGAAATTTACCTAAAATCCGTTTCCATTAATTGATATCATAATTTTGAGGTTTGTTTTTATGTATATAATACCAGCTATTGATTTACGTGGCGGAAAATGCGTAAGGCTTATCCAGGGTCAATATGATCGTCAGATAACATATAAAGATGATCCGGCGGCTCAGGCTCAGGAATTTGCATCGGCAGGGGCCACATGGCTCCATGTAGTTGATCTCGATGGAGCCAAGATCGGAAAGCCTGTCAATACCGAAAGTATTAAAAAAATAGTAGCCGGTGGACAGCTCAAGGTTGAAGTTGGTGGTGGCATACGCAATGAAGATTCGATCAAGGAATTGCTGGATATGGGCGTTGAGCGGGTTATCATCGGCACAAAGGCAGTCACTGATTTTGACTGGTTTAGTATGATGGCAGAGAAATATAGCGGCAAGCTGGTTTTGGGTCTTGATGCAAAAGGCTCCAGCGTTGCTACCCAGGGTTGGACACAAAATTGCGGCCAAACACTAATGGATTTTGCCACCAAAGCCGCTAAGTTGCCTCTGTCAGCTATAATTTACACTGATATCGCAAAGGACGGTATGATGAGCGGGCCTAACTTTGAGAGAACAAAAGAATTGGCAGATTCCGTAGATATTGATGTTGTTGCTTCGGGCGGAGTTTCTACAGTCGCGGATATTGAAAAACTCGCCAAGTTGGGTAGTATTGCAGCGGCAATTGTTGGACGAGCAATCTACGAAGGCACCATGACCGTTGAGCAGGCTATTGCCGCGGCGAAACTTTAATCGACCTGGGGCAGTTCGAATTTATAGCCTATTGAACGGACTGTTTTTATAAATACAGGGCGGCGTGAGTCAGGTTCTATTTTGTCCCGCAGTGTAGTGACACATCGGTCGATACTTCTGGGGGTAATAAAACAGTTGAATCCCCAGACAGCATTTAATATATCATCTCTTGTCAGCGCTCTATTTTGCTTTTTCAGAAAATAAGCCAGCAGGTCAAACTCCTTGGGCGAAAGCTCGATTTGCTTACTGTTTCGGGTGAGTTTTCTTGCGTCAAGGTCCAATACCAAATCAGCAAATTGATATTGAGAGCCTTGCTTTGTTTTTGCACGCCTGAGAAACGCCGACACCCTGGCGAGCAGCTCCTTTATGCTGAAAGGCTTGGTAACATAATCATCAGCGCCAAGGTTAAGCCCCAGAATAATATCCGATTCCTGCCCCTTAGCCGTCAGCATAATTACAGGCATATTAAGCCCAGCCTCCCTCAGCCGGCGGCATATCTCGTACCCATTAATCTTAGGCAGCATAATATCAAGCAAAATCAAATCAGCCTTAGAATCAAAAGCCGCCTCAAGCCCCTTCTCCCCATCGCTTGCTGTTAATACATTATACCCCGCATACTCGAAGTTATCCTTCAACCCCCGCAGCATCGTCGAATCATCTTCTATTATTAATACTGTTTCCATTTACATTTCACTTACGATAAGGTTTTTTCTGGTTAAACAAATCAAGACGCTCAATAAAGTCAGCTCTGACATTTTTCTGCAGTAGAGCAATAGCTTTTTCTTCATATTTAACAGCTGAATCAAAATCTCCAATCTCAGCATATGAACATGCCAAAGCATCCAATGATTCTGGATTATGCCAATTTTCAAGTTTGCACGCTTTTTCAGCCAGCTTTATCGCTAAAGTGCCGTTTCTTAAATTTTCCTCCGTTGACGTAGACAAAATTTGCGAGTAAGCCTGTAATACTGGTAAATCTTCGGGCATAACTTCGATAGCTTTCTGATAATCTCTTAATGCCTTATCAAATTGCTTAAGATTGTGATAACTTATTGCTCTAAGTGCAAAAGCAGAGGTGCCGTTATTCACTTCGGGATATTTATATTTTGGCTTTTTTGCGATAAGCATATCAAACTTCTCAATTGCCTTTTTATTGTTACCATGGACCAGTTCATAAAATGCTTCTATCGCTACTGCATCGATATTTCCAGGGTTCAATTCAATAAGCTGGCCAAAACGGTTGAACTCTTTAGTATCATCATAAAACTGCCCCTTTGTTAACAGGTGGGCTTCTCTAATCTCTGATTTGCATTGTTTACATAAGCTTTTTGGTAGTCCCAAATTAATCATCCATGTCATCGCTGAAAAAATGTCAATTTTTGAATAGAGTACACAGCCGGGATTAGTGCAATGCCTTCCATCTTGGGTATGAGATTTTCTTGCTGGGACATTAAGGGTGTGGCATAGCTCATGTAAAATCACAAATCGCCAAAGTTCTTCTTTTGAGACAAAGGGAACCCGTGAAGCGGTTTTGTTACAATTCTTTGCATTAATTGATATAATGTTTTGAACACCTTCACTGTTCTCTTTCCAAGTAGAATTACCTCTATTATCAGAGTATTCATAATCAGGAGCAACAATAAGATTTATTGCAGATTGACCCGAGTAATGACTTGCCGATATTATTTCATTAAATTGTTTTTGGGACAATGCTCCATTTTTTCCTAAATCCATCTCAACGGAATTAGCATGAATAATCTGAACATCCCCTAAAACATATTCATCAAATTTAGAAACAGCATCATGTAATGAATTACCTGGACATGTTGCGCCATTTACATTTACAACCTCAACAGTCACAAGTTCAGCATTGGCAAGCGGTTCATAAACCCGCATATTCAAAACACTGTTGCAACCTGTCAGTGAAATCAAAATTATAACCAGCGCAAGAATAATCAGCAGCCAGTATTTAGTCTGCTCTAAAGGCGATAAATTATTTATTGAAATTGATTCCATTTTCATTCAAAATCCTTTTCATTATGAGCCTATAATTTAATTTACTCTATACCAACCAGCTATCACACCAATAGCAACGAAAAAAGGAATAATCAGATAGACGAGACAATAGGTCGAACTTGGTGAGCCAATTAGAAATTCTGTTTTCTCTTCAATATAAAAGTAACTTACAACTGCTAAACCAAAAGAAACAGCACATATAAGCGGCAAAACCACGCTGGCACTATATTCATCATCATCGAACATGCATAGAATTCCTTAACTCCGGACAATTTTATTATAAACTTCTGTTCCTTGCTGGATTAAATCATAAATTTCATTTTTCAATTTAGGTAAACATTTCTTCTGCCATTATACCATCGGCTACTTTTGTTACAGCCCCGATCATTGTGATTGAAAAATCATCTGAGATGGAAATTTCAATTTGTCCGCCAGGCATGTGGACATTTATCTTTGAATCACACAGTCCCAATCGTTTCGCTACCGCAGCGGCTCCACTGCTACTGCTACCAGAGGCTAAGGTATAGCCCGCGCCTCTTTCCCAAATCTCAATTCTGATGTTGGCTCTGTCTATAACTTTCATGAATTGAACATTTGTTCTGTTCGGAAAGCGTGGGTCTATCTCGATTTTTGGTCCTAATTTTTGTGCTAAAGCCTCAGATAATTCCTCTTGCAGAATAACGCAATGTGGATTACCAATAGTAGCTGCGGAAAATTCTAAAATCTGCCCGTCAATTTTCATTTTCTCCTTGATAACTTCTCTTGGTGGTCCCGCTACTGGTATTTTGGTGCTGTTGAAGCTTACTATGCCCATTTCAATTGTGACTTTTCTACCATTTTCACAAACCTGAGCTTTGACTTTACCACCAGCGGTTAAGATACTGAATTCATCTAGCCCAACCAATTTACTATCCCAAAGATAACGAGAAAAAATCCTCAGACCGTTGCCGCTTTTCTCCGCTTCACTGCCATCAGGGTTAAATATACGCAGCTTAAAATCAGCTTCATCGGTTTCTATTGGGCCATAAAGAATACCATCGGAGCCTATACCGTAATTGCGGTGACATATTTTTCGTATATGTTCTTGTGTTAACTCACCAGCTAAATCTTCTGGATCTAAAACGATGTAATCATTTCCCAATGCATGATATTTAAAAAACTTCATTGTCATATTTTACAAATCTTTCTGTGTAGCAAGCCTTTCCTCTGTGAGCTTATAGTTATAATTTACTAATATCAACCAATGATTTTTCAAAATCTTCAATCATAAAATATTTACTTCTGCCTTTTTTGATTACAGTATGACCTTCAGCCTCTAATCTTTTCTTTAGATTCTCTAACCCACCAGGATATTTTTCGTTAATAATGCCGCCAGTTTTCAACGTTCGCCAGTAAGGCGTAATCCGCTTTTGGCCTTGCTTTTCTGCTTCATTAGCGGCATTAGCTGCGATCCATGAAAAGATCCCCGTCGTAATCGGACAGCCTATCGTAGCCTTATGTTTTCCAGCTAATATTTGTCTGATTTCGTTTATTGTTATCAATTTGCCCTTAGGGACTTTCTTCATAATTGCATCTACTTCAATCGGAGCTGGTATTACAAATGTCCCTTGGCCCCAACGTTTAGATTTCTTCTCATCGATTTTTTCGACTCTCGGCAAATCTTTACTATCCGCCAACTTCTCCTGCCATGAAGTTTTCTTTTTCATATCGTTTGCCTTTCACTTACAGGGTTTATGTCGTCCTTCGGAAAATAGTAACGAAACACCCATAAAGGCAAAATTATCAATGCCAGATTGAGTATGGCGACAACAAAGGCTCCAGCTAATGCAAAGTATACCACATGTATACCAGCACCTATAAGAAAGACAATATACACCCATTTCCATTTTCTCAACAGCCCCGTTATAAATAATACTTTTGCTGTCAGCCATACTATAGCAGCTGGATTATCGAATATCGTAAAAAAGTTTGATATGCCTTCGAATCTGAGCATACCAGCAGTTATCCATATTTGCCAAGGGACCAGTTGTGGCGAAAAAGCTTCTATTTTCTCATTTTGCATAATTTTACTCCTAAAATGATAAACTTACTATAAACTCACTTCCCTTGCCAGGTTGGCTTTTAACTTCTATTATGCCCTTATGGGCATCGACTATGAATTTAACGATAGATAATCCCAGCCCCGTGCCCTCTGTCTTTCTTGCCAAACTATTATCCGCCTGATAGAATCTCTCGAATATCTTTTTAATTTGCCGTTTACTCATACCGATGCCGTTATCTTTCACCGCAAAGCAAATCTTATTATTCTCTTTGAAAACACGCAAAATTATCTGCTTTTCATCATAGCTGTACTTATAAGCATTGTCCAGCAGATTAACCAGCACCGTTACCATTGCGTCTTTGTCAGCACAGACTTCAGGCAGATTATCCTCAACCTCAACTGTAAATTCACATTTTGATCCATTATTAAATTTTGTCCGCATCGCATCTGCCGCTGATTCAGCTATTAAAACCGGGCTGGTTGCGGATATATCAAATGCCTGCTTGTTGCGTTCCATCCGCGAAAATGTCAGAAAATTATCAATAAGATGTGTAAGCCTTAAGTTCTCTTTAGATATCAGGCTCAGATATTCGTCAGCCGTTTTGCTGTCTTTATAATTACCATCAATAAGAGTATCAACTAGCAGACGAGTCGACGCCAACGGCGTTTTCAACTCATGTGTCACCGTCGCGATAAAATCATTCTTGAGCCTGTTAAGTCGAGCCTGTTTCAAAATTGCTCTTGCTGCCAGAGAAGTGACCGACAGCATCAAAAATATTACAATTGCCGCCATCCAAAAATAAACCATTTGCCGCTGATTTGCAGCAGATGAAAAAACATCACTCCTGAAATACAACTCTATTTTCCAGTCAGGAAAAAGACCGCCAGGCGAAAGTGATAAAAACCTTTGATCTGCTGCATTTTCCTCATTGTTTGATAACTTTGCAAAGACCATTTCATCATCGATGTTATTAATGATGCTTTGGAAATAGTTTATCAGCTTTTCTTTTCCAATCAAAGCCATTACCTTCTTATTGTCAATCTCGTTATATATGCCGTAAACATTATTAGCGGATTTTATTTTTCTAAAAGTTCCTTGCGCCCAACCATCCGAAAAGATAGAAGCCGCATTTTCAACCACATCAAATGCCAGTTCGTTAGCCTTTATTATTTTGGTTATCTTATCGAAGCCGCTAAGCCTCGCCTCGATCCCAGCCTCCTTACAGATTTCAGATAAGCCGCAAAGGTAAAAATATTGAGCTTCACTGTCAAGCTTAAAGCCGTTTTGGATTATATCTGTTACTTGCTTTTGAGCTTCGTTGAAAAATTCCTTATGAGCCAATGACCGGTACAGCTTCAGCAGCATAAGCCTGTTATTTGCTATTGCATTATTGCACAGAGATATTTTATCAGTTGGCCAGGCAAGTTTTCCGTATATTTCTGCTGCATTGCTGAGTTTGCCGGACTTTTTAAGACATCGCCCTTGGCCTTGCATCGCCAAACACGATAAATCCGCATCATTTCCGTCGGCAAAATTAGAATATATTTCCAAAGCCTTTGAATAATCCTGTTCAACAAATTCTGCCTGCCATGCATCCTCAAGCTCGCTCCGTTCCTGTTCTGGTTTATCAATATTACATGTAGGCCATAAAATGTTATTGTTCGGATCAGTTATAACAACAGAATCAAACTCAGTCGCGTTGTTCATTAACACCGTTTCAATGTTACCATCTTTTGCTGTATTAATAGAGCCTTGGAATTGTTCAATTTGATTTTGCCAATAGTGGTCAATGTTTTCATCAATAATTTTTTTTGTTTTATTCGTATAAAAATCAGTAAGCTTTTGCCTGATCGCAAAGCGCTCATTCTTTACCGCCTGCCCCATAAACCAGAGCAAACAAACACTGGGCAATACCACTGCTATCACAAGCAGCAGTATCACCCATTGCAACTGAGAATTAGTATTATTTTTCATTTGTTATTATTTTATATAGTACCCTGATACTTTCCATTTACCGTCATTATCCAGCATTGGTGTTATGGTTTCTACTGCATCTTTTTTGTTTTCAAAAGAGGATTTAAAAGTAATAATCACATATTGCCCATCTGGCCCGCCGGGAACCTGTTGGGTATAATTTTTTGCCGTGACTTCTCTCGACAATAATTTCCCTAAAGGCTCACGAACTGCTTTGGCAGTGCTTTGCCATTGGCTTTGCGTAACTGTGACTTTAAAAAGAGAAGCCGCCGCATCCCAGCTCTGGTCATAACTGCCATTGTCAAACATCTCCAACCAGTCTAAAGCCGATTTGACTGCCGCGTTTAATTTTTCTGTTTCTTCTTCAGCTTTGTTCCGTCCTTCTTGCGTACCTGGATTTTTATATTTTTCCCATAATTTTTTCAGTATTTCAGGGTTTGTTAGGCCCTGTTTATTGTCTGATGCCGTGCCTGGTCTTAATGAAAAGTCACCATTGGCAGCATCGGCAAAATTTGGGTTTTCTAATATTGAATTTGCAGTTTTTTCAAAGTTCTCAACGTCAGTTTTATTTTTCCAGAATGTGTTCATCTGGCAGCCATTATTATTACTTTCTCCCTCCTTGAACATTATCCAGCCACGCTCGTTATTGGTGAAAATGTTATTACGGATTTGGAAACTGCATGAATCCTTAAAGCCGATGCCAGCATAGGTAGAGTCAGTAATGATGTTATTCTCAATTGTTACTTTAGAATTCGCAAAGCCCCCGATTCCTGTGCCACTTGCCATAATAACGTTGTTTTTTATAATTCCGGCGGCACTTTTGTTGCCTAAGTATACTCCGCGGTTAGCGTTATTTACAATCAGGTTATCTTCCATACGCAATGTGCCGCCAGTGCTCCTGACAGCATGTTTTTTTGACCCTGTAATAATATTACCAATAACATCAACCGTTGCTCCACTATAGAGGATTATGCCTTGGCTTTGGCAGTTTGTAATAACGCTGTTGAGAAGTTTGCCTCTGGTGCCTTCACCAAAACAAATCACATAATCAAATCCCTCAAATTTACTTGAATCTATGACCGTATTAGAAAATCCAGTGACATTTAAAGCTGTTGGGGATCTCTTGTAATCACCGGATGCCTCAAATTTACAGTTGATAATTCGAGCATTGCTGTCTTTGACTACAAGTGCACAAGGCATTTCGTTTTTTTCACTGGTAGCCAATTGCCATTTTATTGTGACATCTTCAATTGTCACTTTATCATTGCCTTTAGTGTTGATCAAAATTGCAGGGGTGTCAGAGGTAATATTGAAAACACATTCAGCTTGTGATTGTCCTTTCAATGTTAGAGATTTATTTATAGTAATAGGTTCACTGTAATCGCCTTTAGTGACTATTATGGTATCTCCGGATTTGGCCGAATTGATCTTTTCCTGTAGGTCGGATCCAATCTTTGCATCTTCAGCCTGTTTTTTATCCTCAAGACTGATTGGTGCCTTTGTTGCTTCTTGCTGCTCTGTTTTACGTTGAACAACTTTCTCAAAAAGCTCAGCTGTTTCTTCCAGGCTGTTTCTTCTGTCATTCCCAGCATTCAGCCACTTGCCATCAACAAGTTCCAGATGTCGAATATCGAAAGGCTGTTTGATTTCTTCCGTAGAAAATTCACTCAACAGTTCTGCGGTTACCTGTGCATACTTGTTATCATAGATTCTCACTTCAACAATTTTTGCATTGCGTAACACCTCCGCCCAATCTTCGGGCACAGAGCTGTCCTTGCCAGGCATTCTATCAGCAAGACTTGGTACACTAACTTTTTTCCAACCATCAGCTTTGCCGCTCGCCGATACTCTGTTTATCGCAGCATAAGCAGATTCAGGCGTAGAAAAATCATCATCACCAAAATCAGCTACACTTTTGTCCAATGTGTAAACTTTGATTTTGTCAGAAGAGATTTCTTTGCCAGATAGTTTATATTGAAATTCAGTTGTTATATTCCCACCAGCCGGTATTACTTTCTCAACATGGAGCTCGATCCTGCCATCTTTTTCAGACTGTTGCAAATCCGGATGTTTTGAGATTAACTCCGCGTCATCCGGTAGCAGATACGTTTCAATTCGGAGTACTGGTTGGCCTGCAGCAGGACTATGTACCATATAATATCTAAAAACACCTTCTTTGTCAGAAACTGGTTTTATCAAGCCTTCTACTGTCCCTTCAAAATAATATGCCATGGATTCGCCTGGCATTATTGGTTTGTTAAAATTCATTACATACCGGTATATACTCCCTTCGTGAGTTGTCTCGAATGGTATTGGTACGTTATTCACATCGTACATTTTGGTCAGCTTGACAAAGTCTGAATTAATAAAACGACGTGTTGTTATAGGCTCAGAACCATTATTAATGGTTTTGTTGGGTTGTTTAAAACGAATCAGGCCATTTGAGTCAATTATATTGTACATTTCCTGCGTCATCATTTCACTGTTTGTAGCCCCCATCTTCTCAAGCTGTTCTTTTGCCAGACTCAGATATTCTGTTTGTGATGGGTATTTTTCAACTACGGACTGGAAACATAAAGCTGCAAACTCCTTATCACCTTTTTTAAGATAACAACCCCCAAGCTTATAAGCTGCTTTAGCGGCGATTCTTTCAGCTTCCCCAGCCTCCTCTATCACCTGCTCATAAAGCCCGATTGCTTTATCCAGATCGCCTTCAGTTTCCTCAGCATAGACCGCTTTGTGTAATTTAGAAATAATGGATTTATCAGAGTTGTTTCGTTCTGGTGAAGAACTAGCATCGCCTGTCTCGAAGCTTATAGGGTAAATTACACCAGATTCGCCATTAAGATTTTTGAAGTTTTGATAGCTGGGGCAATTGACACTTAGAGAATATTTGCGGTTTGGTTCGAGTTTGACTCTTACAAATGCAGTGTCATTGTCTATCCATTTAAGTTCGCCTATCATTTTAGGCGAATCAGGTCCCTCGCAAATCGAATAGCTGTCAGTAGCCATAGCTTGGTCAAAATAGATCGTTATTTTGTTAGTGGATGGGGCAACGTCTTTCTCTCCATTTTCCGGTGTGGTTTTGATAACCTTAGGTGGCGCAGCAAGTGCAGGCAAGGCTAAACAGCATAAAAAGATTAAGATCAAGCACAATTTTGTTTTTTCACTTTTTCTCATAATAACTCCTTTCAAAAATATGTTAACAAATAGTATCTGCTTTTAACAGAGGATAATTTACAAATTTAATGTTACCGAATTGTTACGGGATTGTCCTTTTTTAACGATTTTTGCAAAAAAACAGCAGAATGTTTTTAATAATATATTTTCCCTGTACCCGATTTTTTGATTATACTAAGGCTTTTGGTTGAATTATGCGATTTTATTATAGGAGATAGTAAAATGAAGCAGGTCAGAATATTTTTAGTTTTGTCAATTTCCTTGCTTGTCCCCATTTGTTTTTGTCAATCAGTTCATGCTAAGCAAATAGGCTCCGATGGCCCCAAATGTGTTGAATATGTTGACCTTGGCCCCGAAATTGTCCCCCAACCCGGGCAGGTCTTGAACGTAAGTGTCAAATTTAACCGTGAAATGGATGTAAATTCTATACCTGTTTGCAAAATCGTTGCAGGCAAAGAAAATATAATCATAAACAAGGGACATTGGGTGGAAAAGGGATTGCGTTTTGATTTTGAACCGGTGACACTTAACAATGTACAAAGCAAAGGCATGATGACATTTAGCGGTGCAAGAAGTGTTGAAAAACAGCTTATGCAGCCGCAGTCCATGCCTGTATGTATCGGCAACGAACCAATAATTAAACGGGTAAAGTCAATTGCCAGTTTTGCAATGCAGAACCCGCACAAAGCAATTTTTGTTAATGGGTATAATTATCGAACTCAGCTTGGATTATATGAAATTACCGGCGATGAAGAGCATTTAAATAACGTCAAAAAATGGGCATCTGAATTGCTCGATAGTCAACAACCTCAAGGCTACTGGGGCACAGGTTACGGTGCAGTATATTTCGCCGATACGGGCAGTGCTCTGGGCCTTCTCATAAATTATTATAAATGGGCAACACCAGATCAGCAGAAAAGAATCATAACAGCATTGGAAAAATATATCGACATGCTGGAAAAAGGTGACGGAAAAGAATCATTTATACATGAAAACGGCTCACTGGGGGCGGGCTATCATTATGCTGAAGACGGCAAAACTTTCAGCGATACATTCAATGGCGACTATACTATTTCAACCAGCCTTTCTGGCTGTCAGATTTTCGCCGCTATGTACTATCTGACCGGTCAGGAAAAATATAAAACTGTTGCGATAAATGCAACGAACTGGCTGCTTGACACCATGGCAGATGACGGCAGGATTCCCTACATAATCGATAGCTGGAACCCCGGCAGAAAAGACAAAGAATACTTATGGTATAGTTGGCTCTATGATACAAGCGCGTATGTCAGCGAAGGCTTCATTGCCGCCTGGACATACATAGATGACCCCGCATTTAGAAAACAACTCGAAGAAAGAGTCAAAGCTCATGTGAACTTTTTGCTCTGGACACAAAATGACGACGGCAGCTGGGCAAAGAAAGAATCACATGACCAGTTAAGAAGTCATGGCCTGGTTAATCTGCTCATTTGGTACTATTACAACGTGGACAAAGAACCTGCCGTCGCCAGGGCGATAAGAAATTATTACAACCTGCTGCTCGACGAAGAAAAAAGCCAGTACCTGAGCATACCAGCAGAGGGCATCGATATTGACTACGGCAAAATGAGGCAAAGCAAGGCAGACGTCAATAAAGACGACGTTTTCCTTATGGGCATCCCCGTGTCACTATCCAGCAGGGCCTTGGTAGAAACTATTAAACCATCCGTTGATTGTTACCGCTGGAAAGATTAAATTTTTTATAAATCCGAGGCTGTTATCGAAGGAAAATAATGAAAAAGCTTATTTTGATCACAATGTTGTCCTGTTGCATAACCAGTGTTTTACAGGCGCAGGTTACAGGTGAATTGCTTTCGGGCGGAACTGGTTTTGAGCTTGATAAAGGCCTTTACCATCCTGTTTACGACCGGCTCACATATATTTCAAAGCCTATCGTTGCACGTTTTTATGCAGTTCCCGGTGAAGAATATAAGCTTTTCGTGGCTCTTATGGAAAGCTACTGGAGCCTCGGTGGCAACAGAATCGTCGATATCGAAGTCAACGGCCAGATTGTTCATACGATGGACTGTTTCAAAGATGCTATAAAAACACCAACGGGGTATCTCTGCAATGTTATAGCTGATGAAAAAGGCTGTATAACAGTTGCGGTTCAGCCCAACCCTGATGCTAAGGATAAAACTGCCGCAGTTTGCGGATTTTTGCTTTATGATAAAACCGCAGATGTAACTGTCGATTCCATCATCAATAAAAAGGCCCCATCCGAACTTGCAATTGTCGCTCCTTCCACTCCAGGGTTTTTATGCAGTATTGACAAGGTACAAATGGATAAAAGAGCAGGTGCGGTTATAGATGGTAGATTATGTTTTGGTAATGGTCACGTCTTCGGAACTTTTGTCAGCCCGTTTGAATTTCCAGAAACTCCCGTTACCGCCGTTCATGATAAAATTGCCAGACTGTGGTTAGGTTATTCTACCACCCAGCTTGCACAAATTGGTCTTGCTCCTGTCGTGACAAATATAAAAACAGGTCAAACTTGGACAGTTGGCCCATGCGATAACTACGAATTTTTTGATGGTGTAATTGTCATTACAACCAGGATTGAACCAGGAACAGTAACAACCAGAACTTTTGGTCTCTGGGATAAACCCGTGATGGTAAGGCAGATAGAATTTAAGTCTGATGGTGGAAACGAGAGTGACTTCAGAATAAGCACAGAAATGTCGCTTTATCAGGGTTTTAAGTTCCCGCAGGAATACAAACAGGCTCGCCGGTATCAGCTTTGTGAAGATGCACGTGAGTGGCCTATAGATGTTCCATTGCCAGAAAAAGAAACCATCGTACGGTTGAACGAAAAGATGCTTTGCTGGGATTACGACAATCAGCTTTACCGCAAGACAGTAGTTGCAACAGATAATCAGAGCACAAATATCGAAGTTATTAATCCAAAAGAGTTTTATGTAGGCGACGATTTCGGCATAGTTAAATTCAGCAAAAACTGCACGAAGAAAGATAATTGCCTGACTGTTATCCTTTCTTTCAGCAAACAAACTGACGCAGCCGTACAATTAGCAAAGCAGGTAATCAAAAATACAGTTGATGCACAAGAAGTTCAAAAACAGTGGCAAAATTGGTATCAGCAGGGGGCCAGTGTTGTTACAGGCAACGAAAAACTGGATAAAACTTTTCACGATCAGTACATGTACACAAAACTTGCAATTGACGCAGAGCTTGGCGGTATGATCGTTGGCAATCGCTATCAGATAGCAGTCGTATGGACAAGAGATTCTGGTGTTGCGATGAGCATGCTTCTCGATAGCGGCAGATATGAAGAAGTAAAAAAGATACTGCAATTCTTCTCCACATATGCATACTGGAACGAAAAAAATAATTGCCTTCATGCCAATTACCACACCTCTGGTCGGGTGATTCAAAAATTATGCTCACCTGATCAAAGACCCGTAGAAGATATAACCTTACCCGGCGAATGGACAAATCAAATGATGGGGCCTCAGCTCGATGGTATGATTTACTATCTTTACAATATGGGCAAATATTACCGTTATACAGGTGACATCGAATTTGTAAAATCGCAATGGCCTTTTATATGCAAAGTCGCAGACGCATTAGCAGCCGATGATTATTGCTACGCCGAATGGGAATCTGATCCCGCTGGAAAAGGGTATCTTGACGAAAACAAAAGATATAAAAAGTACAACGCCCAGAGCGGTTTAATAGTTGATGATTGTCAGGAATCAGGAGCTGTCGGGGAATATACATTGATGAATTGCATATCATCGGTAGGCTTTAAACAGGCATGGGAACTTTCAAAAGCAGTAGGTGACGAAAAGCCCCTCTGGAAACAACGTTCAATCCAATTAGATCAGGCAGTGAAAAAGTATTGTTTTAGACAAAATGCTGATGGTAGAACTGTTTTGCTGGCATCACAACCCAGACCAGAGATGGGACTCTCTGGATGGGGAGAAATGGGCAATCATGGCTATAACTGGACAGTGGCTGCACCTATTCCATATTTTAATTATAAAAATGAATTATTCAAACAGTGTTTTAAAAATCAGGTCGCACCAGCAGCAAAAATTCATGGCTGGGGCATGGGATGGGTAACAATGGTACACGCTGCCTTCGAAGCTGATCTCTCAGATGTAGCCTGGAACTATCTATCCCAGTTTATAGATAACCTGCCGCCCTCACTTCAGAACTACGAACTCAATCACGATGTCGCCGATTATGATGGCATTCCAAGGCACGCAACTTTAAATTTGTTCGGCTTCTCCTATTTTCCTCATTCCGTGCTGAGAGGCTTTGCTGGCTTTGGTTACAATGAAACAGAGGACTACTGGTTCTTCAGACCACAGGTCCCCGATGGATTTGGTCAGATAAAATCAGAAATAAAAATCAAAGATACATGGTTCGATGTGACAAGCACTGGCAGCGGCACGCAAGTTGAAAAGTTTACAATCGACGGCAAAGATTATACGCAATCTCAAGGCCGATTGCCCGAAAATGTTATCGATGGGAAAAAACATAAAATATTTATAAAAATGCAGCAATAAAATTTAAACAAAATAAGATGGTGATTATTTCCCCCAATCTTATTTTTTTATCAATTTTTCTATATTTTCGTTCAGCTTTTTTATTTCTTTTTCAAGTTGTTCAAGCTGTTTGTTGATAAGCTTTGCCCCCGTGATTTGCGGTGCAAAAACAAAAAAGAATATTATCGCCACTCCACCGCCAATAGCGATGAATTGTGTTGTACGCAAAATCATCTCTATTAATTCCAGCATTCCTTTTTCCATTGTGTATCCTTTGTCTGTTGGAGCAGGCTCATGCGGAAGTCCCAAAAAATCTCCAGCATAATAATTCCCTTAATTTTTTTAAAAGCTTTCCCCTGCTATTTTTAGAGTATCCATCTGATATTGTTTTGTCAAATCAGAATTCTCATTAAAATTACGATTTTAAAGGCATATCGAGGTCTAATTGATGGTCAATCTGCAAAGTTTTTTTAAAAAGCCTGATTTAAAGGGATTTATACCATTTTGAGCAATAGTTTCTATTGACGATATAGCTGAAAGTATGTAAGCTGTCCGAAATTATTTGATTTAACTGAAAACAGGTGATTTCTACAATATAGAAAGGATAACGAAATGTTGACAACAATTATTGATGTTACAGCAAGAGAAATTCTCGATAGCAGGGGTAATCCTACTGTTGAGGTTGATCTTCTGCTCGAAGATGGCTCTTTCGGTAGGGCAGCGGTTCCATCAGGAGCAAGTACTGGTGCCTTTGAAGCATGTGAGCTTCGTGATACCAAGGAAAAACGCTACATGGGCAAAGGTGTTCTCAAGGCTGTTCAAAATGTTAATGAAATAATCGCTCCGGAAGTTCTCGGAATGGATGCTAGTATGCAGGAAGAGCTTGATCAGGTTATGATTGACCTCGACGGCACACCTAACAAAAAGAAACTTGGTGCTAATGCTATTCTTGGTGTTTCACTGGCAGCGGCAAAAGCTTCAGCAGATTCATCTGGTATGCCTCTTTACCGTTACCTTGGTGGTTGCAGTGCTAATATTCTGCCTGTTCCAATGATGAATATTCTTAATGGCGGAAAGCACGCAGATAATAACGTCGACTTCCAGGAATTTATGGTAATGCCAATCGGTGCTGAGAGTTTCCCAGAGGCATTGAGAATGGGTGCTGAAACTTTCCATACACTCAAAAAAGTTCTCGCTAAAAAAGGTTACAACACCGCAGTTGGTGATGAAGGTGGTTTTGCTCCTTCTCTTAAGAGCAATGAAGAGGCCCTTGAGGTCATTGTCGATGCAATTAAGCAAGCTGGTTACAAGCCAGGTAAGGACATTGCCATCGCTCTTGACCCAGCTTCAACAGAAATGTTTGATGCTAAGAGCGGAAAATACAGTTTCTTCAAATCAGCACCAAGAGAAAAACTCACTTCAGATGCAATGATCAAACATTGGGCTGACTGGGTTAACCGTTACCCGATTATATCAATTGAAGATGGTCTTGCTGAAGAAGACTGGGCCGGTTGGAAGAAATTAACAGAGACTATTGGGGATAAATGTCAATTGGTTGGCGATGATTTGTTTGTAACTAATCCAGCCAGACTTGCAAGAGGCGTTAAAGAAAAATCAGCCAACTCAATTCTTATCAAGCTCAACCAGATTGGTACTTTGACTGAAACATTTGAAGCTATCAATATGGCCAAGAGAGCAGGCATGACAGCGGTTATCAGCCACAGAAGCGGCGAAACAGAAGACAGCACAATTGCTGACTTGGCAGTCGCCACAGGTGTTGGTCAGATCAAAACTGGTTCAGCTTGCAGAACTGACAGAATCTGCAAATACAATCAGTTGCTGAGAATAAATGAAGATCTCGGCTCTGCTGCACGTTATGGTAGTTTCATGTTGAAAAAATAGTATAAAATCGTTATATACGGCAGATGTAAGAGTTTTATGGAGAAAACGATTGTATCTGCCGTTATTTTTTTTGAGAAGCGACTATGAAAGATATTATGTTTATAGTTTTTTTCACTGTCGGGGCGACTGCCTTGTGCGGAGCAATTCTAAGTCGGGAATTAGTCAAGTATTTCGAAAACACTCAACTCCTCGAAGAATCAACCGCCTCTGTTGAAAAGCTTGAATCTTTAATATCTGATTATGAAGAGTTGCTCAAACAGCGTCAGGATGACCCTAATCTGCTGAAACGAATCGTTGCCGTTACAATGGGTAGTGATGTTAATGAACCCAACACTGTTTATCCGAAGCTCACTGCCAATGAACTCCAGGCCGCAAAGATCACATTAGCAAGGCAGCAAAAAGAAATTGAGAAGAAGAAAGATATTCCAAAGTTCATTCTCCGATGTAGTGAACCTAACAAGAGAATAGCATTGTTTTTTGCTGGTGCATCTTTAGTGCTGATATCTTTTATCTGTTTTAGTTCCCCAGAAAAACAGCCAAAGAAAAAATCGCAGGATTAGTACCTCTGCTAAGTATATTTCAGCGTAAAAGTAGAAACCTCTCCTGCTGGTAAAATATAATAAGCCATATTATCTTCTGTTCTGCCGATTTCTTTTTTCAACGGCAAATTTTCTCTTTCATCAACCACCAGCCTGCCAGTACAGCCTGCAGGCATCGTTACACTCAGCGATCTGTTTGAAAGCGTACCATTAGCGGCAAAAGTTAAATCGCCTCGCACTGTCCTCGCTGTAAGCTCAAGCTGCTCAAGGTCCGCAAGTTTAGGTCTGATCTGGCATTTCCCAAAACCCGCCGTCAAAGGTACGATCCCTGCTATACTCATATAAAGAATATATAAAGGTGCAACCGGACAATGGCTCCACTGATTTGAGCTGTCAGGACTGACGGTCCAACCCTCTGAAAGAGTATTATTCAATTTTACAGAATCCATATTTGCCCATCGACTTCGCAACTCGTCGAGAATTGTTTTGCTTTCATTTGCTTTTGCAAGTGCCCATAGTCGCCAGCCCGCATTAGCCGGATAGCTTAACCCCATACTGTCGGGGCAGTCCACTATAGTTTTTACTGATGCGTTTATGTTGTTATTCGGGCACAAATCATATAGGATCGCAGTGGATAATGTCCGGTCATGGGTTCGGATATTTTTTTCACTTTTTAACCAGGGCAGATTATCAATAAACATCTTATGTTTGTCTGACCAGAATTTCTTAACGGCGGCCTTGTGTATGTGTTTGCTGAATTCAATGGCGTCATTTTGTTGTTTTTTGTCGCCGAAAGCCTCAGCCAGAGGTGCAAATGCATATTTTAGCATAGCAGCGATATATAGATTAAAACTGCACATCTTATGGCTTTGTTTTTCAAATCCGCTATGATCTATCCAGACGCAAGGCACACCAATATTATCTACAGGCACTAAACCGTCTTGTTGTTGAATAGATTTCAGATAACCGGAAAATTTGACAAGCCGGGGATATATTTCTTCCAGTGCTGTCAAATCTGACGTGTACAAATAGTGATAATAGCAGTCGAAGTTGAACCCAACCCCGTGATCTAGAATAGGACCCCAATCCGCCATATCGATTTCACGAAACATTATCCGGTTGAGACGATCAAACGCTGGCCAGCAGTCCAGAAAATACCCGCCTTTAGTGATCCCCTGACTGAAAGTACGCAGGTATCTTGCCGGTAACCTTTTTTCACCATACATAAGCCAGATCGGATGCAGCTGATGTCCGCAGTCACCGCTGTATTGTTGCCGCTCTCGCCCCATCCCGTCAACACAGTTTTCCTGAGCACTGTTGTCGAGAGTATTTATCGCCGCTTTTATAAGTTTTTCAAGCTTAGGTTCATTCACTTTGATTTCAGCTTTGCTTGCCCACGGGAAAATTCTTCTTCGTATCGCAGCTTTTGAAATTATAACCTTGTCCTTGGCATTTCGTATATGAAGCTGTAGCCATCTGCACGATTCGAAATCGAATGCTTCGAAATTGTTTACACCCTCTTTGCAGATAAATCTCGACCATGAATTATGATGTGTGTTTAATAATGTTTTCTTACCACTTTCATGTGATTCCTGTATCATTAATTCGACTATGGTCCCAGCACTTGCTTCTATTGTAAACATTGGCCAGCCTACGATTTGCTCATCGAATTCAAAGGTCAACGCCGCTGCCTTTTCTTCCTGTCCCTGACCGAAATTAATCTGCCAGCTATCCTCACCAATTTTTTCAGATGAATCTCTTTCCTCAACACTAAAACAATTATCACATCCGAAATCAAAATAATCCTCAGCCGCTTTCTCCCAGTTTATCCACATTGATTCGGTAACCTGTTTTGCCGGTTGGACATATTCATTCAGCATCGGCACCTGTCGTCGAAGCAGACTGCATGTGTCTGGATTACCCTTAACTTCATGCATATATTCCGCGTAATCCGAACAAATAGCAGGTTTGTCAGCAGGGCAGTTTAATTCCATCGCCTCCTGCCATGTTTCATCCTGTTTGAATTCCGGTCTGGAAAAACCATATGGGTAAAGCCTTGCGTCAAATTCCTCCTGCAAGGCTCTCAGGTACCAGCGTTTATATTGTCCAGGCTTCCATGCTCTTGCTACGTGACTTTGCCATGAACTGTCACTGACAATTTTTTCCACTAGGCCGTTAGAATGTTCTATTTCGAGATAAAACAAAAATCCTGGTTTGCCCGCAGGACTGGTTCCATCGCCATGCCCATAGAAAAGCACCTTCGCACCGATAGTATTATCGCCTTTCTGCAAAATATCTGTCAGCTCAACTGGATCAGCTTCCGCATACCTCGGGTCGCATGGCGCAGGTCCCCATTGAATTCTCTTACCATTAACCTCAAGAAGGTATCGACTGTCGGCAACGACCCAACCGGTAGCCTTTTTTATCTTATCATCTATGGTTATATTTTTTCTAAACAAAACAAAAGTATTAGCCAGTGTTCTCCTCGACCGAAACCAAATCCACTTTGCAGGTTTCAAATCAGGCAAAGGTTCGGGCATCTTAAAAGCATCATAAAAATTACATGGATTATTTTTCATTGAGCAATTACCTCCCTCAAGCCTTCCTATAGATAGAAAAGCTATCGCAGAACTTGTGTAAGCAGTCGTCTTCAAAAAACTTCGGCGTGATATATCACTGCACACTGGCATACTCCGGTTTATTCGATATCCAGCAGGTTGAGTCCTTTTTCTGCATCATACTTTCGCGATGCCTCAATCCCGGCTATCTCAATTATAGTAACTTCAAGAACGAGAAAAGTTTTTGCATCTTTGCGTGGACAGCCGATAAGGCTTTCCCCATTTTTACCGATAGCTGCGTGAAGATGAAGTTTAGGTCCTTTATCATCATTGTACAAGGTCCCGACACCGAGCACCTCTCCAGGTCCCGTAAAGTGCATGAACTTCGGAACTATTTTGGGTTTCTCCGACTCAGGGCCGACAACTACATCAGCCTTGCGAAAACCGCCCGTAACCAATACGCTTGCACATCTGATATCTTCTTTAACTGCGATTGATTCTATGCACTCGTAAACATCTTCACCCTCGAATAACCTTGCTGCTATTATTCTACCTGTCATTCCGATTGCGTATTGCATTTTTTTCCTCTCTTTGTCTTTTTATATAAGCTCTCTTAGCGAAAGATCCGCCATAGCTTCGATATTTTCAGGAGGTACATTGGGAAGGACCGCCTCATGACTTGGACTGATTATAAAGGACCCTAATGCTTTTTTTACTCTCAGAACATCCCGCTTTACCTCGTCAGGAGTACCGTTTACAAGTAAATCTTGCGTATCAATTCCGCCGAGAAATGCTATCTTTCCTTTAAAATTTTCAGCCAGTTTTTCAGCATTCATATTTGCTGCTTTTGCCTGAAGTGGGTGCAGACAATCAGTTTCCATGTCTATAAGCCGGTCGATAACTTTGAAAACCGATCCGCAGGAATGCAGTATTGTCTGATACCCTCGATCATGTGCCTGCTTTGTGAATTTTTTGAACCACGGCAATATGAACTCATCGAATTGCGGCAATCCGCAGATAAGGTCAAGCTGTGTCCCGAAATCGTTACCAAAAAACATGGCATCTATCGTGTCGCCTGCCACATCAAAGAATTTCTCATTAGCATCGTAGTAAAATTGGCATACCTTATCAGTGACATAATGAAGCAGTTCCTTATTGAGAAACATATTCATCAGATAACTTTCCATACCGAACATATCCATCAGGTTATGATAAAAACATGTCCAGAAACCGCTTGCGATATATACATCTTCATATGGTTTTATTTTTTTATCCCAGCCTGTAAAATCAAGATACTTTGCATCAGGCCAGTGGTAGTCTTTAATTTCACTAATAGTTTTTGCGTTTGCCAATGGTCCTGGTTGACTAAGAGACGTTTTTTTTGAAAGGCCAACATCGAACATTTCTCTGCCATGTGGTTCCTTATAGCAATTCATCTCCCACTGCGGACACACCCATCTGAAATCATCGTTGAGTTTGCGTCTAAGTGCTTCTTCCGTCTCAGTGCCGAAATATTTGTGTAGAATTGGCCATGTATCTGGATGCGGGTTGCCAAGCCAGAAACCGCACCTGTCCGGTTTGCCGCCTGCTATAATAGTTTTTATACGATCATGACTGTTCATGATTTTATCCTTTTAAGTTTAGCTTATCATCTCCCATGATGTGACATCTAAAGGCCCGTCAAGTATTTCATCTGCAACATTCAAAAGAGCTTGCAGGTGTACAGTCTGTATATGGTCATCGAGGGCTTCTTGATTAATCCAGTTTTCATAGAACATAAATAGTGATGGATCATCTTTGGACTGATGCAGATTATATTGTACACATCCTTCTTCGCTGCGGGTTGGTGCAACCAAAGCCATCAATGTTTTTCTTACTTTCTCTTCCATACCAGGTTTTGCTTTGGCTGTTGCGATAAGTATAACATTAGTTTCTGTCATTTATCATCCCTTTCATTTTTCGTTGTTTCATTTGCTATACGATGCCCATCAAACCATTATTCCAAATATCTGGGTACAGAAAAAATCCTGCCTTGCTGCTTTTTACCGGATTTTTAACTTATAAAATTCTCTGCCAATATTGGAATATATCAAAAATGCCGTAGGTTTCAACTCAATATCTGCTTCATCCCGCCAAAACGACTTAAATCATCACTAAAACAACAAAATAATGCTATTTCTTGTTTTTTGTAAAAATCACGAACCATAACAAAGAATTGACGTATTAATTATAGAATGAATAACTTTCTCCTTTAAATAAAGTTAGTATGTTGTAAAAAAAGTATCCTCCAAAAGGTAATGGCGGTAACGACATGATACGTTATCGCCATTTCATTTGAATAAAAACATCGATTCGTACGCATTAATTGTCTAACTGCTTGAGTTTAGTTAGCAATTGCCTCTTCCAGTTTAGCTAAGACTGTCCTGGCTTTTGATATTTTGTTACCAGTTGAACAGGTCCAGTTAAGGTCAAGATTTCTGCTTATCTGATCTTCAACCTTTTTGCATGCAAGCAGCACGGTAGCATGGTTTTTATTACCCAGGCATTTGCCGACTTCAGGTGATGACATGCTGGTATGTTTTCTCGCCAGGTACATACTGAAATGTCTGGCTAATGTGATTGTTTTATCCTTCTTTGATGAATGTATTTGTGCCGTACTAATGCCAAAAAATGCTGCAACATTGGTCTCGATATCGCCTATATGAACAATAGGATCGGTTCTTACTATATGCTCAGCAAGGATCTCCTTGGCAATATGCAGATTAATCTTATCTTCTTGCAATGCCGAAAAAGCGGTTATTTTCAGCATCGCACCTTCCAGTTCACGCACATTCGATTTGATATTTTCAGCAATATACCTTATGACATTCTCAGGTACATATTTTTTCATCTTAAGTGCACACCTGCGGCAGATTTCCAGACGCATCTGCAGGTCAGGGGTGTCAACTTTAACAACCATTCCTGAAACAAATCTGTTAACAAGTTTATCCGAAAGTTGGTCAATCATCTTAGGATGAGCATCAGAAACCAGCACAATCTGCTTTCCTGCAAGATCGATACTGTTGAATGTATGAAAAAATTCTTCTTGTGTCGATGGTTTACTGGCCAGGAAGTGAATGTCGTCAATAGCTAATAAATCCGTTTGTCGCATTCGGCGGCGAAAAGCCTCCAGCTTTTTTGTCTTCAAGGCCAGTACAAACTGATTGGCAAAATCTTCCGCTGATAGATATAGCCAATTAGTTCCGGGGCGGCTCTGGCATACTTCGTTGCAAATCCCTTGCAAAAGATGCGTTTTTCCGACCCCGTATCCTCCATGTATAAACAGCGGATTAAATGGGCTCTGTTTTTCTTTCACAACTACTCGGGCAGCGTTATACGCCAACTCATTTGAGGAACCTACTACAAAATCATCAAAGCTTAATTTTAAGGGGATTCTGCCCGGTCTTTCTTGTTTTTGGATTTTCGCAGGTGCGGGTTTACTGATGCAGCTAGGCAATTCGGGTTTTACCATGGATTCTGGTTTCGTTGCAGGCCTCGTACCGTCAGAAATAGAAGCATCTACTTTAAAAACAAGTTTTCTTGAATCTCCCAACACATCTCTGACTGCCTGGTTGATCTGTGATGAGAAATGGCTCTTTATCCAGTTTGCAATGAACACATTTGGAACTTCTATTTGCAGATAATCTGATGCTAACGTCAGGCTGGTAGTATTCTTAAACCAGATTCGGTATTTCTGGGCGCCAACCTTCTCGGCAACTAACCGGCTGATAGCACTAATCTCATCCGTGAGAGCAATCGTCATCTGAACATGTTCCTTGCTAAATTTCAAGTTTCTCTAAAGTCAAAATCACGCTTAATTAAGTTAGTATTATTGACTGATACGAAAACAAATCAATCCCCATTTAGAGAAATTCTTTTCCACTTAGTGGAGGTCTTTGTGCTCATTGGATTTGCGTAAAATATTTTTTTGTTTTTAACAAGTTATACACACCGTAAAGTGGCATTGTGGAAAAGCTGTGCGTTAGGTTTCAAATCGCAATTATCAATACTGATAATCATGGTTTTTATTACCGAATCAGGTCTTGATCTGGCATATAATGCCCAGAAAACAGCTTAGAAATGCACAAACACTTTTTTACCTAACATTTTAGCACTGCAAAGTATCCTCCGTCGCAGTCTGGCATAGTTGGTGATGGCAGGGTAAGTTCTTCCTGGATAACCTTTACATGCTGATGCTGTGCTATGAAATCCTTTATCAGCAATGAGTTTTCCTCTGGTGCAATCGAACATGTGCTATAGCAAATTGTCCCCTCTGGTCTGATTAATTCCAAAGCTTTTTCAAGGATTTGTTTTTGTGTTTGAGCCGTCTTGACTGAAGTGTCTTTTTGCAATCGGTGTCTCGCTTCCGGTCTTTTTGAAAGTACGCCCGTATTGGAGCATGGGACATCAGCAAGGATGCGATCAAAAGGTGCGTATTTTTTCACATCACCATACTCAGTGACAATAATGCTTTTAAGTTTTAATCTTTCAGCATTTTCAAGCACACTTCTGAGTCTGTCAGAATCGATATCAGTTGCAATTATTAGTGCTTTATCGGATGTCAGCTCTGCCAGTTGAGTGGTTTTACCTCCTGGTGCGGAGCAAAGATCAAGAATCTTTTCATCAGCCTTTGCGCCAAGTGCCTTTGCCGGTTTAGAGGCCGTGACATCCTGTACCGAAAATAAACCTTTACTAAAACCAGGCAGTTCGAAAACCGCTTTGGAAGATTTAAGTTTGATAATATTTTCATTAATCGCCTCATGTATTACTTCCGCTTCTGTAAGCATATCTTCGAATTTCTTCTGAGTTGTATTTTGTGTATTTACTCTTAGATATACCGATGGATTTCTATTAGAAGCCAGGCATATTTTCAGCGACTGTTCATAACCGAAGTTTTCAATCCAGTTTTTCGTAAGCCACAAAGGCAGTGAAAACACGTCACTAAGATAGCTGTCAGGAAATTTCTCCGGACTTGGCAAAATCTCTTTATTAAACAAACAACCTCGCTTGATCCACACAGGCAATACTTTTTTAACATCAGCATGTTCAATTTCAACGTCTCTGTTTTCGATTCCTCGTGTTATCTGCCTCAACGCCGCATTTACAAAGCCGATCTGTTTGTCACCTGCGATGGTTTTTATGTTTTCAACCGCCTCATTGACTATCGCATGACTAGCCGTATTAGGTCGGTAAATAAGTTCATATGTTGCTATTCTAATTATAGTTAGCAATTTTTCAGCTATCGCCTTAACAGGTCTCCCTGTAAAGGTTTTTATAATCATATCTATTGCGAATTGGTTTCGTATGGTTCCAAAAACCAGATCAGTGGCACGTTGTTTTTGCTCTGTCAGCCCCAGATAACGATTTAAAATATCAGATGCATAGCCCTTATTAACATCAAAATGGTTAAGAACCTTCATTGCTACAAATCTTGCTGTAATGCCTTCATCATTTTTCATTGTCCATCTTTCGCTAATTTAGTGCTGTAAAATTTCAGGAAGATATAAGTTTCTATTTCCACATTCATAGATATTACCGAAATGGTTAAATATCCGCTCCGCCCCTTATATCCGCAGAATGTAGCCGCATAAGATTATTTCTCTATCTTCATAAAAAAATCTCCGGGCTCTGTTGATCGACCGTTAGCAAATGCCTTGAAATCCATCACTGATTTGCCCGCAGGTTTAATCTTCAATATCTTCAGGCAGTCCTTGCCGCATATCACATTTAGTTCATCATCAAGTATTCCCGGGTTGTATTTTGAATTAACGGTTTTCACGATCTCTGCCTGCGCAATGATTACGCGTGTGCATTTACCTGTTTTCTTGTTGATATAATCAGTACTTGCCTCAGGCCAAGGCCAGAAACCTCTTATCATCCTGTCAAGTGTTTCTGCATCTTGGGTAAAATCGAGGTACCCATCAGTTTTTTTCAGTTTTCGTGCCAGACTTGCTTTCTCATGATCCTGTTCCTGATATACCGCCGTCCCATTTTCTATCTGATCAATCGTCTTAATCAGCAACGGTCCAGCCAGCAAAGCCAACCTGTCATGAAGTTGTCCCGCTGTTTCATCTTCCTCTATTTTAGTCTTAACTATCGCAAGCACCTGCCCGGCATCCATTTTATCCGCAAGAGTTATAATACTTACGCCGGTTTCTGTTTCGCCATTGATTATTGCCCAGTTGATTGGCGCTGCACCGCGATATTTAGGTAATGCCGAAGAATGAACATTAATAGCCTTGTATTTCGCCGAATTAATAACTTCTGGACTTATTTTTTGACCGAACGCAATAACAACGATTAAATCAGGTTTGCACAATTTGATTCTCTCGATCATCGCTGTATCGTTGATATTTTCTGCTTCTACATAATCAATATGATGTGCAATTGCCCAAATGGCGGCATCGGTAGGTGTGATTTTTTTCCCTCTGCCGGCTCCATGAGCTGGCTGAGTTACAACCAATTCAAGACTATGCTGAGAAAACATTATTTCGTTTAAACAGTTAAGACCAAATCCACCGCTGCCAAGAAATACTATTCTCATTGCTTCTACAGAATGCTCCGATTATTCTTTTTCTGATTCGTACTCGTTTTCGAGTTTTTTTAATGCTTTCCGGTGGGCTATTTTCGCAGCAGAACTCAT
>CAZBKA010000021.1:0-31321 GCA_964492365.1 uncultured Pirellulales bacterium | reverse complement strand
CCCCGTTAAATTATTTGCAAAGCATTCCAAGCCGCGCGGAAACCACATGGGAAATAATGAAATCCCCGAAAGGAGGGGAATACACCGGTGACTTGTTGTTTGATTTTACAATGATGGTTGCTCCCGGCATAGTTCAAAACATGAGTTAATATATAATTTGCAGAAAGCGTAAAAATATGTGAATTTCTTGTGTTCTGAGGGCTATTTCAAATTGCATCTGCCTCAATTTACAGTATTATATCTCTCAGGAATCGGGCAGCAAACATAAATAATCCGAACTTTTTACTAAAATTAAAAAACATGAAAATAAAATCGAAAATACCAGTGAAGTTTAACTGGTTATTATTTGCATTGTTATCAGCTTTGGTTGATGACACTACACGAAAGCAAATTGAATATCTGAAAGCCGAAAGTAGGGTTTTGCGAACTCAGTTGCGAAAGGCTACAGGCCGAAAGCGAATATTCCTGACTGATGATCAACGTCGATTATTAGCACTTAAGGCCAAAGCGATAGGTTCCAAGGCATTGGCTGAAATTACAGACATGTTTTCACCTCAAACAATAATCGGCTGGTATCGCAAGCTGGTTGCCCATAAATATGATGGCTCTACTGCTCGTAAAACAGGTAGAAAAAGAACCGACATAAAACTTGTAGAACTTGCACTGAAACTGGCGAAAGATAATCCTGATTGGGGCTCACAGCGTATAGCTTATATGATGATTTATCTCGATTATGAAATCTCCGGCTGTACAGTCAGAAGAATTCTGCGCGACAATGGTATTGATCCCGACCGCGAGTATAAAAAGAAGCTGACATGGGATAAATTCATCAAGTCGCATATGCATGTCATGATGGGGTGCGATTTCTTTCATGTCGAACTTTTAACCTTGCGAGGTTTGGTTCGTTGCAGCGTGCTGTTTTTTCTGGAACTCAATAGCCGCAGGGTCCATATCATTCCGTCGGTAGTGAATCCGACGTCTCAGTGGGTAGATCAACAAATCGAGAACCATTGCAATTTCGACGATGGGATTTTCGATAACCGCAAATATTTGATACATGACAGAGACCCACTGTTCATGGCTAAGCAAGTGCAGGAAACGCTCAAGACAAGCGGCGTAAAAAGTGTCAAGATTGCTCCTTGTGCTCCAAATGAAAATGCTTTTTGCGAAAGTTGGGTTGCATCCATAAAAAATGAGATGTTAAATAAAATGATATTTACTTCCAAGAAACAATTAGATTATTGTTTAACGATTTATGAAGACTATTATAATCGATGGCGTGTTCATTCAGGGCTGGATGGTAATATAATTGACCCGTTGCCGCAAGATGAAGGTGGAGAAATAGTTTGTCAAGAGTTCATAGGTGGGCTACTTAAAGGTTATCGACGAGTTAATAAAAGCCTTGATATTGCTGCCTGATGTGAGTTATGAGTTTTGACATACTCCTCACGATAGGCCAATTGGCGGGCAAATGATGAAGCTGATATTCTGTAGAATTGATAACTGAAAATGAGGCACAAGTGAGTGCCAGAGAACAGCATAAAAAGTTGGACAATATGCTTTTAACAAAGAAAGTATGCTGCAAAATAACTTATAGAATATAATGAATAATACGCAATGTATAAGTCATTGATAGGGGTAATAGCTATAAGTTATTACAAATTATGAAACTGGGAAGATATATCATATAACAAATATGATATATCTTCAAAAAGGTACTACAGCCGCAAGAAAATCCCGAAGGACACCCGATGGCATCGGGGACATATAAAGAGTGGATAGAACTGTCCTGGGAATGTACGGGTTACCGGAAGAATCGAGGAATACAAGGGCAGGCCGGAAATTATTCTGGAGTCATCAAAGCAGATAGAAGTCGTAAACTGAATCATACCGGTGGAGTTCATTCGCCTTTTTCCGGTTTTTCGCAGGCCGGTTCATAGGGAACTCTAATAAAATCAAGCACTTTGCCGAGTCCTAAATTCTCGATACAGTATTTATGCAGCTTGGGATGCGTTTTTTTCATCAACTGAAAGCGGTTGTCTCCCTTTTCAAGGTGAACTCCGTACATGCAGAATGTGCAGCCTGTTCTCTGGTAGCCCATATCATAGACGGGGCAGTAAGGAACATTGAAATGGCGGATATACTCCCATATGTCGGTATCGGACCAGAACGCCAAAGGAGTGGAACGGGGCCTGGTAAGATCAAAAGCGTTGCAGCCGTGTTCAAAATACATGGCTTCCCTGTTTTTCCCCTCAAAAGCGATAATTCCCAGAAACGGCTTGAGCTTTGTCTTTTTTTCAAACTCCAGCGTCGGAGCCATTTTCAGATAATGGCAGCATTTGTTTGAGATTTTGAACGGAGCGCCGATCAGTCTCCGCCATTTATTGGATATTTTGCTTAATGGTGAAAAACTGCCGTCCTTACGTAAACCCTCAAGTCGAAGCCGCCTGGTATTGGAATTTCTCCGGGCATGACGAACATCGTAGACGTATCCTGAAATCCGCTTGCTTACGACGGGATAACCGTATTTTTCGATTACTTCCCTGAAGTTCAGTTTGGGCTTCAGCCATATGACGTTATCTGTATTTTCGACCAGATTACGGATTTCCGGGTATTCAAGGCCGGTATCGGTAAAAGCTGCCGAAACGTCCGGATAAAGCGACCGTACCAGATGCAGAAGTACGGTTGAATCCTTTCCCCCGGAAAAACAGACGTAGACTTCTCCGTCCCAATAATCGTACCATTCCTTAATCTTAGACTTTGAAAGCTCGATTTTGGCATCAATATCCAGAAATCGCATCTGTTTAAGGCTTTCCGGCGTAAGTTTCGAGGCTGGCTGTTGTTCCTGGTTCCCCATAATCGCAATATTCTCCTTGTATTGAACGGGCTTTGTATCTGACAAACCTTCTACCCTATCTGCGATACCCCTTAACCAGGCGCAAAACAGGCTGTAAAAAAATACGAAAAATAGAGTTAAGTGCTTTGTTTGTAAAAAGTTATTTAAAAATAATTTTAAAAGCATACAAGAAGGATTAAGGGACGTTTTTGGCTACTTAAGTATGCGGGAGTAACGGCAGGAACATTGAATTCGGAGTTATCTTCACCAACCTGATGATAAAAATCTTGAAAGGTCTTGGGCTTTGCATACAATGAATAAACTGTTTTAAGGGAAGTAAATTCGGGAGATACGCAAATGAATTTATCGAATGAAGAAGTACGCGAACTTTTGATGGATTTGGGGCACATGGTCTCAAGACAGGGACGGCGGATAGTGATAGACAAGAACGGAAAGCATGTTTTTGCCGTTATCACGATGGGAGAACTGGAACTGCTTGAAAAACTTGAACAGAAAATAGACTTAAATCTGCTTTACAAAAGAATCAAAGAAACTACCTTTAATTGGGAAAAGATAAAAAAGATTTGAATTAGTTGATGCTTCATTGAGAACCTTTTGCGATTTTGATTATTTTTTTTTGCTCTTTTAACCTTAAACCAAACATTGGATATTTTGCAAATTGAGGTCAAAAAAACTTACTTAACTTAAAAGGAAAGTGAGGTAAGTAAGGAAATTTTCTTTAATTTCTACTGATATCTACGGTATTATATGCTTCTGTGGTTGTAATTATTTTTTGTGTAAGAGAATTTAGAATGGTGGCATAAATTAAATGGGAATTGGAAATACAATTGAAAATATATGGAAAAAGCATAAAAAAATATTGTTCCATTTTTTTATCGCCATCTCTTTAACTATGATTATTTGTTTTTTTTATCGTTACTTAACGGCTATCAGTTTGGAAAAATACGGCATGACTTTTTGGGGCGGTTTGGTCGCTATAGTAATAGCATTTGCTTCAATTCCGCCGCTTATGGCGAGTTTTATTTCCTCATACGATTCTGTAAATTTTCGCAATACGCTAGCGTATATTTTAGAAGCAACACATTATATTTGGAAATTAATAATTGCTTTTGCAATTCTAATAATTTCCTTTACGTTGGTTACAGTTAACATACACAATAAATATTTGGATTTATTGGTTAAAATAACCTTCCTATATTTTATTTGTCTTCTTTTATTTTGGTTTATTTCGCTTCTGAAAGATATGTTTGATTATATTTGTAAGATGCAGGCAGATCAGAGGAGAGAGAGGTTTGATTACTACTTAAAGCAGTTTCGCAGTTATCTTGATAAAGATATAGAAAATGGACAAAAAATTATTGAAGAAGTATGTGGGAGAGGGATTCTTTTCAAACCTTCGCGTTTATATTTGAGTGACAGTAATTTTTATATTGACTATCCTTATGAAGATTCTATTTTTACCGGGATTGATTGGGGAATTTTTGATAAAGTAAAAGCACGAATTTTTGAAGAATACAAAATTTTTCTAGTCTGTGCTCCAAATACATATGTGAAATCAGGTAAAACTATTCTGCTTTTAGAACGGATATCAAAAGACAAAGTGAAAAACAGGCCCGAACAAAATAACCAACAAGCAGATAATGATCCCAAAGAAGATGCGGATTATAGAAAGGCAATTGAAGAAAATAGAGACGAAAACAAAAAGAGGGAAAAACTATCAGAAGAAAATATAAAAAAACAATTACGCGGCAGTTTTAAAATGAAACCTTCTTCTGAACAAATAGAAAAAGGTCGCAAGCTTTATTCCCTGATAAATGAAACAATAGAACGCTGTCAGCAATATATTTTAGAAGAAAAAGATCTTTATTTTGAATCAGAATTGAAAACATTTATTGATTTTCTAAAGAAATGGCAAAAAGAAGGCTTCGAAATTTATAACATATCAGATTTATATGAAAATAGACTTTTTACAACTCGCGAGAGTATTCTTGCAGAATTATTAGATCCTATCATTACTAATCTCGTAAAAACTGAAAATCGTGAAAATTGTAGAGTATTTGCAAGTTTTATATATGATTTGATGAATATTGCGACACAGGAGCAAGATGAAAATGGATAATAATACAATATCTTCGTGTTTGCATATATTGCTCCGGTGGTATTATCTTTCTAGGAACAATCTACGAAAGAAATTTGAGGTTGAAACGATTGGTAAAAACGAAAAATCGGCAGTCCTGAGGATGCAATACGATAATATTTTTGAAAATTTACGTTTCAGATTCGACCGGCGATGGGAAGGGAAAGGGCAGAGCAATTTTGAACTAGCAAAACTTATTTTGCCAAAACTCTTTGATATTATTGTTGAAGCCTTGAAAATAGGAGAAAATAAGGATGCAGAATGGTTTTATACTCGTCTTTCTCTGTTTGAAGACATTGGGAAAGATGATTTCAACAGGTCGTTTCCAAAAAATGATGATGATAGGTTAAGCCAATTATATGCGATTTATAATATAGCTCTGACTGGTTGGTGTATAAAAATAATCAACTTTGTTAATAGACAGGAAAAAAAAACAAGCTGTGACAAATCAGAGTATGTTTTTGATAAAAATAGTAAGGAAGCAGCTAGAAGCCTTTTACTGGAAATAGCCAATAGCAATAGATGGAATTTGACAGCATGGATGTATTTTTGGGAGGTAGCAAATTATACTTTTAAAGATGGTAAATGGACATGGCAACGATTTATAGATGAATATAATGTAAATAGTTGGGAATATTCAGCAGAACATTTTGAACGTATGAATATGGCAACTGCTCGTTGTGTTGATATGCACTGGCCAGAGAATGGAATAGCCTTTCTTCTATTAACTTCAAAAGGGGATTCGGAATTTGAAAATCCTAATCTATATCCTCCTGCTGAAATTTGGTATCCTAAAGAATATGAAAAAAAACTTACTAAGATTTTAGAATCTCAATGGTTTAAAGATATTAAATCAAAAATTAAAGTAACGACACAAAAACATGTTTTGGAAACCATAGTAGAAAGAGAAAAAGAAGGGTTAATACATTATTATAAAGAGTTGCTTGAACGAAATATTCCAGATGAAGTACAGAAAGAATTTGGACAAGAAATAGCTATTGATCTTATTTCTTGGCGAGAAAATACAATATTCAAGTTCATTACTGCAGAAATAGCAACTGATGAGGTTGAACACGAATTTCAGTTTTTAGACAGACGATACATTCTTTGGAAAAAAACATTTTTATCAGAGAATGAATATCAATGTAAAGAGGACCGACGGTGGATTTGCCACGATCAGGTCTTTTGGGAAACAATGCGTACCTTAGCGGGTGATATTGATTTTAACGAAAAATTGAATTGTCCCCTAGAATTGCTTCTGAACGATTGCGAAGAGATTTGCCAAAAAATTGATTACGCAATATCCCTATTGTGGGGCAAACAGATCGAAGCTGAATTTATTTTAATTCCTAGATATCATAAGCTAAAAGATAATTTATTGGGTAAAGATTACTACAAACATAGAAATGAACTAGTATGGCCCACCCAGGTAGGTGAATATAAAAAACTAGCGGTTTTTTATTGGCCACATTCAAATCCACAAAACATAGTGGTAGGCCAAAGGAAGATTCTTTTTTCGAAAATACAGGAAGTGTCTACCGAGATTGAATTTAGTCCAAAAGAAGATCATAAAAGTGTGGAAGATTTTAAAGCTTTAAAAATAGAAGAAATGCGTGAGTATAAACCACAGGTCGCAATTCAAGTAAAATCACATCCTTGTATTGTTGTTAATGATATCGAAAAAGGTTGTCTTGGAATAAAATTATCGCAAGAGTTAGCAGAAGAAATTTCTTCCGAGAAACAACCATAACATTAGTAGCTATAAAAGTCTGAATTTGAACTTGTTCATTTTTGTGTCTAGATTATGTTGGAACTGTAAATGAATAATTGGAGAATATAGACCAATGAAAAATTTGCACAGCGAGCATCCTGGTCCTACATACAGAGGATATCGTCGGCAGATTTTATATTCTCTTTATCGACTACTTCAAGAGCTACCAGGGGATGTGGTTATCCAGCCGGAAAGCAGAGAGGACTTAACCGTCTTTTCTACTATCGGAGAAGTCGTTGATATTATACAAGTTAAAGACTTTAGCAGTCCATTGGTTTTTTCAAGTTTCAAAAAAGCTTTTTACAAAAGAATAGTACAATATTCTATAAACAATCCCAGAACCTCAGTCACTATTGTTCATTATGGCGAACTTGGTAATGATTTTTTAAAAATCAAAGAAAGCGATAAAGATACCATTAATAAATTTATAAAATATGTTACAGCTATCAAAGAATGTAATATTTCACGGAATCAAGCTGTTTCTGTTTTAGATAACTTACAATTTCAAAAAGTTGATGAAGTCATACTAACAAACAAGATATTAGATATTCTTAGAGTTCAAGCTGCTGGTATTGATTTACAAGCGGCAATAGATTTGCTGATGAATTGGGTATATATGGCTTCTGAAAAACAAGTTTGCCTTACCAGAGAAAACGTGCTCAAGAAGCTCAATAATATTGGGCGTTTTCTTGCAGAAAGAAAAGCTTTTTATGATCAATGGCACACCTCAATAATTCCGTTAGAGTTCCAAGATATTAGTACAGATTGTCTTGAGCAACTTTCGGAAGAATTCCATCGTGGTATTAGTGCCAGATTTGAGCACATTCAATGTGGATTAGATATTGACCGACCTTCATTGATGACAAAAATAGCTGCTGGGTTTAGAGAAAACAATATTGTAATTCTACGAGGAGCATCAGGACAAGGCAAAAGTACACTAGGTTATCGCTATTGTGCAGATACTTTTTCAGAAGGGCTTCGCTTTAAGGTTGAGGCTATTACTGATGCAAAGCAAGCGCGTAAAATTGCGTTGGCTCTTTCAGGGTACGCAGAAGCTCTGGAGTTACCTGTGGTAGTTTTTTTAGATGTACGGCCAGGAAATATGGAGTGGATAGAAGTTATACGGGGACTTTGTAATGTTCCACATATTCGAATTCTTGTCGCAATACGTGAAGAAGATTGGTATAGATGTCATTTGTCTCCCGCAGAGTTAAATTTTATCGATATTGAGATGCATTTGGGGGAAGACGAAGCGGAAGAATTATATGGTAATCTTGGGCAAGTTATTAATGGACAATTTATTGATTTTCAAGATGTATGGAGTAAATTTGGGGAGAAAGGACCGTTATTGGAATTTGTCTATTTACTCAATAAAACGGAGCTTTTAGAAGACAGATTGCGTGAGCAGATTCGAACAATCCAAAAAGAAATATGCAAAAATGAACGAGATGCGAGTGAGCTGGAATTTCTAACTCATGTTGCTGTTGGAACTGCATATGATACGCAGTTGGATTTACAACTATTGCTTAATATTTGTCCTGTACCAAACCCTCAAAGTATGTTGGAGTTTTTCGAAAAAGAATATTTATTTAGAGTTTCTGACGATGGTCGGTATTTAGAAGGCCTTCATGCTGTTCGTTCGAAAATTCTGGCTAAGATATTGATTGATCCAGTAATTAAGCCATATAACCATTTTGCCAGTAATTGTTTAGCTTGTATTAACGAAGATATGTTGGAAATGTATCTTTTGTGTTTGTTTTCTCGCCATCCCAAGGAACAGAAGTTTTTGCTGGAAATGCTTCAAAAATTTACACCTAAAACTTGGGTTGGAATCTGTGGTGTTGTCAGAGCACTCCTTTGGCTTGGCATCCGAGACTATGCCTTTGTTAATAAACAAGTTATCGATGACACAAAAGAAGCTTTTAATGGTGCATGGATGATTCCTTTGGAATTTGATGTAGGTTTAGCTGACTGTAATGAAGACAGTTCATGTTTTGAGAAAATGATAGCTATCGATCCTAATTTTCGAAAACGTGCTCAACCTTTTAGGGAACACCAAACTCCAATCACTGATGCTCACAAGCCATTGATTCATTGGCTAAATGAGACACGTCAGGTGCCTGCAATTCGTGATATCGAACAGGACTATCTTGCCAAGGCAGAAGTTTTGTATTGGATAGGACATCTTAAAATCTCGATAAATTGGCAGCCATTTGAGTCATCAGAGATGTTTAAAGCACTAAATATAGTATCCTCTGGACGCCTGGCTGATTTTTACCGTGGAGTTCGTGAAGGTTGTCCTGTTCAATATAAAGAGTGGATTGATATCAATGAATCTTATATGCGTGAAGAAATTCAGTCTAAAGCTGGGATTATTAAATTTGAGAATACAAACGATTCGCTTGTAGGACATTTTATTATTCAACGAGAACATGATAAAACAATTATGAAAGGGAGTCAGTCACTGTGCCCAAAGAAAGTTGATGTTTTGAATTTTTCGGCTGTTCAACGATGTCAACTTTTTTGCGCAGTATTTCCTGGTAAAAAGAAATATGGATCTTTCGGATATGGGCAAAATACATTATTATTGCAATTTCCTAATGATAATACACATAAGGATATGACAGAAAAGTATTTACTCCCCCCATGGTCTGCTGCATTAAATTCGAATCTATTGGGTTTGGTAGAATTTTCTGAAAGACCAGAAACATGGGAATCGTTCTTTTTTAGTATTGCTGAAGTTCGGCGATTGGTTCTATTGTGTTTGTTGGATTTATATGCGAGCATCCAGAAATGGCGAAAAGAAGGAAAGCCTCAGAATTTATGTCAAATTATCGATATAGCAAAATGGGAGTTGTGCTTGAAAAAACTGAATCGAACTGTCCGTCTACCACAGGTAGCTGTGGATGAATGGGGATTTGTGTCGGAGACTAAATCGGAAGAAAAATCCGAAATTAATCAAGAAAATAGGGGTGTTGCTATTCTACGGTATCGGAAACTTATGGAATCGCAACGAGAATGGTTTCGAACATTGACTAATTTTTTTAACCAAAGTCCAGATGCTATGGTAATGTGTCCACCTTTGTATGCGGCAAAGAGTGCTATTCAGAGAACACATATTTTTGAGATTCTCGAAAAGGAAAAAGTTACATCTAATTCTGTCCGTCTCTCGCTTGTCAATTTTCGTGATGCTTGTAAAGCAATATTGGAATTTCAGCAAGAATTAAATGAAACTCTTTATGTCAAATGGCAAGAGCAAGAACTGTGCGATCAAGAAATTGACGTATATCGTAAAGTGTTATCGTGCTGGCATGATTTTATTTCAATTCTGGATAAAAAGCCTACTACATTAAATAAAAATTCCAAGAAAAAGTCAGACCGAAAGAATAAAAATAGAATTATTCGCAGAGGAGATGCACTTTCTCAAACACATGAGTCTTTGCGTATGAGAATTCGTGCTGATCTTAAAGCTCTCTCGATTAAGGGAATTAATGCAGCAATTCTCACAGAATCTGTTTGTTGGGATGGACAACCTGCATTGTGGATAACCATTGATGTTTCTCATCCTTTTGATTTATTGCATATACCCGATTTGGCATGGAAAGTATTACAAAATACGGGAATCTCAATATCCAAGCCATACCATGCAGACGTATTGGCCATATATTGGCAGAAAATTATTATTTTACCTACGGTATTAGGACGTAGTATTAGACGCCATGCATACTTCAATTTCCATACTGCTATTTGTTATGATGATTCGCTAGAAAATCACCTTTATGTAGCTTTTCCAGAAGAAATAACAGAAAAGATATGGTTGCAACTTGGAATAGATACTTGGCCTATTTCTAACCAATTAGTGCATGCGGATGAATTATTTATGCACTATGAAGTATTAATCAATCGTGTTAGTTATATTGCAGATTTTTTTAGGATACCAGGTGAACTAGATGAAGTATCACAAAACCTATTGCAAATCCATATTAATCGTGAAATGCAAGAAGGGCTACCAATATTGCAGCAAACATTGGATCTAGCTGGAGAATTTCTTAAACATATAACTCTTGCTTCGGAAGGTTCTTCAGAGGAGTCCAATGTTGTGCAGGCACTAATCTGTTTTACAGAAGCTTTCAAGAGTATTTTGCCAAGTCCAGAATTTGATGGTGAAATTACCCTCTCTTTAGGTGAAATGGTAAAATGGCGAGACCAACTTTATGGTGCACGTCAAAACTTATATAGTGGTTATTTATTGTGGATGGCTCACTGTTATGGTTTTCCTGCATATAATTGGGAGAAAAGTCAAATAATGATGGTTTAGCTGCCTACAAACGGCTCGTTAATTTTATGGAATCGAGATAATCCCGATTAGTTTTAAACTCAGAATTTTGGAAAGACTTTATCGCGAATGTGTAGGAATGTTTCTATTTGATTTCCAGTGATTATGGGTTATCACGACATGTAAATGCTCGGCGTGGCCGACACTACTCAAGGGAGGCGCAGTCTATGAATGAATCTGAGATAGCTAGGTATTTCTTCCATCCTGTGTGTACGGAGGAGGAGATTGACCGCATCTTCAATGTCCAGAACGCATCGGATTATTTGCTCAAACTACGCGCAGAGACGATTGTGGATCACATGCGGCTCTTTCGGGTCTATCGGAACAAGGCCCTCGCTGATCCCAACAACTGGTCACTTGAGAAATCGTTTCAGACAACACACTTTGACCGTTTCATCAAGCATTCTTCTCAGAGTGTTGCCTTCGATTGTTCCAATGTTACCTACGGGAACATGTTCTCCAATGACCCAAACGGGACTATTTTCGCAACCGAATACGGCCCTATCATCACCATATCAGAAGCTCTCACATTTTTTCTGAAGTTTGCTCACTTGGCACTGCTTGATTTCGATACCGTAGTCCCCCCACACGTCCGCATGAACGCTCTTCGCATCGCCATACGCGTAATGCTAAAGACCGAAGCTATGGATTTTTTGATGGATCCGAGAGGAATTGTCCCTGAATCTGTCGGTATGGCAATTTACGACCCCATTCCTTTGCAGTTGGAGTTCATTGCAGGACATGAGTTTGCTCATCATATTTTAGGGCATCTCGATTCAGGTGCAACGATAAAAAAGCCAATCTTTTGCACCATTTCCCCAAGCGACAAAGACTACAAACCTCTGCCAGTCTTTTCTCAACTACAAAAGAAAGAACTGGACGCAGACCGTCACGCGATTTTGTTGCTGGAAAAGGACAAGCCGCATCAAGCAGATGTCTTAGACGCGGCACTTCTTTGGTTTGGGTGTTTGGAACTCTACGAAGCCGTGTCTGAATTCATGTGTCCATCTTGTCCTTGGGCGACTTCTTCACACCCAACAGCCCGTCAAAGGTTCGAACAATTGGTGACACTTTCTGAGTCACTTGGACGAGGAAAGACTACACTCTGCGAGCAATTCCTCCAAACCATTGACGGGCTCAAGCCAATCCTCCTTGAAGATGTCTCGACAAACATTGATATCTACGAAATCTATGGTTCTGTTTACCTGGACAAGCCTGATTCAGAGTGGCGTGGCCCTAAATTAATCGACAGAAAGGACTACTACTGAGCTGTCCCAAACAAGTAGGTTTGAGTTTCTATCCTGTGAATAGTTTTTCAAAATCCGTCATTTAGTCTGGCCTACATAGAGTAGTCGCAATTCTTTGTAAGCGTTTTGTAAGCTATGGGCAGTGATGTTCTTTGGTCATGAATTTCATGAGCCAAAAGAACCTCATGCCAGCTTCCCAAGCTGGACGTCGCCGGTTCGAATCCGGTCACCCGCTTTAGTGTTTTTGAGATAAAAAGGCAAATGAAAAACTCATTTTGTCCAATGTTTTCAATGCTTTTATGAGTTTATCACTTCTTAGAAAAATTTTAAGTGGCAATTTGGGCAAACCTAAAACAATCCTAACAAAACACCTTGCTTTAGTCTCTTGTAGTCTCCTTTATGCACGTCTCTTCGTAAGCGCCGTCATAAGCTATGACGTGATGCGTTGCTGAAAAAATAATGTTGGTGTACCTCTGCTGGCTTTCCACACTGGGAGCGGAGTGGTAGACTCTTTGAGGAAACACTGTGGGGTTAAACAGAAGAACGTCGCCGGTCTATCGCTACTTTTACATTTCGTTTACTTGTTGGCGATGCTGAAAATTTACTTGGCGATTTGCCGGAGATTTTTCTGAACATTCGCGAAAAATATGCCGGATTGTCAAATCCGACGCGTTTTGCAATTTCGACTATCGGCATATTGGTATCCCGCAACAGCAGTTTGGCCCGCTCTATGCGGATTGCGTTTATGTATTCTACAGGTGATATGCCGTATGTAGAATGGAAAATCCTGCAAAGATGCGGATAACTTCTGCCGAAGTCGGAAAATATTTCTGGTAAGGAAGGCATTTCAGAAATGCCTATGTCGGAGGCTGAAGTTAAAAGCTGGCGCATTCGCCTGGCCAGTCGCAGAGAGTTATCATTTTCTTCTGAAATTCTGTGGCCTGCTCCCAGAAGAAGTATCAGCAGTTCTAAAAGTAGGCCTCGGCAGCTTAGACGGTCCAAGTTATCCCCCTGGTTCCATCTTTGACAGAGTCGATCAAAAAGTTCCCACGTATAGTTTTTGGATGATATTTGGCCATACAGTATTGTGTTGGGAACAAATTGGGGCGCATATCTTATTTGCGATTTTTCAAAACGTGCCGGTAAAAATGACCACACTCGTAAATCGTCCAATGGTTTTGTGAAAAGCCAATCAAAATGAATCCAATAACGATGGCTTTTTGATTTTTGGCGATTGGCGGAAGCGTGCTCCACGCCGGGAGGAACTATAATAAAAGAGTCCTGTTTGCAGATAAATTCCTCACCATTGATATTTATCCAGATTTCACCTTTGCTGAACATCACAAGTTCATGGTCGACAATATAACGTGGAGGTTCCACCCAACCTATGCGTGCAGGGCCGTGTCCGATGACGTGTGGGTATGGCGAAATTTTTTGCAGCCAATCGTTTACCATAAATATAATAATATCAAAATTATGCAAGCAATGTCAAAACCATTCTCTATAAATGCACGATTGACGATTGTATATTTATTATAAAGACGAGGCAATCGGTTAGGTTGTAGTTATCTGATGAAAATTTAGAGATTCAAATCATGGCAGAAATTTGGACAAACAAGTGCTATTCGAGATTATTGATAGACAATCATATTACTGAAGACGATTGTCGTTTTATGTCGAAGTTCGACCCCGGGAAATATGTTGCCATGGCGAAAAAAGCCGACGTTGATTCTGCGATGGTTTACGCTTGCTGCCATAACGGGAATTGCTATTATCCGACAAAAATCGGGCATATGCATAAGAATCTCAACGGCAGGGATATTTTCGGCCAAACCGTATCCGGCCTGAAAAAAGAGGGTATAGTTCCGATTGCCTATTACACCCTCATATATCACAATCGTGCGGCAATAGAGAATCCTGATTGGGCGATGGTCGATGCGGCAGGTAAAAGTCATCAAGGGAGATATTGGCAGACGTGCCCCAATGCACAAGGTTCATTGGAATTTTACAAAGCCCAGATAAGCGAAATCCTCGAATATGACATTGAAGGAATTTTTATAGATATGACATTCTGGGCAAAAGTCTGCCGCTGCAAACATTGCCGCCGACGCTATCTGGATGAGACCGGACGTGAACTTTCTGAAGTGATAGATTGGAATGATTCTGAGTGGGTTACTTTTCAGCGTCATCGTGAAAAATGGCTGGCGGAATTTGCACAGGCAATTACGGAGCATATCAAAAAAGTAAAACCTGGTATTACGGTCACTCATCAGTTTTCGCCGGTACTTGCGGGCTGGCTGTTGGGGCAAAGTGCTGGAATTGCCGCCGCCAGCGATTATCCGTCTGGGGATTTTTATGGCGGGAAGAATCAGCATAGGCTTGGCGTCAAAGTGTTCAATGCATTTCGCCATAATGACATGCCGCTTGAATTCATGACATCGCGTTGTGTCGATTTATGGGATCATACGTCGATGAAATCAGAAGAAGAACTTTTCTGCTCAGCTGTTACCACGTTAGCGCACGGCGGGGCGTATTTCTTTATAGACGCGATAAATCCTGATGGTACGCTTGAACCGAGCGTCTACGAGCGGCTTGGGAAAGTATCCGCTCTAGCTAAGCCGTTTACAGATATTATTAAGAAATTGCGACCTGAGATTCAAGCGGAGGTCGGGCTGTATTTTTCAATGGAATCCAATGACGATGCCCGTCTGAACGGGACGCCGCTTATCGAATTTTCGCCTAAGGCAAATAATATGGAAGGGGAGCGATTTGTCCCAGTCATAAAAGAGATACTGGGTACTGCGGTGGTACTTGGTGAATGTAATATTCCTTATAAAATTGTTACACCCGAATCCAAGCTGGATGGTTTGTCCACAATTATTGTAAACAACGCAAAATACATGTCGGTTGATGAAGTTCAGCGGCTGAGGCGGTTTGTATATGGCGGCGGTACGCTTATAGTTACCGGCAGAACTTCATTTTGTGACATGCTGGGTAATTCTAAAGGTGATTTTGCACTGGCCGATGTTTTGGGCGTTTCATACGCGGGTAGGAAGACGCCACGAATCAGTTATCTGCACGATGAAAATGGTCATATCGTTTCTACCGAGCCCGCTCCGCTGGTGCATGCTACGGCTGCAAAAAGTCTCGCAAAAGTGTCGCTGCCATATTTCGATCCCGACGATACCGAACATTACGCGTCCATTCACAGCAACCCGCCTGGCGATGTTACAGAATATGACGCTTTGACGATTAACAACTTCGGCAGTGGGAGATGTATTTATCTTTATTCATCCTTGCTTGGTATCCAGCATGATGTGCACCAGAAATTCGGAAAGAAACTTTTCGGCGAATATATCCGGCAGGATGTTATTGATTCCGACGCGCCTGGATGTGTTGCGATAACGCTGCTTAGCTCGAAAGTTGATGATAAAAAATTACTGTTGTGTTTCGTCAACTGGCAGGAGGAATTGCCGAATATTCCAGTCCATAATATTTCGGCGACCATTACATTGCCTGGAAATGCGGTATGTTCGAACTGTTGCAGTGTTTCCGGAACGAATGAGGTTGATTGGCGGATAGACGGCGGCAGATTGACAGTAAAAATTCCAAGGCTCGAAACCGCTGAATTTATTGAAATAACGTTAAAGTAATTTGGGAGTGTAAAAGATGTCGACAAAATCAATTTTTGAAATGGCTATGGAACAGGGCGGTGGTATCCTCAGATTGGCACCGGCGTGGGTGCCGCGTAGTTTTTGCATTCCAGGGCGGCGAATCAAATTACATCCTGACGATTACTACGCATTAGGGGGGAATCGGGGCGGTATAGACGAACGTTGGTTTTCCTCGACCACACCAGCCGACAACGGCCCATTGACTTCACCCAATGAAGGTTTGAGTTTTGTCATATTTCAGGACGGCGGCGAATGCAGAAAATTTCTGCTTCGCGAAGCCGCTGAAGAGCTCAAAGCCGCTCTGATAGGTGAACGCTTGTGGAACGAATATCATCGTTGGCCTATCTATTCAAAGTTTTTTGATAACCAGGGGCCGCTGCCGCACCATATTCATCATCGCCAGCAGCACGCGAAACTCGTCGGCCAGCTTGGAAAGCCGGAAATGTATTATTTCCCGACCCAACTGAACAATCACGGCGGAGATTTTCCGTACACGTTTTTCGGTTTTCAGCCCGGCACGCAGCCTGAGCAGGTCAAGCAATGCCTGATGAATTTCACGAAAGGCGATAACAAGATAACCAATCTATCACAGGCGTATAGGTTGGAGGTGGGGACTGGCTGGGATGTGCCTCCTGGAGTTATGCACGCACCGGGCAGCCTGTGTACGTATGAACCGCAGTTTGCATCGGACGTGTTCGCCATGTATCAGTCGCTCGTGAACAAGCAGATTATTCCTGAGGAATTGTTGTGGAAAGACACTCCGAAAGACAGGGTGGGCGATTTTGACTATTTGATGGACGTTATAGACTGGGATGCCAATGTCGACCCGAATTTTGCGGAAAATCGTTTCATGAGGCCTGTACCCGTTCGGCCGGTAGATGAAATGGTAGGCTACCGCGAAAATTGGATTTGCTATAAGTCGCCGGCTGTGTCTGCAAAGGAATTGACCGTGCTGCCGGGTCAGAGCGTAACGATTACCGACCAAGCCGCCTACGGTATGGTAATGATGCAGGGCCATGGGAAAATGGGTAACTGGAATGTCGAAACGCCGGCGTTGATACGCTTCGGACAGTTGACCAATGACGAGTTTTTAATCAGTGAATCAGCCGCTAAATCCGGTGTCAAAATAACCAATTATTCAGACTCCGATTCACTTGTGATGCTTAAACATTTTGGCCCAAAAAATCCAGAGCTTGTCCTATCTTAACATAATATTTCCATTATCTGGATGGTATGCCATTATGTCAAAAACATCTGTTAATCAACTTATAGATCCATGGCAAATTATAGAAACAGACTTTTGCATGGAAAACTCTAAATTTTCAGAATCTATTTTCAGCCAAGCGAATGAATTTATTGATATCAAGGGCAATTTGTAACCTTGTCTTGCATATGCCATTGTGTACCACATTACACACAGATGCGCCAGCCTTTTTAAGTCTTTTGTACTTAGCCTCATGATACTTGACAAAATTCCAAACGTTCTCTATATCCGTTTACATGCAGTGGCCACGTATTTAAATCAACTGTGACCGCTATCAAGTATAGGGAAAATATTTATCTTGACTTTGTCATATTTTGGTATTATGTTACTGTATAGGATAACCCAAAAGAGCTTAATATGCGAAGCAGTAGCTTAAAAAAGGAACAGGTCAAGAAAGATATCACCTACCGTATCTTATCCGGCCAATATCTGGTTAACGGCAGAATTCCTCCTGAGCGGGAATTGTGCGATACGATGGCTGTTAGTCGGATAACTGTGCGGGCGGCTGTCGATGATTTAATAGCAGAAGGTATTTTACGGCGTGACGGCAGACGTGGTACTATTATTTGCAAAATACCATCGACTGATATCGCTGGCACGAAAAAACATGGCAAAAGATTACTGTTTCTCTATTTTTCAAGTATCCGCGGACACGTAGTGGAGCAGAGCGGTACATCTTCGAGACTTTATCATGGGGTTGAACGTTTTGCAAATGAGCATCACTACTCGCTCATGGTGCAATCCGGCGAAAATTTCTTATGTCAGGCCAATCCTGATAAATTGGAGATAGATGGCGTAATAGTTGGCGGGACTTTGCTGGAAAAGTATATTCCGATTTTAACAAAAGCGGGCATTCCTGCTATTGTTGTTGATTCCATTCCACATATGTTTGATATCGACGCTATCAGTGGCGACTATTACGAAGCCGGCGCTCGGGCTGCAGAACTTGTTATTCGTAGAAAATTGAAGAATCCGCTTTTTATACAACTTAAATTTGACGATGAAGGTTTTATTCAGCCGAATCTTTTGCAGCGTCAGCGGGGTTTTATGGATACCGCAGGAAGAGAAGGTCTGGATAGTTGTGTCCATACTATTGATTACCGCGATTTGAATAAATGCGGAAAAACCGTCGAAGAATTATTTGCTCTTGTTAAAAAACGGCATATAGACGGAATTGTTTACAGTGCCGATTTTGAATATTCCATATTATCTCAATATAAAACTGTTGGCGATATATATTCGGTTGTGATTGGCGGGGTATATGCTGTCCCGCCTTCTGACAAAGTTTCACAAGTCATTTTTGATATGGAGTATATAGGATATCTGGCGGCTCAACGAATATCGCGACGGATTCTGAATCCATGCCTGGAAGCGGTTCGTATTTTAATTCCCTGTAAACAATGATATTGCGATAAAAAGTTTTTGCTATCACATTTATAAATTTACCTATAAGGATTTTTAAGAATGATTACGCAGACATCTATCAGTTATTACGGCCTGAATTATGTGGAGCATGCGGAAAAAGATTTTGCCGAAATGCTGAATCATGGTTGTACGACGGTAATTCTTGCAATTACGGAATTCGACATGGATTTCTGGTTTCCCAATATTCCCAAGATTGTGGATAAAGCCCATGAAATGGGATTACGGGTACTTTTGGACACATGGGGCATAGGCAAATATTTCGGCGGTGAGCAGGTAAGCCTGTTTTTGCAGAACAATATCGAAAATAGACAGGTTTCAGCTATAACCGACGAAAAGCTGCCTCATGCGTGTTTCAATACGCAGTCATTCCGTGATTATTTTCAACGCATCTGTCTGAAACTTGCGAAAGAAGTCAATGCCGACGGTTTCTTCTGGGATGAACCGCATTACGCATTTCCAAAGTCTTATGCGTCTATTACCGGTGGCGTATCCGACGAATGGACGTGCCGCTGCCCTGTCTGCATGAAAAAATTTCAGGATTACTACGGTTACGAAATGCCCAGGGTAATGAACGATGACGTCAAACAGTTCCGCTGGCGTGAAGCGTTGTTTCTTCTTGAGGATACATCGCGGAAAATAAAGGCTATCAATACTGATTTGGAAATTACCTGCTGCGTTCATGCTACGCTCAACAGTTATTATGTGACGGAATATCGCGGTTACGATAACTGGGATATGGTGGCGTCAAGTCCGTATTTCGACGTCTTTTCAACGACGATTATCGCGTGGGATTTGCCTGAAACGTTTTTTGAGCATATAACGCGACGTACGGTGGCAATGGCTAAAAAATACGGTAAGCAGTCAGAACGATGGCTGATGGGCTACTACAAGCAGCCGAAAGATTTTGCCCAGATTGACAGAGTCGCGGACATGTATGCGGAGCTTGGCGTAGACCGTCTGGCTGCCTGGACTTATCGCGGTGGATACGGAACTGTGCTAGCTGCTCCTGATGCGTTGAAACTGTGGGACAGAATTGGTGAAAATTATCTACGTTTATTGAAGAAATAAAGGAATAAATTATGTTAAATGATTTTGGTTACACTGACAAGGTTTTTGCGAACATCAATCGCGTACGTGACGAACAGTCGGGTAATATTCAGAAAGCCGCAGAACTGATGGCTGATGCCATATCTGCCGACAAACTAATCAATGTTTACGGTGGCGGCGGGCATACCACGCTGGTGATGGGTGAAATGTTTTTCCGTGCCGGCGGCTTGAGTAACATCAATCCGATTATGGAAACCGGCATTTCCGTTTTCAATCAGGCATTGAAGTATCTGGAGTTGGAACGCTGTGTGAACTTTGGCAGAGCAGTAATGAGATACTATAACCTGCAGAAAGACGACCTGCTGATAATTTTCCACAATATAGGCATTAACGCTGCTACGATTGATGCAGCCCTGGAGGCTAAGGAGCAAGGCGTTAAAATTATTGCAGTGTCGAGTTCATACTGGCAGAATGAAATGCCGGCAAATCATTTTATTCGTCATCCTTCCAGGAAAAACCTGTTTGATTTGGCGGATGTCTGCATCGACGATTACAATCCTGTCGGCGACGCTGTCGTTGAAGTGCCCGGACTTGCAACGCCCATTGCCCCAGTCTCGAACGTGGTCGATTTTACCATCGCACACCTGTTGGAGATAGAAACGATACGACTTTGCGTCGAACGCGGAATAATTCCGCCTGTCTGGAACAGCGCTAACGCTCCGGGCGGCGATGAAAAAAATGCCGCATATCTTAAAAAATATCAACCCAGAGTAAAGAGTCTTTAAAATGAATATGAGAATCATGAATAATAAACTTCAGATGTTGCGTAATAAATATGACGTTAAAGATGATGGCGTCATATTAGACGGAAGTATCCTGAAGTTGACAGGTGGCCAATGCGTCAGATTACTGCCGTGGCGAGTGGAACGTCGTTTCATCGAACTGAAAAAAATCATAGAGGCAAAGACGTTGGAAGATGTTTCTACTCTGCGGTTTGCCGTTATGAGTTCGAGTGAATCATTGAAGGATTTGTTATTCCGTGAGTTTGATTTATGTGAGTTTTTGGGCGCATCGCGCATCGTCAGGGCTTTTGCCGTAATGAATGGAGATGACGTTGCCAATATTTTAGTTAAACTTGCCGATGGTAAGAGTTGCAGCATTGAGTGTTCGGCTGCGTTGCCGGCGGGGACTGAACGATTAGACAGGCATGAGATTATTGCCCGACGCGGTGTAGCCTGTGACCGCACAGTCGATACGCAGGTGCCACAGTCGTCGATTTATGTATTCGGCAAAGAGCTGGAAACGCATTACACCGATACCGATGCCGAATTATTCGGCCTTTGTGAATTGGAAATTCTGCTGGTTCGCAGTGCAATGCAAATTCTTCAAACACAGGCATTGGCGGTGGAATGGAACGCCGCTACTGAACGAATTGAGAAAATTATTGATAAAACGCTTCAAAACGCCGACAGACAGCCTGCGTTTTTTGAGGAGGCTTGATGATGAAACCAATTAAGATTGCCATGATGTCGTTAACGCATGGCCATACACGGAAATATTACCAGACCTTACGGGACAATCCCAAGCTCGACTGGGTGGCGTCCTGTTCGGAAGACCAGCAGTCGAAAGATGTTTACGAGCTGTACAAAACAGGTGTGCCGTGTTATATGAGTGCGGAAGAAATGTTCAGGAAACATCCTGATATTGAAGCAGTCGTGTTGGCGTCTGCAAACTATCGTCACATGGAGCAGGTTGAACAATGCGCAGAACGAGGAATTCATATACTGTCTATGAAAATTCCGACTTTCGATATGGCTGAATATGACCGCATGATAAAAGTTGTAGATGACGCCGGTATCGTCTGTCAGATTGAATTGGAAATGCATTACAATCCGGTCGTCAAACGTTTGAAGCAATTGGCGGCATCGGCCGAAATCGGAAAAATCCGTTCGTTCCAGGCTACAAACATTACGTTATCGCCTGTGTGGGCCTTTCCTTGGCAGGGCATTCCTGAGCAGAGTTATGGCCGTCGCGTTCCGTTGCGAGTCGGAGATGCACGTTTTCGCGGCGGTGCGTTGTGTGACCATCCACATATTTTCGACCTTATTCGACACTTGACCGGCAGCGATTTTGAGTTCGTCTATGCCGAAGTTGCGCCGAATATTCGGCCCGATATTGAAGTTGAAGACATGATTATGCTGAACGGAAAGATGAAGGATGGTACGGCGTTTCTGTTCGATCCGTCATGGTCGCGGATGGAAGAGCGTCTGAAAGTTCCTGCCGCCGGCTGGGAAGTTTTTCCAAAGCGAATGGAAGTAAATGTGTCCATTACAGGCGAACACGGTACAATAATGTGTGACTGTTTCGGCCCGAACGTCTATCATAATGGTGCGCCTAACGACCGTTATACGGTGCAATATACCTATTTTGACGAATGGGTTGGCTTGATTGACGAATTTGTCGATTGCATCCGGAACAACAAACAGCCGCTTATTAATCTGCGATGGCATCGCCAGACCATTGCCGCTATGAATGCATGCTATCAAAGTATTGAATCCGGGAAAATTGCTACAGTAAAATAATAAAGGAATTTTAAAATGACAGAGCGTTTCAGAAAATCATTTATATCCCGACTTATACCTGAACCTCAAAAAATTATTTTTAATGGAAATACCTGTACCATTGATGAAAAGATGTCTGTTACGCTTGAGATTTCCGAATGCGACGATGCTATCCGAACAATGGTAAAGGAACGCTTCAAATCATACTTTGGCGTAGCAGTCGATGTTAAAATAGGCATTAGTCATGATAAAATAACGCATGATGGTTATAAGTTAATAATAGAAGCGCACTATATAAAAATTTCGGCATATGGCGGCAAGGGTGTCGATTATGCCTTGAAAACACTGCGGCAGTTGGCAGAGCCTGAACGAAATGATACAACATTTCATCATTATATATTGCCAGAGTGCACAATAGAAGATTTTCCCAAAATGGATTTTCGTGGCATTCACCTGTGTATATTCCCTGAAACTCCAATGTGGGTTGTGGAAAAAGAACTTCGGTTGGCGGCATATTATAAATTCAATTATGCCGTTATTGAGGCATGGGGTGTTTTTCCGTTCAGGTCGCATCCTGAATTTTGTTGGCCTGATAAGAAAAAAGATATTTCTGAATTTGAACATTTAAAGGGTGTTGCGGATGAATGTGGAATAACACTTATTCCTCAGTTCAATATTCTAGGCCATGCCAGCGGGTCACGTTGTGGTACTGCCAAACATGCAATAATTGATTTTCGTCCTGAATTGCAACCACTTTTTGAGCCTTCCGGCTGGTGTTTCTGCTTGAGCAATCCGGCAGTCCGGGGGATATTGTCCGATATAGTTCTGGAACTCCATGATTTTTGGGGACATTCTCCATTCTTCCATGTCGGTTGCGACGAAGCTGACGGTTTGGCCGTCTGCAGCGAATGTCTGAAACACGACGTTAAAGAATTGGTCAAGGAACATATCTGCTATTTTCATGAACTTATGGCGCAGCGCAAAACGCGAATCATCATGTGGCATGACATGTTGCTGAACCGGCAGGATTCGAGATGGCGTGATTGTGTTGCCTTTGGGAATGAAGAACTTGCTACTCTTTATAACGAATTGCCTCGCGATATTGTCATTGCCGATTGGCAGTATGATTTGGGACAAAAAGATAATCAGGGCATGGAGTATCCGACTTCAGTTTTCTTCAAGAAAGAGAATTTCGATGTCGTGATGTGTCCGTGGCAGGAGGCTAAGGGTACGCAGAATATTGGGGCCATGATTGAAAATCACAAGCTGTTTGGTTTGTTGGAAACCACTTGGCATACAGCTCACGCTTTCAATTTTTTTGCCATGTTTGGGCCTGCTGCGATGGTAGCGTGGCGTGGAGCTGACTTTAAACAACGTCTGTGGTGGCTAGATATGGCTGCCCATATACGGCAAATCGGCTATGACATGAACGTAACTTCATATGAACAAACCGGATGTGCCATGAATCAGATTATGGCAGTTACAACTCAGGTTTAATGCAGCTTTTTCTCGGAAAACCACTCTGGTCGTCTTAATTTTATTAAATTAGATATTGACAATAAAAGAAGTTATGATACCATATGATACAACGATATACCAAATATGATATAACCTTTTACCACAGAAAACTAGATGGCTACACTTAAAGATATTTCCAGAGAAGTTGGCGTTTCGCCCACAGCAGTAAGCAGGGTGTTAAACGGTATGCCCATACGCATTGCTGAATCGAAGAGGCGACAAATTCGCCAGGTTGCAAGAAGTCTGAATTATAGGCCTAATTCGATAGCCCAAAGTCTACGCACCAGTAAAACAAAAACCATAGGCATCGTTGTACCGGGCTTGAATTCGGCATTTTTTCCGGAGCTTATTCAGCGGGTCGAGTTAAAACTTTCATCATCAGGCCTGAAGGCTATTATTTGCGATAGTAATGATGATTCAGGGCTGGAAGAAACACATCTTAAAGATTTACTTAGCCGCTGTGTCGATGGATTTATAATAGCGCCGGCAAAAGGAAACGCAAACATTGCATTGCTTGAAAAAATCCAAAACAATGGCCACCCCTTGGTTCTTATGGACAGGTATTTTGCCGATGGAGCTTTTTCTTTTGTCACTTCCGACAATAAAAAAGGCGCATGCATGGGAATCGAAAGACTTGCGAATGTGGGTGTGGAGCGGGTCGTTTATATAGGCGAATGTTTACGAGATGACTGCCTGAACAAGCGGCTGGAAGGTGTATCTGAAGAAACCGCCGTCAGAGGAATATCATTCGGGCAGGAAGATATATTTCTGGGGCGGCCGTCGACTGATGAAATGGATAAGATATGCGAATCGGCATTAAAAACGGTTGATTGGGGGGGAAACCGTAAAACCGGGTTCTTCCTTGAATCCAACAGATTTTTCTTCAGCCTTCTTAACAGACTGCATAAAAGAGGCCTGTCTGTTCCGGAAGACCTTGCGGTAATAGGTTTCGATCCCATTTATGCGGAGATATCTGAACGGAATTTTGCAGCCCTGCAAAGTTTGCAGTGCCCTGTTCACGTAATAAAACAGGATATTAAAGCCATCGGTGAAATCGCAGGTGAATATATAACCAAACAATTCAAGCAGAAAGACAATAATTCATTACGGACTTTGATACCGACACAAATTTTTTAATCATATGAAAAAACTTGAAATGAAAATAAAAAACATATTATTGACGGGAGCCGGCGGCAAGGTCGGTTTGGCGGTTTTACCTGAATTGATAAAAGCGGGTTATTCCGTCAGGGCGCTGGAATTCAGCGACGGTTTGTCTATTCCGCGACTTAAAGGAGTTGAAATCGTAAAAGGCGATTTGAGGGATTCTTCGCTGGCGAAACGCCTTATTGAGGATATGGACGCGGTAATTCACCTTGCCAATGTTAAAGAAAACCGCGAATTGTTCATGGACGCCAACGTCAAAGGCACGTTTTATCTTCTTGATGCGTGCAAAAATGCCGGCAATATCAAGCAATATATTCAGGCCGGCTCGGACGCCCGTGCCGGAATTTACTACTATCCTCAGCCGATACCTGTTGACGAAAATCATCCGCATTCAGGTTATCCAGGGTACTATCCGCTTTCCAAGGTGTTGGAAGAGGTTTTGTGCGAACAATACAGGATTATGTGGAAATTACCGATAACTGTCCTGCGTTTTTCATGGGTACATGCCAATGATGATATTCTTGCACATATAACATTAAAAGAGCCCAACTTCGGAGTGCCTGTATGGCAGGATTGGGCCGTTACTGAAGAACAAAAGAAATACTTCGAAAGCGGCAGAGATGGCGTGGCAATGTTGATTCATCCTGACGGTAAGCCTGGTATAAGGCAAATTGTGGGAATAAAAGATGTGGTGCAGTCTATTATGCTTTCAGTTGGCAACAAGGCTGCGATTGGACATGCGTTTAACGTTTCCGGCCCTTCGCCTTTTTCGTATGACATAGCGGCAAAATACGTTGCCGACAAGCTGAATCTTCCGGTAGTTCCATTTAAAATTTCGGAATATAATGATTTCTGCATAGATATGACAAAATCGCGGTCAATTCTGGGACTTAAGCCAAGCTATGATATTTTCCATATTATAGACGATGCAGTGGAATTTAGAAAATCAGGTCAAATCCGTCCCGACTGTCAGTATATAGGATAGAAAGGATAATAATGGTTGAATCCATAAAATACGGCGTAATCGGCCTTGGATTTTTCGGAGAAATACATGCCGAGGTTCTGTCCTCGCTTTGCGGGGTGAAGTTGTCAGCCGTTTCCACAAGGAGACCTGAGAGGCTCAGATGGATAGCGGAAACGTACAATGTTAATAAAACATATACTGATTATAAAAAATTACTGACGGACGAGGAAATACAGGCTGTCAGTATCGTTACCCATGTGGATAATCATAAGGAAATCGCTATTGCGGCATTGAATGCAGGAAAGCATGTTTTTCTTGAAAAACCGATGGCTGGCAATGTTGAGGATTGCAACGCCATAATAAAAGCGGCAGATTCGGCGAGAGGTAAATTCATGGTCGGCCACATATGCAGGTTTGACCCGCGTGTGAGCCTTGCCCGACAGGCTGTCCAGTCAGGCCGCATAGGAAAAATAATATCAATCCATGCAACCCGAAATCTGCCTGCAAATATAGGCGCAGAGGTTTTGGGGAAAATATCGCCGCTTATGGGTGACGGCATTCACGACATCGACATTATGTTATGGCTTACGGGCGAAAAAGTCAAAACCGTCTACGCGAGAAATGTAAAATACCGCGATTTCAAGAACCCTGACGGCGGGTGGGCGATGCTGAATTTTGAAAGCGGTGCGGTCGGCGTTGTTGAGACATTATGGTGTCTGCCGGAAAATACTTCATTTTCAATCGACGCCCGCATGGAAATCATAGGAACTGAAGGTGCAATTTACATAGACTGCGGCAATGCAGGCGTAACCGTGAATGATTCGAATGGAATTAAAAAGCCGGATTCAATTTATTGGCCGAAGGTTGCCGGAAAACGTTGCGGAGCTTTACGCACGGAATTGGAATATTTTACCGAATGCATCAGGTCGGACATATCGCCGTCAATAATAACGCCGCAGGAATCGCGTGAGGCGGTAACGGTTGTTTCGGCGGCGGAAAAATCCGCAAAATCTGGTAATGTTGAAAAACTCTAAAATTTTGAATAAAGGAATAAACTATGTCCAAGAAACTTGTCGCCGCACAGATTGGTTGCGGTTCGTTTGCGATGGATCAGCATGGCCCGAATATGACGGTGAATGACGGCATTGGAAAGATAAAATGGGCTTGTGATGTTTCAAGGAAACAGGCTGAAAAATATGCAGAAAAATTCAATGTTGAAAATGTGACAACATCCATGGAAGATGCCACCTGCGATCCGGAAGTTGACATTATATGCATTGCCACTTCGCATGAGGCCCACGTTCCGATTATTGAAAGCGCTGCCTCCCACGGCAAACATATATTTTGCGAAAAACCCATGGCTATGAATGAAGAACAGGCATATAGAATAATCCGTGCCGTACGAAAAAATGGCGTCAAATTGTGCGTAGACTATATGCGCAGGTCCGCTCCTGCAGTAGTTGCGTTGAAACGAGAGTGGATGGCTCACAAAAATAACCAGAAACATCAGCCGTGGCGTTTTATCGAAACTCCGCATGCAAAATTACTGGAAGAGAAAAGCACGGAATTTCTGGTGCGTATTCAGGATGAAAGTGCAAGCTATCGTATGGTGCATCTGGATCCTTTCCGCGGTGGCGGATTGATTATTGGCGAAGCGGTGCATTGGCTGGATCTTGCATGCTGGCTGTTCGACGATGACCGGCCTGTTGAAATCAATGCGTGGGGCTCAGCACGTATGGGATATGGAATTTATTTAAAATTCCAGAGCGGCAATTCTCATACCGTCATAATGACACCAAATGGAACTTTTGATTATCCTAAGGAAATGTATGAAATCGCATGCGACGGTGCCTTGTTCCGCATGGAACATTTTGTTGAAAATCAATATTGGGGCCGGCCCGGGATTGAAAAAGAAGTTTTTAAACTTCAAAGAGACCCTTGCCCAGAAATTGGCAAACAGGGCGGCCTTGCCGGATACCTTGAAAAACATCATGCCATGATAAAAAATAACGGCGGCCGTCTGAACCCTACAGAGATATGGTCATCGCATGGCTGGGTACAACATTTCAACGCTTTTATCGATGCTGTCATCAATAATACACCCGTTCCGTGTAACGAGTTGGACGGTTATCGTGCCACGTATCTAGGCCATCTGGCGATACAATCAATAAAGTTGAATAAACCGTTGCCGGTTGAGCCGGATAAATGGGATTACTACATTGAATTGTAACAGAGGTCAATTATGGAATTCGAACATATAGGCTTGATAACCGAAGAGTCACACGAAGGTTAAATTTTTGTCGAAGCAACAAAAGTTTGGGTGACGGATTATAAGTCACATCCTTTTCGTATAGAGTGATTGAGATATGAAGTCGGCTCACCGGTAACAGGACCAGTTCGTAATCAGCCGCGATTGATATAGTGAACATATCATTAAATATGTGTGATGAGGAATCATAACTATGGAGCAAAAAGGAATTTCTGTAAATAATATGTCAAAAGTGCATGACTATATTTTGCATATAATGCCACAATTGAAGCGGCCGGCTGAAAAACTTTTCATACAACCATACCTTAGCGTAACCTGCGGACAGCATTATAGCGATTGTATTTTTTGTTGGGACAATCATCATATGTCGTTACGTTTTGCGGCTGAAGGTGAGCCTGAACAAATGCGTTTTTTTTGCGAAAATATGCTACATTTTCAAAATTCGCATGGTTTTATCCCGTGTGTGGTGAATAGTGAAGATGGAGGTTCTAATCTTTCCCAAAATTTTCATGCACAACCTTTTTTGGCGCAAAACGTAGCTATTTATACAAAAAAAACTGGTGACAAAGAATGGGCTGCAAAAGTTTATAAGTCACTTCAAAATTATTTGTCTTATTGGTTGACTAAATACAAAGCACCGTTGGGGCTTTACCGTTGGCAGGAAACATATATGTCCGGTATCGACAATGAAATTGTTGGTACAATTTTTTTGCCTGATACTATTATTTCACCAGATATCAATGCGTGGCTTTATCTTGAATTACAAAGTATGGCATATCTTGCAAAATTACTTTGTGATGAAGTCGCGTATAAGAACTATACAAAGCAAGCGAAGGAGTTAAAAACTGCCATCAATACATATTTATGGGATGAGCAATATGGAACTTATGCCGCTTTTGATTTGTCAATTGGTAAAACCAGAGTAGCCTGGTATGACGGAACCCTTGATTGTAATGTAGGAAAATTTGCATATCTAAGTTGCCCTGGACTTATACCGCTGTTTGCGAGAATTGCCGAGCCGGAATGTGCCAGTCGAATGATAAAAAATTATGTCTTGAATCCTGAACATTTTCGCAGTCTGTTTGGAATTAGAAGTCTTTCACGGTCAAGTGAATATTACAATAATGCACGATGGGGTAATCCGTCGCGTTTTGGCAGCCATCGTCGTTTAACTAATTCCAATTGGCAGGGGCCGGTGTGGATTCCGCTTAATTGGTTTGTTTTTCATGCGTTGTTATATTACGGTTTTCATGAAGAAGCTGAGGAACTGGCGGATGATACACTGAAAGTTATTGCAATAAGTCTGGATAAATTGGGTTATATGCGTGAAAATTTTCACGCCGAAACAGGCGAGCCGTTATATGCCGATTATTTTGCATCGTGGAATATTTTGGCTGATTTGATGCCGGATTATTTAAGCGGGCAGGTTCCCATTGAGTTATTTTGATAAAAAAGTGTGTGCCCTTTAATGCTGAATGGTTGATGCTGGAGTTTAAAATAGCTCCAAGTCATTTCATGGAGATTCGCATTATGAAACAAGAAATTGAATATTTAAGTATTATTATAGTATTTGGGGTAATTTTTTTATCTTTATCAATGTGTTATAGTGATGGGAAAAATGATAATAAAGTAAAAGTTGATCGTTCAGCTTTGAGCTATTATGACAGTGGGTTATATACGAGCTGCGAATTCGTACATGGTCCTGATACTCCAGAAGGAGACGGCATTGAAAATTTACTGACTTTAAAAAGAGCGTCAAGCAAAGAATCTCCTTGGTCATTTTATATCATGCAGTATGGAGAACGATTAAAGACTCTTTCTGATGAAGATCAAAAATCTGCAAAAAAGAAATACGCCAAAACTTTTAGGCAGATGGCTTCTAATGGTAAGAAAGTTATTTTGCGATGCAAACTTGGAAAGCAGTCTGACAGGGCTCCGTCTGTGGATGAAATGGAGAAACAGATTGAATGGCTGCTAGACGGTTTGGATATTGATTGTATATATGCAATTACTCTGGATGAAGAAAGAGTTTATTGGAATGGCTGGACAAGTGCCCTGACTGAGCTATATTTTCGTGTTAAAAAACGGTGGCCTGAGTTATTGGTCTATCAGTGGTGGACACTGATGGAAGTTCCTGATGTGAAGGCTAAAAATGGCTGGATTGCGCTGCCTGCTGATGGTTGGATTATTGACCTTTATGGCCAGCCACGTGAAGAGTTTGAAAAAAAATTGGTTAAAGCATTGGAAACAGGTAAGCCTGTTATTGACATAGTTTGGTCTTCGCCTTCTTGGCACACCTGCGGTGGAACTGAACCGTGTGAGTTGGGAGTAGACAAGAGTCCAGATAAAATAGGATGTGAAATTCAAGTTTTTAAAGATCAGCTTGAGATATGCCGTGGATATAACGTACCAGTGGCTCATTTTTGTGTCCAGCCACCGGTTAAAAACGACAAAGGTGAGAAGATATCCGGCTTTCTCTGGGGATGGCAGGCTACGGATAGAGTTCTACGGGATTGGTATAAGACGATTGAAAAAATAGCTGAAGAAAATCGCAAAATACCCACCGAGGAAATTGGTTTTCGTTCTTTAGACAAGGCAAAATTTGAGTGGTCGCATAGTAAATGGCCGATGGTGAAAAGTATTGTTTCTGAAGCGAAGTAATAAAATTAGAGGCTCTTAATATTCCGTCACCATAACTAGAACCTATCCCCAAAACATGGGCGTCGCCGAAATCGAGCAATTTTGCTGGCTGGCAAGGAAGAAAAATGGCAACATATTTAAGGATATTTTGCCGTTTTTCTGACGCCGCCAGGCTGCAAAAGAGCCGATTGCAGGCAGCCAAGGTTTTTGGGATAGGTTCTAATAATTAAACGAATCTGACGTAAAAATATAGACCATAAGCTTTTCTGCCTTCACAAATAGTTGAGGCAAAAAAATATCAGCAACTTATTCTAACAAAAATTAATTGCCCCAATTTGGTCGTTTATACGAGATTATAGTTGCTACTACATATAAGACTAAATATTTAATAATCATTTATTCGCGGAAATTAACGGTAGACATATGGTACTTTGGACTCTTGAGGCA
>CAZBKA010000020.1:0-31381 GCA_964492365.1 uncultured Pirellulales bacterium | reverse complement strand
ATGCCGGTGCAGTATTTGAAGGGGGTTGGGCCTGCGAAGGCTAAGGTTTTTGAGGGGATTGGGATTCATACTGTTGGTGATTTGCTGGAGTATTATCCGCGGGATTGGCGGTTTGTTGATGAGCCTGTGAAGATTAAAGAGCTTCGAGTTGGTCAAAAGGCTACTTTGGTAGTGCTTATTGAGTCGACGGATTATCAGGGGTATCGCAAGGGAGCGATGTTTGAGGTTATGACGGCTGATGATACGGGGATGCTTCGATTGCTGTGGTTTAATGGGGGGTATCTGACGAAACAGCTTGAGCCTGGGATGGTGATTATGATTTGCGGTAAGGTGACGGAGTACAAGCACCAGATGCAGATGAGCAATCCTAAATTTACAGTGGTTGAGGAGGAGGACAATGAGAATCCGACGGAGTATTTTTCGGGAGGGGTTTACAGGTCTTGCGGGAAATTGAGCAGCGGGCAGATAAAGAAGATAATTGAGCCTTTGCTTGAACATGCTGAGGAGCTTATGGCGGAGTTTTATGATGATGAATTTCGCAAGGATGCGGAGCTTATAAGGCGGGCGGATGCTTTTAAGTGGATACATAAGCCTGAGGATGAGGAGCAATTGCGGAAGGCTAAGAGGCGGCTGAAGTATGATGAGCTGTTTTTGATGCAGCTTGGGCTGGCGCTTCGGCGGTACAGGATGAGGCATTATTCTGCGGCGAGTGTGATGGGATATAGTGACAAGATTGACAGCAGGATAAGGAGGAGGTTTCCGTTTTTGCTGACAGAGGGACAGAATGATGCGATCAGTGATATTGTTGCTGATATGGGTAAAAGTGAGCCTATGAACCGACTTTTGCAGGGGGATGTTGGGTCGGGCAAGACGGTGGTGGCGTTGTATGCGGCGTTGCTGGCGATTGCGAATAAGAGGCAGGTTGCGTTTATGGCACCGACGGAGATTTTGGCGGAGCAGCATTTTTTGAGTATAGAAAGGTATCTGAAGGGGACAGATGTAAAGAGGGCATTGGTGACGGGCGGATTTACGGGTAAGAAACGTGATGAGCTTTTGGGGCAGATAAAAGAAGGTGACATCGATATTGTGGTGGGGACGGTGGCGCTTTTGCAGAAAGATATCGAATTTAAATCGCTGGGGTTGGTGATAATAGATGAACAGCATAAATTCGGAGTTGAACAGAGGAGTGATCTGAGGAAGGATGGGGCGCCTCATTGCCTGGTTATGACGGCGACACCTATACCGAGAACGCTTGCGATGACGGCGTTTGGTGATCTGGATGTTTCGATAATAAAGTTTAAGCCGCCTGGAAGGGGTGAGGTTGTTACACGTCTGGTTGACAGGAAGGATCAGGGGAAGGCTGAGGAGTTTATCAGGGAAAGGCTCAAGGCTGGTAAGCAGGCGTATTTTGTTTATCCGAGAATTGCTAATATGGAAGGTGACGTCAGTATCAGGGCGGCGACGGATGAGTGGGAAAAACTTTCGAAGAAGGTATTTCCTGAATTTGAGGTGGCTTTGCTGCATGGCAGGATGACATCGCAGGAAAAGAAGCAGATAATGGATGGGTTTCGCAAGGGCAAAATTAATGTGCTTGTTTCGACGGTGGTTATTGAAGTCGGCGTTGATGTTCCTAATGCGACGATAATGGTTATAGAGGATGCGAACCATTTTGGTTTGGCGCAGCTTCATCAGCTTAGGGGCAGGATAGGCAGGGGGCAGGCGAAATCTTTTTGTTTTCTTTTTGCTGATACTGATGATGAAGAAGCTCAGAGCAGACTTGCTGTGATGGCCAGGAGTAATGATGGTTTTGAGATTGCCGAGCATGACCTTAAGCTTCGGGGGCCTGGGGAGCTTTTCAGTACGAGACAGCATGGGTTGCCTGATATGAAAATCGCTAATATTATAGATGATTATGAATTGCTGGTGATGGCGAGGAAGAACGCTTTTAAGTTTGTGGAAAAAGATCCGATGCTGAGAAATAGTGAAAACAAGGCAATTCTTAAAGAAATCATTTCTAAGTTCGGCGATAGTCTTGGTTTAGCTGATATTGCTTAGCTTGGAAATATTGCGGTTAAATCATGATTTTGCTGGATTTTGGGTTAGATAAATAGTAGAAGTTCGGTACGGCTTATGAAGATAATTTATAAAAATAACAATCTGGAAAAGATATTGATCGGTATCTGCGCTATCGCATCAACGGTGGTGATGGCGTCTTTTGTGCTGCTGTTTGGTTTCGATGAACCTATGATGGCCAGAGAGATACTGTACCTGGTTCAGGTTTTGCTTTTGTTTGTTTTTATAGCAGAAAAGATTATTCGATTTTTTAATGTCGAATCGAAGCCGCAATACTGGAAGGGCAACTGGTATGAAATGGTTTTGCTTTTGTTGCTTGCGGTATTCGTGTTGGGTGTTGGAAAATTGTTCGATGTCGAAAACAGGTATCATTTTCTACATGTCGCGGTTGGTGCATACCTTGTATTTCAGGTTGTAGTAAAAGTTTGTCGCACTACGGTCGATATGGCGGCGACGGGCCATAATCCGACCAGGACCTTGATAATCAGCTTTATAGTTTTGATTAGTTGCGGCGCGGGGATTTTGATGCTACCCAAAGCTACAAATGGTGAAAGCCTTAGTATTGTTGATGCTTTGTTTACATCTACGTCGGCGGCATGTGTTACAGGTTTGACAGTAAAAGATACAGGGGCTGATTTTACATTGATGGGTCAGACTGTTATTTTAACATTGATTCAGCTTGGTGGTTTGGGGATGGTTGTTTTTGGTGCGATTTTAGCTCTTTTGCTCAGACAGGCATTTAATATTCGTGAATCTGTTGCGATGCAGGACTTGTTGAGTACCAACACGCTTGGTAAAATAAGCCATACTATAGCGTTTATTTTTCTGGGAACTGTTGTTATTGAAGGTACTGGTGCATTATTGCTGTTTGGTATGTGGGATTCTGTACCTGGCAGGGTTGACGGTATTTATGAGCAGTGGTTTTACAGTATTTTTCATTCTATAAGCGCTTTTTGTAATGCAGGGTTTGGTCTTTTTAGTGATAATCTGACAAGTTACCAACATAATTGGAGAGTTTTTGTTGGTATTTGTCCCCTGATTGTACTGGGAGGACTTGGTTTTGGTGTGCTTTACAATATATTCGATGTATCAGTTGACAGGCTGAAAAAGTTTTACGGGAGGATTTACGGCAGATATGACTGTGGGACAAAAGCAATACCTAGAAGACTTAGTTTGCAAAGTAAGATAGTGATTAGCGTGAGCGCTATTTTGATAATAGCTGGTACGGTTTTGATAACGCTGTCTGAACATTATGCAGGTGATGGGTCGTCTAAAAGCGGCGGCGTATTGGGGGCTTTATTTCAGTCGGTCAGCGCCCGGACGGCAGGGTTCAATATCGTTAATATATCGGCATTGAGTGAATCGAGCAAAGTTGTTTTGATTTTGCTGATGCTGGTAGGAGGCAGTCCCGGTTCTACGGCAGGTGGAATCAAGACGGTAACTTTGGCGGTTATAGTAATTTCGACTATTGCGGTATTGAGGCGAAGAAGTGAAGTTGAAATATTTAAGCGGTCGATACGAACGGTTGTTATTGGCAGGGCGATTACAATTACGCTTTTATTTATGGTAGTTTTCTTTACAGGTGTTTTTGTTTTAAATATTACAGAGCACGGCAAAGGTTTTACGATGCTTGATATAATGTTTGAAACGGCATCTGCTTTGGGTACGGTTGGTCTTTCGACGGGAATTACAGGTTCTTTGACAACGGCAGGTAAAGTTATTATCATGTTAGTCATGTTTATCGGAAGGCTTGGACCTTTGACATTGCTGGCGTCGCTTACGTTTAACGTAAAGCCAGCTAAGTACAGTTATCCAGAAGAGGCTGTTATTGTCGGCTAATGGTTAAGAATTAATGCAGCCTGATAATATGGCTGATGTTTTTGGGAGCAATAATTATGGAACGTTTTGCTGTTATAGGTTTAGGCAGATTTGGTAAGAAACTGGCTGTTGCTCTTGCAATGAGCGGCGCAGAGGTTATAGCAGTGGACAGGAACCGAGAGGAGGTAGATGCTGTTCGTGACCAGGTGACATTGGCGGTAAGGCTTGACAGTACAGACGAGGAGGCTCTCAAAGCACAGGGTATCGATAAGGTAGATGTTGCGATCATAGGTATCGGACAGGGAACAGGGAAAGGGTTCGAGTCGGCGGTTTTGACGGTAGTAACCTTGAAGCAGATGGGAGTTAAGAAGATATATGCCCGTGCAGAGGACCTTTTAGACGGAGAGGTTTTTGCCAAGGTTGGTGCGACGGAGGTTATTTATCCTGAGATCGAATCTGCACAAAGATGGGCGTACAAGTTAATTGCTCCGCAGATAGGAGAAAAGATAGATTTTGCGCCAGGCTACAGTCTGGCGAGGGTGGAATCGCCTGTAAGTTTTGATGGTAAGACGGTTATGGATTTACAACTGAGGCAGAAATACAATATTAATCTTGTAGCTATAAAGCGTGGCGACGAAAGTGAAGGCTCGAAAAGTGACAATGATACCATTATTAATGTTCCTATGCCTGATACGATTATTTATAAGGGGGATATTTTAATGGTTGCTGGTTCTGATTACGATCTTGCGCGATTGCCGAAGGAGTAGGTGTTTATTTTTTTCGATGTTCTCTCAGCATGTTGAGCAGGTTTTGCATATCCGGGGGGATTGGGGCCTCGAATTTGACTTTTTCTTGTGTTGTTGGGTGTGTAAATTCCAAGGTGTTTGCGTGGAGTGCAACGCGGTTTATTACAGGTTCTTCGATGGCGGCCTGGGCGTTTTTTAGTTGCCAAGGGTAAACGAGTTGTCCGCCGTACATATCGTCAGCGACAATTGGATGTCCTATGTATGAGAGGTGAACCCTGATTTGGTGGGTTCTGCCCGTGAGGATCCTGATTCTCATCAGACAGTAGCCTTTGAATTCTTCGATTACTTCATAGAAAGTTATTGCTTCTTTTCCTATATCGTGTCGGACAGCGTATTTTTCTCTTGCTTTTGGGTCTATGCCTAATGGTTCGTTGATTCTGTCAGCGGTTAAATCGGGGCATCCCTGGACTATTGCGAGATAGGATTTTTTAGTTTGCCTGTTCTCGAATTGTTTTGCAATTTTCCATTGAGCGACATCGTTTTTTGTAACTACCATTACACCGGTGGTGTTTCTATCGAGTCTATGTACGATTCCAGGTCGGTAGTCGCCGAGGCCTGAGGAGAGGCTGTTGCAATAGTATGCCAGACCGTTGACGAGAGTGCCGTGAGTATGACTTCTTGCCGGGTGTACTATTATATCAGCTTGTTTATTAAGTATTATAAAGTCGTCGTCTTCGTATATTATATTCAGCGGAATATTTTCAGGTTCAATTTCTTTTGTCGGCAGGGGCGGCAGGGTAAGTTCTATTATGTCACCAGGTGTTAGGTTGAAACTTTTTTTGACGATTTTTTTATTAACAGTAACACCGTCTTGTTTGATTATTGCCTGGAGCATTGCCCGGCTGTAGTTGCTAAATCTACCATGAAGGTACTTATCAAGTCTCTTTTGTTTGATGGTGGTACCAACATAAAGAATTAAAGGTTCGTTTATTAATTCCTGATCCTGATCTTCCGGGACAAACTCGTTATTTTCAACTGTTTCGTTGTCTGTCATTAATAACACAAAACTTACAGGTTAGGCTCAGTTGTTTTCTGACTTGGCAGGTTTACATTATTGGCATCGGGAGCGACCTGTGCAGGAGCATTAGGATCAGCAACTTTTGCGGGAGCCGGCTTGAAAACGAGTCTTTCTTTGAAGTTGTTTATAGTATTATATCTGTTTTTTGCAGCAGCGGCGGCAACGGATCCTTCGAAGAGTGGAGTTTCAATTATTTTTTTGTAAATTTCTTTAGCTCCATCAAAATTTCCAATTTCTTCTTCGCAGAGACCCAGCCCGAATGTTGCAAGTGCATTTAAAGAGGGATTCGAAGGTTTTTTCTCTAGAGCCTCGTTATAGCTTTCTTTTGCCTGTGCCATTTGCATTTCGACATCCTGCTGAGTTACGGTGCCGGCGCGGTAGTGCAGTTCCATTCTCAGGGCGTCAGCTTTTTTTATGCAAGCCATAGCGGCCATGTCAGAAGTGTCGGCTTGATCGGTTGAAGCAGCCATATCGTCAGCTATTTTCAAGAGTGATGAGGAAAGGTCAAGATTCTGTCCCCTTGCCTGAACGATCCTGCTCTTCATCTGCGGCAGTGCTGTTGCAAGTTGTGTGAAAGCAAGTTTCTTTTCAGAGACGACATCGACTTTGCGATTGTGATAAAGGTATGATGCAAAGACGACTACGATTACGATTGCTATATAAATTAATACTTTCCAATTTTTTTCTACCAAGAGAGGAAAAGTTTTAATCAAATTAACCAAGTCATTTTTTTTCAGTTCATGGCGATGTTCAGCGTCCATTTATATCTCCGTTTCATATTTAAAAGTATTTATTATCATCAAAATTTTGATTATAAACATAAATCGTCATTTTAGCAAAATTTCTTTTGCCTTGCAATTAGCAAATTTGGTTACTAAAATTTCAGACTATTGAGTTGTGAAAGGAAATAGATGTCCAAAACTATGAGAAATAAAGGTATAACGGCGTTTTTAGTGGTTTTAACAGGTTTATCCTGTTGTTTTGCTGTAAATATTGATTCTAGTAAATATATTACGGTAGATGAGATCAAACCCGGTATGCAGGCGTATTGCCTGACATGTTACGAGGGCAGCAAGATAGAAAAGTTCGAAATTGAGGTACTTAGCGTTGTTAAGGGTATTAGTCCCGGAAAAGACGCTATTATGGTTAAGGGTACGGATGAGCGTTTTATTCATACCGGTCCGGTGGCCGGCTGCAGCGGTTCGCCTGTTTATATAGATGGCAGATTGGCTGGGGCCTTGGCGTTTGGATGGACGTTCAGCAAAGACCCCCTTTACGGTGTTACACCTATAGCAGAGATGCTTGCAGTTGGTGAGGGGGATTATCCTGCTGGGGAGAATTATATTTCGTTTGATTTTTCCAATGTGGTAGATTTTGCAGAAATTGACAGGCAGATTAAGTCGCAGAGTGTAGTTTCTAATTCGACACCGGTTGGTGCGAGCGTTTTGCTTTGTCCGGTGATTACCAGCGGGTTGCCGGGGAAAGTTTGTGAGCAGCTTGATGGTGAGTTGAGGCCTTTAGGGATGATGGCGGTTGCCGGCGGCGGGTCGGGAGCAAGCGGCAGTGGTGATGAAGATATTACACTTGAACCGGGCAGTTGTTTGGCGGTGCCTTTGGTGACAGGTGATGTGAAAATGACGGCGATGGGTACCGTTACAGAGGTTGTGGGTGACAAAGTTTATGGTTTTGGCCATAGTTTTTTTGGTTATGGTCCGGTAAGTTTTCCTTTGGCGACTGGCAAGATTCATACGGTGGTTTCGAGTGTTGCCCGATCTTTCAAACTTGGCAGCGCGGTTAATATTGTAGGTGCATTAACAGTTGACGAATCATCTGCGATCAGGGGTACGCTGGGTGCCAGTGTCAATATGATACCTTTGACGATTAATGTTAAGAGGTATAATGATGCCCAGGAGCGTACATATAATTGCAAGGTAGCAGAAAACCAGACGCTTACAGCGAAACTTATGGCTTCAGCTATTTCGGGTGCGGCACAGATGCTTGGTGATATGCCACCTGAGGATACGATTAGATATAAGGTATCTTTGCAGGCGCAGGGGTGTGAGCCTATAGTTTTCGAGAATATGTCGACTGGCGCAGGGATTAATGAAATGTTGCTTGAGATCGCAGATGTTGTTTCGATTCTCATGAACAACTCTTATAACAGGGTAAAAATTACATCTGTTGATGTCGATTTTGCGATAAGTAATAAGAGTTCTGTTTCCCATATATGGTCGGCAGAGCTTTCTGATAATAAGGTTAAGGCTGGTAAGAAAGTCAAAGTTGATGTAATTCTGGAATCTGTATTAGCAGGGAAGAAGAAGTACAGCTATGAACTTGCAATTCCACGTGGGTTAAAGGAAGGCAAGTACGATCTGCTTATCTGCGGGAGCGAGTCCTATCAGAAATTTTTGTCTAAGGCAGCTGGTTATAAATTCAATGTTCAAAATTTTGATACTCTTCTCGAAGCAATTAATAATATTCTTCATATCAGGCGTGATTGTCTTTATTGTTTATTTGTTACGGAGACCGGCGGTGTGGTTGTAGAACAGTCGGAGCTTGCTGATTTACCATCTACGAAGGCGATGGTGCTTTTTGATTCTAAAAGGACGTTAGAGGTTTCTCCTTATTACCATTGGCAGGAAAAGCAGTTTGAGCTTTCTACGCTGGTGATAGATGAGAAGAAGCTTAGTATTACAGTTGAAAAATAAAGGTCCGGTTATTCTTATGAATAGCGGGCGGTTTTTGTTAATAAATTTGGAGAGATTATGAAACCTGGATTTTTTCGTTTATTTGTTTTATTGATTTCGTTGCTGTTTATTCAAAATATCAGTTTGGCGGTTAACAGCCAAATAATCAGGCAAAGCAGCAGTGAGGACCTGATTAAGGGTACGACGGAGAATGTGATTGTAAGTTCTCAGGGCACGATTACCCTTGGCAGAGTTTGTGAGCAGCTTGCAGGTGATTTCAAAGATGTTTGGTCGGTTAACTGCATTGCTTTGAGCGGGTCGACGGTTTTTGTCGGAACAAGCCCGAACGGGGGGATATATAAATATAGTTTGGGTGAAGTTACCAAGCTATACCCGAACGATAAAGTTGCGCAAGATTCGCTGACACAGAGCAAGTCTGATGTCAATGATCCTAATGCCTCTAAAGATTCTAATGATCCGAACGCGGTAAAGCAGGGTCAATATTTGCAGAATGAACATATTTTTGCAATGGCAACTGATATTTCGGACAGACTTCTCGCGGGGATAAGCGGGGAAAATTGCAGGCTTATCAGATTTGAGGCAGACAGTACGGAGACGATATTTGAACCTGCAGATGCGAATTATATATTTGCAATTGCGGTAGCTAAAAATGGTGACATTTATATCGGAACCGGGCCTGAGGGTAAGATTTACAGTGTCGATTCTGCGAGCAAAAAAGAAAAGCTGATTTATGACAGCATTGACAAAAATATACTTTCGCTGGCAATAGGTTCTGATGGTTATATTTACGCGGGCAGCGACGGGAGGGGTGTGGTTTATAAGATAGAGCCTGCAAGCGGAAAGGCGACAGTTTTATATGACTGCGATCAGCCTGAGGTTACTTCCCTGGTGTTTGATGAGAATGGGAACCTTTACGCGACGGCTACTTCTGCTCAAGTTGTTTCAGAACAGGGACAATTTGCTTTTAAGAAAGCGGCACCTGGCAAACCTGAAAGCAAAGCGGAGCCTGACAAAAGAACATCGGACAACATTAAAACTTTGAAACTTGAGATAGCCAATACCAAAGCTCAATTGGGTGTTCAACCAGGGAACCAACAGGCACAGGGCAAACCATCGAAGCCTGAACAGACAAGCCAGGTTTATAAAATTAATAAAGACGGTTTTGTTACAAGTGTTTTCGAAGAAACATCTGTATTATTCTGCATGGCAAAACAGGGTCAGGAGTTTATTATAGGGACGGGTAACGAGGGTAAGCTTTATACGATTGATGCTGAGGAGGAAGATGAGAAAATGGTTTATGAGGATAAAACAGCCTCACAAATTACAGCAGTTTATGTGTTTGGCGATGATGTTTATATCGGCACGGCGAATCCGGCTAAGCTCGTCAAGCTTGGTAAGGGATTTGCATTGGAAGGTTCTTACAGCAGTGATCTGATCGATGCGGGGCAGCCTTCGGTGTGGGGTAAGCTTCAGATTGATGCTGATGTCCCGGAGGGTTGTGAGATATTGCTTTCTGCGAGAAGCGGAAATGTTAAAGATATCAATGATCCTGCATTTTCAGAGTGGACACAAGGTGTTAAGGTTACTGAGCCTGTTCAGTTGACATGTCCCTTGGGCAGATTTTGCCAGTATAAACTTATGTTGAAAAACCCAAAGGGTGACAAGAGTCCGGTTATCAGGGAAGTTGCAGTTGCCAATACGGTTCCGAATCTTGCACCTAAGATTGAATCCATTGAAACGGTCAGGGATAATACACCTGGGAAAGAAGGGTTCTTTAATGTTGGGTATAAGGCAACGGATGGTAATAGTGACAAACTGATTTATAAGATAGAATTCAGACAGGTCGGCTGGCAGAGATGGATAGAGATAAAAGATAAACATGAGGGTGACATTTATTCGTGGGATTCCAGGACAGTTGAAGACGGCAGATATGAGATTAGAATTACAGCAAGCGACGAATGTGATAATACGACGACGACCAAACTGACAGCGAGCAGAATCAGCGATGCTATTATTGTCGATAATACTGCGGCTGTGGTTCAAGGGACATTTGCGGGACAAAGAATATTTAAAGCTAAGGTTACTGATAAGCTTAGTGTTATCAGCAGGGTTGAGTATACAATTGACAGCAGCGATAAATGGGTTTCTCTTGTGCCGGAGGACGGCGTTTATGATACGACGGTTGAAGAGTTTAAAATACTGATTGGTGAAGATATCAAAGCTGGTGAGCATGTGATATCTTTGAAGGTTATTGATGCTGGCGGCAATACCAGATATATGAATTTTAAATTTGAGATTTAAGGTTAAATTCTTTGCGTTACCTGGAATATGAAAAAGTAGTCTCTGCTATTGAGAAACTTTGTGTGTCGGCGTGTTATGAATTGCCGACGGATGTTCTTGATGCGCTTAAAAAGGCCAAAGCTGAAGAATCCAATCCTGTGGCGGCGGATATACTCGGCAAGCTTTTGGAGAACGCCAGGATTGCGAAAGATGAAATGATTCCGCTTTGTCAGGATACGGGGATTGCGGTTGTTTTTGTTAAGCAGGGTGAAGATGTTGCTGTTCAGACTGGCAGAGATGACGGGATGTCGGCGGTTGTTTCTGCGATTAATGCAGGGGTGGCCAGCGGGTATGAAAATGGGTACCTGCGAAAAAGTGTTGTTGCAGAGCCTTTGCATCTGCGGGCAAATACTAAGACTAATACACCTGCGATAATTCATCATGAGATTGTTGCGGGCGATAAGTTGGAAATTTCGGTTATGACCAAGGGCGGTGGTTGTGAGAATAAGAGCCAGTTTAAAATGTTTCGGCCCACGGATGATAAGCAGGTGGTTATTGATTGGGTGGTCGATGTTGTCGGCAAAGCTGGTGCGGATGCGTGTCCGCCTTTTATCATAGGTGTTGGAATCGGTGGCAATTTTGAGTTGAGCTGTCTGTTGAGCAAAAAGGCATTGCTGCGGAAATTGACGGATAAAAATCCTGATGTGTTTTATGCTGAGCTTGAGAGTGACATTTTAAAAGCTGTGAATAAGCTTGGGGTTGGGCCTCAAGGGCTAGGTGGTGATACTACGGCTTTGGGGTGTATGATCGAGACGGCTGGTTGTCATATAGCATCGCTGCCGGTGGCTGTGAATATCGAATGTCACTCACACAGGCACAGGACGATTAGTTTGTAGGGTAGACTTTCAATTCGTAGTGGTCCTGCATGTATTTGAGGTCCTCGCCTTCATCTGCGGCAGGGGTTACGTTCTGGAGGTGTTTTTCTCCCATTTCTATTATTGTGGATTTATCTACCCATGTGTGTATTTCGGCGTGACCGTCAGCGAAGCCGAGGCATGCTTTTTTGTGATGCAAGACGGCCATTCCATCCCACCAGCTCTTACCTTTTGGATTCAGCAACCATGAACCCCAGTTGCCATTATCACGACCAACGTGATCCTCTTCTACGAAAATATATTTTGTTGCCGGGGCCTTGATGTCCATGAACTTTTTTACTTCTACTCCCGGCGGCAGGTAATTATTGTGTCTGCCGTTCATTCCACCAGGGATCGTATAGCTTCGAAACAGAGGTTTAGCTCCGGTTGTTTCGTTTGCATGGTCCTTCATTGCTCTATCGGCGGGGCAGTGGTACACGCCTGTATCATTAATATATTGGAAAAGGTCCCCTTTTTTTATGCCTTCTTTTTCGCGGGTAATAAAATCGGATGCTGAACCCATTGGATTTTTTACCCAACCGGTTTCCCCTTCGACGAGATTGCCTTCATTATCATCGACGTACATGGTCCATCCGAGGGCGAGGTTTTTTAAATCGCTTCTACAGACAATTGTTTGTGCCTGATCTTTTGCTCTTGAAAGTGACGGCATTAATATGGCCATTAGAAGCGAGATGATTGCGATAACAACCAAAAGCTCTACAAGAGTGAAACCTTGTTCTTGTTTGGACATAAGTTACCCTTTTATGTAATACATGTATGGCTATATTATAGTATAATTCAGAGATATAAATCAATTCGTATAGTGTTTAAAATACGCAATTGGCAAATATTGAACAAATTTTTTGAAGATAATAAAAAAGCAGAGCCAGTTATAAGCTCTGCTTTTTGAGTAAGTTATGGATTCTGGGGTTAATATCTCAAAAATACTACACCATCAGGAGCGATGTCGAATTGGTAAGTGTCTGTGTTTTTAATTCTTTTGTTGTTCCAGATGTCGTAAAAGCTATATTTATTTTTAGGATCAAGTTTGAGTTGTTCTTTTGTTGCGGTGAATTTTGTTGCGGTCTGGCTTCGGTTGAATATGCCAATCCACCCCTGGTCCTTATTTTTCTTGTTTTTGGTTTGCCAGATGTCAATATTATCGCCTCGAGCGATGAGTTTTCCTGTTATGCCGTTCTGGTTGCATTTGAGCATTTCTTTGTTAGTGATTATGTCAAATATTTCCTTATTTGTTGAGGTAAGTTCACCACTCATAAAGAGAGGTGAAGCTGCCAAGGCTCGCTGTGTTATGAAGGTGTATCTCTGGTCAGCGGTGAAATTGTCGGTTCTTGTTTGTTCCTTATCGTTGACCACAAGGGTTCCGAACGGAATCAGATCCAGGTCAATCCAGAAGCCTCTGCCCCCGAATTTCTGCATCAGTTCCCAACGCTGGAAAGTTTTTTCGATGCTTTCTCTGTTATCCCAGATATCATCGCTGACGCGTGCCATGTTTGCCATTCGATAGCTGGTAATATACTCAGGATTTATTTTGTTTCCTGGGGAAATACTAAAGACCATTTCTCTTTTTGCATTTGCTATTGCATGTGCGACGGCCTCTATTTCAGCTGGGTGTTCTTCCATGTCATCGTATTTTACGAAGTCGAGTCCCCATTCGGCTAAGAGTTGCAGAACAGTATCATAGTATTTTTGTGCGGCTGGGTGTCTCATATTAACACCATAATTGTATTGGCACCATGAGCAGATATTTTCTTTGTCGGCGATATCAGCAAGGGTATAGTTTGAGTCCTTAATTTTCAGGTTTTTCTCGACGGCTTGACGATTAACGCCTCTTATCATCCACACACCGAATTTAATTTTAAGTTTGTGCGCCTTTTTTACGATTTTTTCAAAACCATTTGGGAAATTTGTTTTTGATGGCAGTATCCTGCCATATTCATCGAGCTCGATCCCACCGTTATCAGCATTGATGAACCAACCAGCATCAATTACGAAATATTTGTAGCCATGAGGTCTTAGTTTTTTAGCGAAGACATCCATGTTTGCAAGTATGTTTTCTTCATTTGCATAGGTGCCTGCTCCATAACAATTATAGCTGTTAAACCCGAGGGGCGGCTTTGGAGTTAGCCTTTCGGGATTGTATCTTTTTTCTTCAGGCATAGTCTTCAGGATCATTTTAGCAACTTTAGTTGTGGCCTTGTTTTCTTCGCCGCATCCACAAACGAAGAAGCCCGCTGAAGATAATGCGGTTATGCTGATAAATTGTCTTCTGCTCAATTTCTCCATGATTATTTCCTTAATGAATTTTATTTAATTTATAGCGTCTATAATGCCAGCGTCTATATACTGTCCATCTTTTTTTGTCTGTTTGCAATGTATTGCTATATAATTTTCTCCGATTTTTAACGATTCTATTATATTTTTGCTCAAAGGTACAAGGACATAATCTTCTGTGCTGTATGGGAGCCTGTCAACCATTATTGAATTTATATATACTTCTGCATTGTCATTCTGGTTTATATAGAGGTAAGGTTCGTTGAAATTCAAATTATCAAGCTCGAAATTTCTTCTTAACCAGATATCGTCAGAGGTCCAACTGGTTCTGACCACGGAACCCGGTGTTTCAGTGCCGAAGCCGCCCGGGGCCTTTTTCCAGGAAGAAAAATCAAAATCTGGTTTATTCCATTTTATATCTGGTGTTGTTGTTGTGTAGCTCCAGAGGATAGCCTGTTTTCTTGAGCTTGGTGCGATGGTGCAGATTCTTGGCGGAGTTTGCTGAAGTTTTTTTGCAGCAACGGCGAATTTTTCCGGATTAACTTTGGATATTTTCCGGTCGTAAGTCACCAAACCATTAATCTCAGTTTCGATGTCTGATAGCTGGGTGTATATTGCGGTGCACAGACCTGTGCCCTTTAATATGTGTGTTGCTCTTAGGAGCTTGATGTATTCTTCTGTGAGCTGGTCAGGTGTTGTAACATTACCATAGCCCCAGTTTAAGTCTTTCTGCCACATATGATCTTTTACTATCAGTCCCATGCCACCTGTTTCACCCATACCGACAGCCCTGTTTGCTTGCGGTTTGGGGCAGCCAGCCAGGGGGTAGCTGTGGATATCTTTGATGTCACCTGCTTTGTTGTCGAATCCGCCGCTGACCTGATCTACCAGTCTGGTGGGGTCCTTTTGTTTTACCATGGCAGCCAGTTTTTCACTGTCAAATTCACCCCATCCTTCATTAAAGACAGACCATATTATCACAGATGGGTGGTTATAGAGGTTGTCTATCATCAGGTTGAGTTCTTTTTCGAATTGCGGTTTGTTTTCAAAAGCTTTCTGGTTGCTTGGCATGTCCTGCCAGACGAGAAGTCCGAGTTTATCGCAGTGATAATACCATCTCTGCATTTCAACTTTTACATGTTTGCGGGCGGTGTTGAAGCCAAGTTTTTTTATAGTTTCGATATCATATATTAAAGCCTGGTCGCAAGGAGCGGTGTAGATGCCATCAGACCAGTACCCCTGGTCGAGTGGACCACAGAGGAATATCTCTTTGTTGTTGAGTAATATTCTTGTTAAACCAGCATTGTCTTTGCCGAGAGAGATTTTGCGCATTCCAAAGTAGCTTTTTACTTCATCAACTATTTTTCCATTTTCATCATGAAGTGTCAGTTCGAGGTCATACAGGAAGGGGGCATCTGGTGACCAGAGTTTTGGTTCGTTAATTTTCAAGAATATTTTCTGCCCGGCGAGAACAGTTTGTTTGTCTTTTATTGAGCGGAGTTGTTTTGCCTGGGCCTGGATTTTGTAACCAAGTACATCGTTGGAATATATCACTTCTACTTTAAGCTGCTGGTTATCGATGTCGGGAGTTAATTTTATATTTTTGATATAAGTTTGTGATACGGGTTCAAGCCAGACACTTTGCCAGATACCAGTTGTTGAGGTGTATCTGCAACTTTGTTTTTCTGGTGTGGTGAATTGTTTTCCGCAAGGCTGAGAGCCTTCTTGTGAAGGGTCCCATACGGAGACGACGATTTCCTGTTCTGCGTTGTTATTGAGATAATCGGTAATATCAAAAGTGAACGGGTCATATCCGCCGCTGTGTGTGCCGATTAATTTTTCGTTGAGCCAGACGGTTGCATCCCAGTCAACGGCGTCGAAATGTATAAGTATTCTTTTATTTTTCCATTTTTCATTTACAGTGAATTTTCGTTTGTACCAAAGTCGGTTTGGTTTGTTTACGGGTTTTGCTACTCCTGAAAGAGCTGATTCTGGGGGGAACGGTACCAATATTTGACCATCAAAGTTTTCGGGTTTTAAACTTGCGGTTGGTCTAATGGCGTATTCCCAAAGGCCGTTAAGAGATTGGAAGTCCTTGCGTACCATCTGCGGGCGCGGATATTGCTGGTGAGCGTTATCAGCGGTTACAGAATCTGTCCAGACAGAGCTTAATGGCCCATTTGCTTTTTGCCAATTTGCCGATGCTGGAGAAGATAACAATAAAATAATGGCAGTAAAGCAGCCTGCATTGAGGAGCCTTGTTTTTAATACCATGTTCATAAATCTCCGGATTATTCTGATCAATTTAAACTGTGCCTGAGTTTAACATAAACCTAAGACAGTTTGGCAAAAATGAATATTTAATTATATATTTTTTTTTGCTATTTTGATTAGCACAGATATACTTTTATCGTATTGTAAATGGAGTTAAACACATAATTTATACTAAGGATATTGGTTATGAGAACCAAATTGTTTATTTGTTTGATGATAGCAGCAACTATAAGCCTTTCTGGCTGTAAGAAGAAAGAAACTCCTAAGGATGAACCGGTTGCGGCTAAAGCTAAGGTTGTTAAAAAAGTAAACGGAACCAAAGCTTTGCCATCAGCGGTTCGAAAAAAAGCAGAGATTAAAACTGACGGACTGACGATTACATCTGAGCCTTTCGGTGAGGCAGATGGTAAGCCTATAAGTCTTTATACGCTGACAAATAAAAATGGGATGAGAGTTAAGATAATCAATTACGGGGCGATAGTTGTTTCAATTGAGACGCCGGACAGGGATGGTAAACTGGGTGATGTTACGCTTGGGTACGATAGTTTGGATGGGTATCTCAAAGCGAGCCCTTATTTTGGTGCTATTGTCGGCAGGTACGGCAACCGAATTGCTAAAGGCAAGTTTACATTAGACGGCGTTGAATATCAGCTTGCTACTAATGACGGAGAGCATCATCTTCATGGCGGGGTTAAGGGGTTTGATAAGGTTATCTGGTTGCCATCAGAGAAAAAAGCCTGGGATAATGTTGGGCTGGTACTTATGTACGTCAGTGAAGATGGTGATGAAGGGTACCCCGGGTCGCTATTTGCCTCTGTTACATATGAGTTGACAAATGATAATGAGCTTAGGATTACCTATGGTGGTTTTGCTACCAAGACAACGATTGTTAATCTGACGAATCATAATTATTTTAATCTTGCGGGGCAAGGTGACATTCTTGGTCATCAGTTGATGCTGGCTGCGGATAATTATACGCCTGTAGATGAGACTTTGGTACCTACAGGTGAGATTAAAGCAGTTAAAGATACGGCTATGGATTTTACGACGGCTAAGGCTATCGGCTCAAGGATGGATAAGGTGGCTGGTGGGTATGACCATAATTATGTGCTCAATAACAAAGACGGTAAACTTGCTTTGGCTGGGCAGTTATATGATTCGGGCAGCGGCAGGGCAATGGATGTTTATACTACAGAGCCTGGTATTCAGTTTTACAGCGGCAATTTTCTTGATGGTTCAATAAAAGGCAAGGGCGGCAGAGTATATGAGAAATATTCCGGTTTGTGTCTTGAGCCACAGCATTTTCCGGATTCACCTAATAAACCGAATTTTCCATCGGTTGTGGTAAAAGGCGGTAACATGTATAGCTCTAAGACAGTTTATAAATTTTATACCAAATAGTTAGAGCACAGGTTTGCTAAGTTGACATATTGGCTGGGGGTTATTTCCCCCGGCCTTTTTGTTGGTTCGATTTGGCAATCAGAAAAGATAATTGACCAGTCGGCGATATTTTTGAGTTTACCGGTTGCGAATTTTGTGCAGGCTTTTGCCATTTTTCTTCTGTGCTGCATGAAGAGGTTTATGATTTCACTTAAAACTGACATGTCCTTTATCAGGTTTATTTTCTCGCTGTTTCGGTGATAGGTTACGATTGCAGAATCTACTTGTGGCGATGGCCAAAAGACCGCCGGTTTTAAAGTTTTTATTATTTCGATATCGCCGGTGGCGTTGAGGATGATGCTCAAGGTTCCATAATTGTTGCTGTCCGGTTCGGCGATCATTCTTTCCGCGACTTCTTTTTGTATGGTGACATACATGCTTTCGACGAATAATTTGCCGGTGACAAGGTTTATCATTAAAGGTGATGCAACTGCGTAAGGCAGGTTTGCTACGAGCATGAATCTTCCTTTGTTGATACTGCGGGCGATTTTTACGGCTTCTATGACATCTGGGTTGATGCTGCTTTTTTTATCGAGTATGTCAGCATTAATAAATTCGACGTTTTCAAGATCGGCTAACTGCTTTTGAGCGATCTTTGCGATTTTTTTGTCAATTTCAACAGTGATTACTTTGCCTGCATGTTCAGCTAAGGCCTGGGTGAGGGAGCCAGTACCAGGGCCTACCTCCAGGATAACATCATCTTTTGTTATTGCTGCTGAGTCGATTATAAAACGCATAATGTTCAGGTCGATCAGGAAGTTTTGACCGAAACGCTTGTTCGGCTGGATTGCTTCGATTGCTAATAACTGCTGGATTTGATGTTTAGTCTGCATTTTGTTGGCTCACACGGTTTTTCTGGTTTGCTTTTTTTGTTTTCGCCATTGCGATTGCGGTCATTATTGCGGCTTTCATACTAGCCGGGTTAGCTATGTTTTTTCCGGCTATATCAAAAGCTGTTCCATGTGCGGGTGAAGTTCTGATTATCGGTATACCTATGGTGACATTTACGGCGTTATCAGCCAGAAGTTTTATCGGAATCATTCCCTGGTCATGGTACATTGCAACGACAGCGTCAAACTGTCCATGTGATGCTTTTAAAAACAGCGAGTCTGCTGGGTAAGGGCCTGAACAGTTAATTCCAAGCTCCTGTGCGAGCAGTATCGCGGGTTCAATTATTCTGTGTTCTTCATCGCCGAACTGACCATTTTCACCGGCGTGCGGGTTCAGGGCTGCAACGGCAATATTTGGTTTTTCAATCTGGAAGTATTCTTTGAGGGCATCATTGAGCAAATCGATAGGCTCGAAGACACAGCCTATTGTGAATTTATGACGTATTTCGAATAAGGCCTCGTGTATTGTCGCCAGGGCCAGTTTTAAATTACCAGCGATGAACATCATTACTTTTCGTGGAGATTTGCATTTATCAGCGAATAATTCTGTATGGCCTGGCCAGGTTGCCCCAGCCATATTCCAGCAGGTTTTGTTTATTGGAGCTGTCACTACGGCATCAATAATATGCATTTGTGCAGCTTCTATTGCATCGAGGCAAAATTTAAGTGAAGCCTGACCGGCTTCTTTACTTGGTTTGTTTGCCCAGACCGGAATGGTAAAATCATCGTAATCAGCGACCACAACCTTACATGGGAAATCCCGGTTTATTTTTTCATGCTGGCATTTTTTCCAGAAAGGTTCTATTTCTGCTTTGTCAGCGACATAACGGAGAGTTTCTTCCATGCCGAAAATAATGAATTTTGCAGACTTTCGGAGATTCGGATCATCCAGGGCCTTTACAATAATCTCAGGCCCGATTCCCATAGGGTCTCCCATTGTTATGCCTATTACGGGTTGGTCAGTAATTGAATTGTTGCCGGCGAGTAAGTTCATTTTCAATTCGTCTAATACCCAAGTTCTTTTAATTTATCTTCGTTGAAAACATTTTTTGAAGACATCAGGTTCTCAACGTGTTTTTTGACCATTTTTCCTATTATGTCGGTTTCGATATTAACAATGTTTCCGACTTTTGCAGAGCTTAGAATTGTTTCCTGTAAAGTCTGCGGTATTACGGCCACTTTGAAACTGGTGCTATTCATTTCTGCGATGGTTAGTGAGACGCCGTCAATTGCTACGGAGCCTTTGGTTATCATTTGATCGAGTATTTCTTTGCTTGCGGTAAAGGTTATGTCCTTAAAATTGCCTTTGTCTGTTATTGATTTTATGGTTGCTGTTCCGTCGACATGCCCCTGAACTATGTGGCCGCCGAGTCGGTCGCTTAGCTGCATAGCTCTTTCAACGTTTACTTTCTGAGAGGGTTTTATGTCGGCAAGAGAGGATTTGGTAATAGTTTCGCTGCTTAGTTCAAAAGAAACAATGTTGCCCTGGATTTTAACCGCTGTCAGACAGGTTCCATTTATAGCGACGCTGTCGCCGAGCCCGATGTCATTGGCGAGCTTACCAAGGTCAATGCTTATCTCCATGCTGGAGGCATTTCGCCTGATATCTTTGGCAGTACATACTTTTTCAATTATCCCGGTGAACATAATTTGGCTCTCTAATGTAATTTTTAATGTTTTACAGGTATTTATGCTATGTTTACGGACGGCAAAAGTCAAATATTTGATTATTTATTATTGATAATTGATTAAAACCTGGTGAATGTGTAAAATAAGTTCGTGTAAAAGTCCATTAATTTTAATTTTATTAAAACGGTGGGATTATGAATTCATTTGTAACAAAACTGATAGTATTGGCGATTATCGTTATTGGTTTGGTTGTGTTTGTAAAGTTTACATCATCTACCAAACAAGCGATAGATGAGGCGCAGAATCCTGAAAAAACTTTTTCTGACCAGGTTGCTGAGGATGATGCCAGATTGCGTGCTTTGCCTGATGACGTGGTAACTGACAGCAACGAACCCGTACAGAAAAAAGAAACAGCTTTGGAAGATGCCAATAATAAGGTTGCTGAAGCTGAACCGGCAGTAGAAGAACCACAAGTCGAGGTTGTCAGGAAATTTAAAGAGCTTGACGAAATCGATCGGACTGAAGCTGAGAGGTTGTTTGAGGTGGCGTTAACCGACAGAAAAATTGGTCGGCTGCCAGTTACGGGTTATAAACTAACGGTTGATACTTGCAGAACGATAATTGAGAGGTTTCCCGGAAGTGAGTTTGATTATAAAGCAAGAAGGCTTCTTTTTGAGATTCCGGAAAGATTCAGGGAGCGGTATAAACTCAAGGCTGAAGAAATGGATTTTGAAAGTGTTGGAATAGTCTCAGAAAAGTAATTCACGGAGGTTTTTTAAATGGCGAATGGAAATATGCCGGTGTTAAGTGTCAGTGCAAGCTGTCTTCCCGAGGCATGGGAGAAAGCAGTAATTGCGGTATGGGATAACGGGTTGGAGATCAAGACGCAGTATGATAAACCTGAAGATCCTCCAAGCAAGGATGCTACAGTGATGGTTGCAGTGGAGAATCCATTTGCTGAACCCAGGATTCATAAAAATTTTCCCGGCGGACCAGCTGAGCTCGAAGCTTACCGACAGGAGGTTGTAAGCGGTATTCATGATCACTGGATCGATCCGGCGGCGGGTAAGTGGACGTATACATATCACGAACGAATGTTTTCTTACAGCCCGGTTGAAGATATCAGGGACCCGAATAGCCCTAAGCCTTTCAAAGCTGTTAACCAGATTCAATATATTATAGATGCATTGTCAGATGTCAGCCATACACGAAGGGCGCAGGCGATTACATGGATGCCTACTGCTGATCCTAAGACGGATGACCCGCCATGTTTGCAGAGAATATGGTGCAGGCTTGCGGCTGATGACCATGGGCAGATGGTTTTGAATATGAATACTCACTGGAGAAGCAGAGACCTTTATAAGGCATGGTACATGAATGTTTATGCTCTTACTGACTTGCAGAGGATTATTGCGGAAAAGATATCCGAGAAGATTGGCGAACCCGTGAAGATTGGCAGGTATGTTGATATCAGTGATTCACTTCATATTTACGGCAGCTATTTTCATGATGCTGAAAAAGAAGTTAAGAAAATGAAAGCAAGTTCTTTTGAAGCGAGAGCGTGGGAAAGTACCCATCCGGCTTTTGAGATGATGACTACAGAAGCCAAGGTAAATCTGGCGAAAGACCCGGACTGGTACGCAAAGGCTAAAGGTTAAATAGCAGGAGATTGTGGTGACATTAACAGTTAACGGCGAAAGTATAGACGAATCTCTGGTGACAAAAGAGTACCAGAGACTAAAGCCCCATTATGATAACGTATTTAAGAACCAAACGCCGGAGGAACAGGAAGAGCAGCTTTACGACTGGTCGCGGGAAAATGTTATCGAGATGGTTCTGCTAAGACAGTATGCTGTGAAAAATACCCCGGCGATACCAAGAGGAGCTATTGACCTTGCTTTTAAGGAAATACTTGCACAATACCAGGGGCAGGTGCCTGAGTTTACCGATGAGGATGAAAAACAGATAAGATTCAATATTGAGCTTCAGATGAAAATAGAAAGGCTGCTTCAACAAATCGCTTCTGAGTTACCCAAACCAAGTGATAAGGATATTGCTGAATATTACCGGGATAATAAAGAGCGACTTATAACACCAGAATCTGTTCGGGTTAGCCATATAATCAAACGCATCGGTTATAAGGTTGATGAGGCAACAGCTCTTTCTGTTATGCAGCAAGCACAGCAGCAGCTTAATGACGGGATGATTTTTTCCAGTGTTGTTGCGCAGTATTCTGATAGTCCTGATAATGACGGTGATCTGGGTTATATTGCCAGAGGTCAGGCAGTCGAAGAATTTGAAGATGTTATTTTTAAATTAGGACCAGGGCAGACGAGTCCTGTTTTTAAAACAAGGTTCGGCTTTCATATCGCCAAGGTCTATGAAAAAAGACCAGCGGCACTGCCTGAACTTGACACCATTAAAGAGCAGATAGCTCAGTGTGTCACGGAGCAATTCCGAAAAGACAAGATCGATGCTTTTGTTGATGATCTGAAAGAAAAAGCTGTAATCGAAAAAAGCTGAAAAAGCTAAAATTTTTCAAGTTTTGTTTATTAGGACTTTAGCGGCAAAAACCATCACCAGGCTTTATTAACATTGCTGTTATCGGGACAGTATTTTTACCTTCAACCACCTCAAAATTCTAATTGTTTAACTGATTTGGCAATGAGCGTTTTAAGTACTATAATATGAGTGGTTGAGCAGCTAATAAAAGAGACAACATCGGATTGGTTAGTCCAATCCGGTTGCCTAAAAACTAATTTAATTAGCTTAGCCTCCAGATTCTGTTGACTGAGGAGTTGTTGGGAACGGGGCAACAGTTTCAGGAAGGGGTCCTTGTGTTGTTTACAAGGATACTAAGAAAGAACCGTATGGGGGGGCCATATGAGTTTCTTTGGAAAGGACTCTGCGTTCGGGACGCAGAGTCCTGTTTTTTATGCGCCCTGGTTAATGTCCGACTTGAGAAGTGAAGGCGTTGTGTCAGCTGCTGTCATGAAAGTGTTTTTTTAGCGGTTTTTTATTAAGTGTGTTGACAATTAACCCGATTTATACTAACATTCATGGTTTGTTGCCAACGTAGCTCAGTTGGTAGAGCTCCGGTTTTGTAAACCGGTGGTCGCCGGTCCGAGTCCGGCCGTTGGCTTTAATAACATAAAGGCTTTAAGTTTGAATACTTAAAGCCTTTTTGTGTTTTCGGGGTAAATCCATTTCTATTTAAACAAATCCTTTATGCCAATTGTCTGGGTAATTGTAGTAGACAAAAACGTGTTTGCTCAGAAAAATGGTTTTTTCTTGACGTCTCCTAGAGTAAAAGTGTAAAAGCAAGGTTCAAAAATATAAAAAGCCATTAAAGATTGGAGGGCGTCTGCCTGTTTTGTTTAGAATGGCTGTGACAGTTAAGACATTTTTATATAAAGGTGGTTTATGCTGGCAAAAAAACATTTTTGGACATCGGCTGCGGCAATACTAATATTCACTTCAATTATCTGCATCGAGTCGCATGCAAATGGATTACTGAACAATGCTGTTGAGCTTAATCGCATCTGGGCTGAATCGGTTTTTGCTGAGTATCCTAAGTTTGAGGTTAAAAGTAATCGGCTTGTTGTTTTGAGGGAGGACGGTGTCGGCGAAACCAAAATCAATCGTGCTGCGATTGGAAAACCAATCCGTCTTGGTCAGAAAACTTATACCCGAGGTATTGGAACGAATTCGTATTGTGCTATGAGAGTTATACTAGATAAACCGGCACAGCGGTTCCAATCTGATATTGGTTTGGATCGTAATGTAGATGATACCACAGCGGCTTCGGTGCGATTTCGTCTGGTTGTTGGCGAAAAGGAACTTTTTGCCACGGAAGTTATGAAACCAAAGGATGGGGTACGAAGTATTGATGTCCCGCTGGACGGTGCACACGAGTTTGATCTCATAGTGGATGATGGTGGAGACGGGCGTAACTGTGATCAGGCGGACTGGGCTGATGCACGTGTGACATTAACTGACGGAACCGTGATTTGGCTGGATGACTTGGGGGCAGAAGGTTCTGTCGTGGCGGCGCTGCCTTTTTCGTTTGTGTACGACGGTAAGTCATCCGCTGAACTTTTTCCGGGTTGGAAGTGTGAGGTTAAGGATGAACAACCGGACCCAACACGGAAGGTGCGTACGCTGGTTTTAACCGACCCTCAGACAGGTCTGGAAGTTAAAGCTGTGGTTAACATATATCTCGACACACCTGGAGTGGATTGGACGCTTTATCTGACCAACAAAGGTTTGAAAGATACGCCAATACTGGAAAAACTTTTTGCTGTTGATATCACGTTTCAGAATACTGACAGCGATCCAGTCCTTCGCCGGTTGAACGGCACAACGATTACTCTCAATGATTTTACTCCACAGGATAATCTGTTACCAATCGGCACAAAAATTGATTGGGGGACTGACTGCGCAGCACCGTCGTGGGGGTCGTTTCCATTTTTTACACTTGACTGGGGCGGTGAGGGGGTTATCACAGCATTTGGATGGACGGGACAGTGGATGGCGACGGTGGATCGCACAACATCGGCACTGCGGATGAATGCAGGGATGCGAGATATGCATCTGTACCTGAAACCTGGCGAAACTATTCGCAGTCCGCGTATTCTCCAGGTTTACTGGAATGGTGGAGATCAATTTGATGCATATAACTTATTACGCAGGACGATGCTGGCGCATATTCAACCTCGTGTAAATGGCGAAATCGTTTTTCCGCCGCTCGCGCACACCACCTCTTCATCTTATGAATGCAGCACAACTACCGAGGCTATTGAGCGATCTTATATTGAATCGTTTAAGAACCTTGGATTTGAATATTACTGGCTCGATGCTTGGTGGGTAAAGGGTGGACATCCAAATGGACTTGGACATTATGGATTTCCGATCACACGAGGCTATGACCCAATTCGGTTCCCAAACGGCATTAAGCCTTTGAGTGATCTGGCGAAAAGTTATGGCATGAAGTTTCTGCAATGGTTTGCGCCCGAAGAAATACGGTCGGGAGCTGATCTGGCTATCGAGCACCCCGAATGGATGATCCAAGTTCCCGGGGATCGCTGGCTTTTTGATCTTACCAATCCTGAGGCTCTCAATTTTATGATAAGTTATCTGAATACAGTCATCAAAGAGTGGGGAATTGATTGGTGGCGTACTGATGGCGGACCATCACTGGCACAATGGCGTTCACACGACACCGACCCTAATCGTGTCGGCATCACTGAGATTGAATACGTGCAAGGCTATTACAAGATGTGGGATGGTATGCTTAATGCAAATCCTCATCTTATGATCGATAATTGCGCTGGCGGGGGTTGTCGGATTGATCTGGAAACTGCGTCACGTTCTATCCCGCTTTGGAGCACAGATAGCGCGTGTTATACTCTAAAGGAAGGTAAATTGATTCCTGCAATTCAGAACCAAACCATTACTCATGGGATGAACCGCTATATTCCGTTTAGCCAGACAGGCAGTATGGGTGCTGAGCCATATTTCTTCAGAAGTGGTTTTAATGGCGGTATTACTTTCTGTGAGGATACCCGTCCGGCAGACTATCCGCGAGAACTTCTCAAACAGGGCATCGCTGAGGGCAAACGGCTGCGGAAATATCTTCTTGGAAATTTTTACCCGCTTTCAATGGCGTCAATTTCAGCACGGGACTGGTGCGTTTATCAATACCATCGGCCTGACGAAGGCGACGGGGTGGTATTTGCTTTCCGCAGGCACGAATCTCCGTATGCGGCCTATGCGGTTGTTCTTCGTGATATTGATGAAAATGCTGATTATGTTGTGACAGAAGCTTACGACTATACTCCATTGCCGCCCAAAACGATGAAAGGCTCGGACCTGAAGCAACTGAAAGTGAATATTGACAGTTGTCCCGGATCAGTTGTAATAGAATATTGCAAGGCTGAATAGTATGGTCAGCGATGACGTTGGGTTGAATTGATAGTGACATTATGTCATTCTCAATTGCTGATGCTGGATTATTTACATTTGGCGAAGCTGATTTTTGCAGCTTTTATTGTTTCTTCAAGGTCTTTTTTGGTGTGGGCCAATGAGATAAACATTGCTTCGTAGGCACTTGGGGCAAGGTAAATGCCTTGATTGAGCATTTCCGCGAAGAATTTTTTGAACATTTTTATGTTGGTTGTCTGCACATCATCGAAATTATTTACGGGTTTATCAGTGAAAAAGCAACTCATGATAGAACCTATGCGATTGATAGTTAAGGGTATATCTGATTGTTTTGCGGCATTTTTCAGACCTGATTCGAGAAATGCTCCGGATTCTTCGAGTTTCTGGTAATTTTTGTCGTCCAGCAGTGTATTTAATGTTGCATTTGCGGCAGCAGTAGCAATTGGGTTGCCGCTCAGTGTTCCTGCCTGGTAAATACTTCCCAATGGTGCAAGCTGGTTCATAATTTCTGTTTTGCCGCCGAAAGCTGCCAAAGGCAGTCCGCCGCCTGCGATTTTACCAAGGCATGTCAGGTCTGGGATAATATCGAATAATTTTTGTGCACCGCCGGCAGATAGTCTGAATCCTGTTATGACTTCGTCAAATATCAGCAGACTTTTTTCCTGCTTGCAGATTTGTCTTAATTGTTCTAAATAGCCTTTCTGGGGCAGAACTACTCCCATGTTGGCTGCGACAGGTTCGACAATTATCGCAGCTATTCGGCTTTTATGGTTTAAAAAGGCGGTTTTTACAGCCTCAATGTCATTATAAGGCAGGGCTATTGTTAATTTTGCGACATCAACCGGTACACCTGAACTCGATGGAGTTGAATTTTCTGCAAGCCCGGAACCGGCAGAGACCAAAAGGCTGTCGCTATGGCCATGGTAACAGCCAATCATTTTGATTATAAGGTCCTTTTTTGTATATCCTCTGGCTAATCTTATAGCTGTCATAACGGCTTCGGTGCCGCTGTTTACCAGGCGTAATTTTTCTATTGACTTAAAATTTGCGGTAATTTTCTTTGCTAATTCGGTTTCAGCCAAAGTTGGTGCCCCGAAAGACGTACTTTTTTCAGCGGCTTTTTTAACTGCTTTTATCACATTATGATGTGCATGGCCCAGGATCATAGGCCCCCAGGAGCCGACATAGTCGATATACTCGTTGCCGTCCAGGTCGTAAACCTTTGCTCCTTTGGCAGATGCGATAAAAACAGGGTCATTATCTACCCCACCGAATGCTCTGACCGGTGAATTTACTCCGCCCGGCATATATTTGTACGCCTGGGTGAAAGCCTGAGCTGACTTTGTGTATTTTCGTTGTTTTTTCATCATAACACCCTATTTTAATCCAATAAAATATTATATTCAATTAGTTTGTCTGACGATATAGCTTGAAATGACGTAAATTCAATAAAATAAAATATTTTCGTAGAAAACATAACCAGCGATAAACTGCTATTTTACTTGCAAAACTAGTCAGGTTAAATATACTTGCATGTTTCTAAAATTAAATAACTGAATTTTTAAACTTATGTCGGAGCACAAATAATGAGCTTGATGAAGTGGTTTCGTAAGAATAACAGAAGAGTAATGGCTATTGTTATTATTGTTATAATGATAGGTTTCATCGGCGGCAGCTATATTCAGCAGCTTGGCAGAGAAAGAAGCGGCATATATGATGCCATTGGTTACTATGGCAAGGATAACAAAATAACCAGCATTGATATATCGCTGGCCAGACAGGAGCTTGAGGTACTGAAAGTTGTTGGTGCAAGTTCTATGCTCAAAGGTCTTGAAGTGCCTATGCTTAAGACAAGAGACATCAAAGCGTTATTGCTCAACGAATTATTATTTCAGGATAATAAAGAATCTGCCGGCATAAGCCAGCTTATCAAACAGCTTGCTTCGACACAGAATTATGCCATTAGTACTCAGCAGATAAATGATATTTATAAAAGTTCAGTTCAAAGTGAAATAATCTGGATTTTACTCAAAAGCGAAGCCAGACAGGCAGGCTTTCAGATATCCAATCAGCAAGCTGGTGATTTGCTGGCAAAGATTGTTCCTCAGGTCGTAGGTGCAACTTATCAGCAGCTTATCGGTTCGATGGTTCGTGGTTTCGGTAAAGACAACCAGGGAGTTTCAGAAGATAAGATTTTATCCTCTTTTGCAGATTTTGTCGCAGTTCTGGAGTATGCCAAGGCAGCAACATCAAATGAGAATATTACAATGGCTCAGTTGACTCAGCAGTTAAGCTGGGAACTGGAAACTGCTCAGGTAGAGTCGGTGGGTTTTCCAGCTTCAATTTTCGTTGATCAGCAAGCAGCACCAACCGAAGATGTTATAAAAGAGCAGTTCAATAAATATAAGGACAATGCAAGTGGTGACATAAGTGATGAAAATCCTTATGGCTTTGGTTATAAATTTGATGATATGGTAGAAATCGAATATATCGCAATTAAATTCGATGATGTTGTCAAGCTGGTAAAACCTGTAACCCAGGAAAAGATTGAAGATTTTTATAAGCTTCACAAGGAAGAATTTACCGAGCAGGTACTTTCTGACCCCAATGATCCGAATTCTCCGATGACCGACAGAAAGCAAAGCTTTGCAGAAGTATCATATTTAATTTCTGATGGTTTACACAAGAAAGAGATCAATGGTCAGGCGGAAATAATTATTCAGGATGCCAAAACAATCACAGAGGCAGCGCTGGATAATGCTGATATTGAGATGGAGAAGTTAACTGATGAAGATTTTAAGAAATTTGCCGTTGACTACACCGCCACAGCCCAAAAGATTGCTGAAAAATATTCTATAAAAGTTTATTCCGGTAAAACAGGGTTGCTTAGTGCCGTCGATATTCGTCAGGACAAAGATCTTGGTCAGTTAATTCAGCAAACGTCTAATTACACTGCTGTTTATCTGAGCCAAATAGCATTTGCTGTCGACCAGCTTCAATCGAGCGTGCTTGGCACGTTTGATATGGCAGCACCAAAAATGTATCAGAATATCGGGCCGCTAAAATCAATGCCTATGCAGAGGGATGAACTCGGTGAGCTTATTGTTCTGGCAAGAGTTGTTGATGCAAGAAAATCTGCAGCTCCTGACAGCTTAGATATGAAAGTAAGCAAAAAGGGGATAGTTCTTTCCGATGATGAATCGAAAGAAGTTAAAGAGTTTGTCGTAAAAGATAAAGTTGTTGCCGACCTCAAAGAATTAGCAGCAATGCAGACTGCACAGGCTGAAGCTCAGAAGTTTGTTGACCTGGCGAAGAAAGATGGCTGGGAAGCTGCCGCTAAAAACTATAATGAATCTCTCGGTAAGAAAAACAATGATCCTAACATGTTTGATATCAACTATGGCAATAACCTCAGAAAACTGCCTGATGCTATTATGGATGTTTACAACATTCAAAAAGCAGGGGATCCGACAGCGTCATTTGTGATTAGAGAGAACAAAAAACTCAGCAAAAAGAGAGATATGTTCTTCTCACTAATCGGCAAAGACAAAGATGAAGCTGAAAATATGCCGACGGTTATGGAGTTGAAATCTGACCGTTCATATTTAGCAGTCAAGAGCGTTAAGCTCAACAGGCTTGTTAATGAAGCGTTTGAAGCAAACAAAGCTTATCGTTTGTATATGCAGGATTTCATCGACTCACAGACATTTGCACCGGTATTCTTTAATCCTGACAATATACTCAGGCGTATGGACTACCGAAAAGTAGTAGAAGATGAAGTTTCTGATGCCAACGAAACCGCAAAGTCGGGAGAAAAATCTTAATGGCGAAATCATCCAGAGATGTAAACTTGCCTTTTTTAATTTCTGTAGGTTTGTTAAGCTGGTTTATCCCCGGTGGGGGGTACTTTCTGCTTAAAGAAAGAAAACGTGCCTGGATAATTTTTATCACAATCAGCCTATTGTTTCTTTCTGGCTTATACATTGGTTCGATTGGAGTTGTTGACAAAGTTTCAATCGCAGGGAAGCCGTGGGTCGTCTCTAAGTTGTCATGGTACACGGCTCAGGTTATTGTTTCGCCAGCGGTGATGATGATAGGCAGTATGACAGAATCAGGTCAGTATCAGGTTTATGGTAAGCCAGAAGAGATCGGTCAGATATATACCGGCATCGCAGGTCTTTTAAATTTCCTGTGTATTATAAATGCGGTTTACTTAGCTTATGTTGGTACGGAAAGATCGGAAGACTGATATGCAATCAATGGCAACTTATATTCTCGCAAGTTTTACATCACCAATGTACATTGGCACAACTGCCAAAGCATTGCTTTTTATACTGCCGCTGATTGCAGCAATCTCGGTTGTTTATAAAGCCACTAAAGTTGAGAATATGAAAACAAAAAATTTCGTTAGGGAATCAGCGTCGCTTTTCTGTTCGATATTTGTTTTTATTCTGATAACCGCTATTGTTCTGCTTATATTTACGTGGCTTGTTAACCAGTAGACTTGTAGTTTTTATTCTTCTTCTTCATCTTCCTGCGGCGGTTCGATTATGCCGAGTTCCACAAGAGCGTTTAAAGCAGCTTTTTGTTCAGCATCTTTTTTGTTATTTCCCCAGGCACTTTTAAAATGTCGCCCGTCAACAACGGCCTCAAGCTCAAAGCATTTGTTGTGATCAGGTCCCTTTTCATCTACAAGTTCATAGATTGGTGTCACACTAAAATGAAGCTGGCTATGTTGCTGGAGAATTGATTTATAATTGCCCTGCGATTGCTCAGCGTCAACTTTCTTGAGCATAGGTTCAAACAACCTTAATATTAAATCTTGTGTGACCTCAAAGTTGGAGTCGATAAAAACAGCTGCTATAAGGGCTTCCAGCAGACCCGCTGCTAGGGATCCGGAAAGTGAATTGCTTGCGGCCATACCCTTGCCGACTTTCAGAAGCTCATGCAGAGAATTTTCTTTTATTACTTTTGCACAGGTTTTTCTTGATACCAGCATGCTTTTTATCTTGGTCAAATCGCCCTCAAGATAATCAGGGAAGCGGTTGAAAAGATTCAGACAAATAACAAGACCTAAAACTGAATCACCGAGGAATTCAAGTCTTTCATTGCTCATTATTCTTGCGTCTGTAACCGAGGAATGCGTAAAAGCCTTGATTAACAGGCTGCGATCTTTGAATTTGTAACCGATTATCTGCTCTATTTGATGCAGAACTTCTTCGTCCATTTTCGTTGCCTTACCATAACAAACCAACGAGCAGATTACGAAGACCACTATTATAAGCGATATTCGTAG
>CAZBKA010000019.1:27382-31863 GCA_964492365.1 uncultured Pirellulales bacterium | reverse complement strand
GCTGTTGTTCCTGTTCCAGGAGCAGTTATTCTCGGCAGTATCGGCGTTGGTTTTGTTGGTTGGTTTAAAAGAAGAAAAAGTCTTTAAAAAATAAGACTGTTAGGTATTAGACAAGGGAAATATAGAGTTTTTATATTTCCCTTTTTTATTGGAAATGACCGCCAATTCGGCGGTTTTATATTTTTAAACTTAGCTTCCTCTCCTAAATGCAGAAAACTTGTATGCCTGCAAGCCGAGCATCTCTCAGCTTTTAAAGATAGATTTTAATTTTCCATAAATTCATAAAGCTTAGTCAACGCGCCTCGAAGCAATTGACGTATTCGCTCTCTGGTAAGGCCTAACTTATCTCCAATATCTCTAAGCGGCATCGACTCTCCGCCATCAAGGCCATAATGCATTTTCAGTATAGTTGCTTCTCTGGGGTCCATATTTTCGACCATGCGCAGTAGTTTCTGCTGTTGCTCGTGTGATTCGATTTTTGCACCAGGTCCGTCGTAATTGTGGTCTTCCAAAACGGATTCAAGTGTCAAATCATCTTCAGAATTGTCATTTAATGAATTATCATGCACTGAACCTATAGCATTGAATATCTCGTCAACTATTTTTGCTTTTTTCACTGGAAGCTGCATTGCCGCTGCCATTTCGTCAACTTGGGGAGCTCTGCCCAGATGACTGCTCAGCTCCGCACGGGCTCCTCGCCACTGATTGATCAACGCCACCATATAGGTAGGTACATGAACAGGCTGAAGATTTGTCAGCAATGACCGTTTAATGCTCTGTTTGATCCACCATGCCGCATAAGTGCTGAAACGTGTACCATGATAAGGGTCAAAATAGTCGACAGCCTTAATAAGCCCAAGATTTCCTTCCTCTATCAGGTCGCTAAGGCCCATTCCTCTTCTGCTGAATCTCTTGGCGATGCTTACCACAAGCCGCAGATTACTCCTGACAAGCCGTTCCCTTGCCTCGAAGTCATTATCTTCAATAACACGTCGGCCCAGTTCCTGCTCTTCTTCTCTTGTAAGAAGGTCAGCCTCATCAATCTCTTTGAGGTATTCTTTTATTGTAATATCAAATGTTATAAGTCACACTCCTGTCTGATTCTTGCTTCTCAGCAAAAAACAAAGGGCATATCTGATTTCAACCATAACCAATTTCAACAGTTTTGGTATCGGTCAGATACGCCCCGTGGTTAATTAACCATGCAGTATTTGCAACTTATTATAAATTATCTGCTTATATAGGCCGATAATTTACGCACTAACTATCTAACTATGCTTTTTTGCCTTCGTCTGATTCTGCCTTATCCTCAGCGTTCTTGTTCATCTGGCTAACATCAAGATCAGAAAGCACCGTCTGAACAGCAATTCGGTCAGGTCTGTCAACCGGTTTTGGTTCTTCAGTAGAGGCTTTTCCTTCTTCATGTTCTTCAGCAGCCCACTGTGCACGTCTCAAACTCAAACCGATCTTGCGGGCTTCTGTGTCAACCTTAAGGATCTTAACCTCGACTTCTTCACCTTCCTTAACAATATCCTGTGGCTTTTCAATCTTATGATCTGCAAGCTCAGAAATGTGAAGCAAGCCTTCAAGGTCCTTCTCAAGCTCTACAAAAGCACCGAAGTTGGTAATCTTAGTAACCTTACCCTTAATAATATGACCAGGAATATAAGTATCCGGAATTGCCCTGAACCACGGATCCTCTGTAAGTTGTTTAACTCCAAGAGATATTCTGCGTTTTTCTTCATTAACTTCAAGAACAACACACTGTACTGCATCGTCTTTTGCGAGGGCCTCACTTGGATGGCTGAATTTTCTTGTCCAGCTAAGATCAGATATGTGAACCATACCGTCAACACCAGGTTCAATCTCGAGGAAAGCTCCGAAGTTGGTAAGGCTTTGTACCTTAGCAGTTACAATTGTACCAACTGGATATTTCTGTGATGCGATTGCCCATGGATTTGTTTCTGTCTGCTTGAGACCGAGTGAAATTTCCTGTTTCTCTTTATTAACATTCAATACTACGACTTCGATCTTATCACCAAGTGACAGAATTTCATTCGGATGGTTAAGTCTCTTGGTCCAGCTCATCTCGCTGATATGTATCAAACCTTCAATGCCGTCTTCAAGACGAATAAACACACCATAGTTCATAACATTGACAACTGTGCCGGTAACTCTTGAACCAATTGGATACCTGTTCTCAACATTTTCCCATGGGCTTTCAGTTTTCTGCTTGAGACCGAGTGATATTTTTTCGTTTTGTTTATCAACACCGATAACTATGCACTCAATTTCCTGATCCAGCTCAACAACTTCTGATGGGTGAGATATTCTTCCCCAACTGAGGTCTGAAATATGCAGAAGGCCGTCAAGACCGCCGAGGTCGACGAATACTCCGAAGTCAGCGATATTCTTAACAATACCCTTACGGATCTGACCAACCTGAATATCATCAAGGAGAGTTTCTTTGCTGCTCTGACGTTCTTCTTCGATAAGTTTACGTCTTGAGATAACAATGTTTCTGCCTTCGACATCGATCTTGAGTATCTTGCACTCAACATCCTTACCGATGAATCTGCTGATGTCACCAGGTTTACGAATATCAACCTGAGATGCCGGCAAGAATACAGGAACTCCGATATCAACAAGCAACCCGCCCTTGATACGCCTGATAACTTTACCAACAACAACATCGCCTTCCTTTTTGGTAGTGACGATAGTTTCCCACCCCTTGATTCGGTCAGCTTTACGTTTGCTGAGAAGAATCAGACCCTCATTTGAGTCACTGTCTTCAAGCAGAACTTCAATCTCGGCGCCGACTTCGATTTCATCAGGGTTGTCGAACTCACTAGCATCTACAACGCCTTCGCTCTTAAGGCCGATCTCAACGATAACATCGTTACCGATCTGAGTGACGATCTTGCCTTTCAGAATATTTCCTGGAAGATGTGAATCAACTTTTTTCTCCAGCACAGTCTCGAAGTATTGTCTGTCCTCATCAGAGAACATATCCTCGATTTGCTGGTTGATTTTTTCTTCGGAAAGGCCTAACTGATTGATTAAATTTTTGTCTACCATTACTAATAACTTTCACTTGTGGAATATACAATCAATTGGCAAACGCCCACACTTACGCATACCAACTTCGTGCTTTCGCACTTTTCCATTTCCTGTTAATAATTCACAAATACAAGCACTGACCACAATAGCCGATGCGTATCTGCTATATTTTTGTCACAAACTCGACTTACTTTTTAAAAGCCTTGAGGTTATCAACAAATTCACTGATAACCCACTGAGGCGTAGAAGCGCCGGCAGTCACACCAGCAACAGCTTTGCCCAAAAGAATACTTTTATCAAATTCTTTCCAGTTTTGCAAATGAAACGTTTGATTATTATGTTTTTTACACAATTCGACTAATCTGCGGGTATTTGCGCTTTCAATACCGCCCAGAACGAACATTATATCAACATGCTTGCAAAGCTCTACTGCCGATTCCTGCCTGTTGACCGTTTCTTTGCAGAGGGTATTTATTACTCTGAGTTCTTTAAAACCACGTTTGGCAATTTCACCAACTACTTCCCCAAACCATTCAGGGCCTTTAGTTGTCTGGCAAACTACACCTAACTTGTTATTATTTGGTAACTTATCGAGGTCTTCTTTCACGCTTATTATCACCACATTTTTTACGCAACCCACTACTCCCTTGACCTCCGGATGGTTTTTGTCGCCGATTACGACGACACTATAACCTTCGTTTTCAAGGTCAATAGCTTTTTGCTGGAGTCTTTTCACAAGCACACAAGTTGCGTCGACAATTTTAACACCTTTGGCTTCCAACTGTTCTATTTCCGTCGGTGCCGCACCATGTGAGCGTATTAAAACCGTTGAACCTGGTTTGATCTCATCAATGGAATTGACAGTTTTAAGTCCTTTATGGGCAAAGCTTTCGACTACGTCAGGATTGTGTATGATGGGCCCTAAGCTATAAATATTACCCTTGGTTTCTAAAAGCTCCTCGGCGATCGAGATAGCATTGGTAACTCCGGGGCAAAAACCGCATTTCTTCGCTACTATTACTTCCATAAGACTTTGCCTTAAATAACGTTACAAAAAATAAGCACAGGCAGTCTACATTAATAGCCTTGAAAAATCTACATTAAAAAATGCCCGCTATTTTTTTCAGCTATATTCCTATCCTTTGTGGTTTTCTGTATTTTATCAGTATTACCACAACTCCAATCATGCCGATAGCCAGGGCTGTTAAACCCAAGTAGTATGGGCTGTACCTTCCGAAATTGTCGCTTAGGAATCCACCAGAAAAAGAACCGACTATGGTTCCTAAACAAAGAGTAATCTCATGGATTGCCATTTTTGTTGCTCGCTGTTTTGCACCTGAAATTATGTAATACAGGTGAGATGCGTAAAGGAAAGCATAAATTGCTCCGGCGAACGACATTGCTATCCAGTCCAACCAGAG
>CAZBKA010000019.1:0-27282 GCA_964492365.1 uncultured Pirellulales bacterium | reverse complement strand
GGTTTGAGATTCAGCATCTCAATTTTGTCCCTGTAAATATAACTGAGAACAAGGGAAACAAAATAGCCGCAAAATGAAAGCCCCATATAGATACCGACTTGTGAATCTGAACCACCAAGTGCTTTAATTACATAGGGCATACTTACCGTCCAGATTCCTCCGAAAATAGCCTGGAAGAATATGGCCAGATAAAGGCCGAACACATCGCCGTGTTCAGTTGTAAAATTTCTAAATTTATACTGCATTTCCAATTCTTAATTCCTGCAAAAAACTTTTTTTGAATTGCGGCAAAATACTCCTAAACGCTTTAATTAGCAAGAGTAATCGCACGATAAATCTTTTTTACGAAATATTAATCGCGTACCCCGTTTTTTTTTCAAAAAACGCTATCGAATTTGCATAGAAATGCTGGATTTTCATATTCCAGTCAGGCAAAGATTAAATATTGCATCTTAGTATGATCGACTAAAAAACGTGGGAGCAGTAATTTTTGTTTAGCTATAACATAGCATCGGGATTGATTTGTCTATCTGGCAGTGTAAATCATATTGAGACCTGCGATGATTATTAAAATAGCACAAATTCTCTTTATTATAGTTGTAGCTTTTGACTTTTCATTCCATTGCATATATTTGTTCACAATTTCCGTGCAGCTTCCCGCCAGAACAATGAAGCCGCAATGGCCTATTCCGTAGGCCAGCAGCAAAGCCAAAGAGTAAACCGTTCTTTCCGCAGCAATCTTAAAGACAACCGCGAGCATTGGAGCCATATAAGCAAATGTGCAAGGCCCAATTGCGATGCCGAATACAAGACCTATTATGAATGCTCCCCAAAAACCTTTGCCTTTGAATCTGCTCATATTAGGGCCTGACCAGTTAAGCGAAATAATATCAAGCAAAACAAGGGCAATAACAAAAAACACCCCGGCTACAAAATAATTACTCCAATTGCCAACAGCCCCGAGTATTCTGCCAGCCATAGCGGTAATTATACCAACTACTGCGATAGTAATTAATATTCCAGTTGAAAACACCAGTGATATCGCGAAAGCTTTTTTAATGGATTTTTCCTTTTGTTGGCTAATGAAACCAACGACTAATGGAATACTGGCTAAATGACAGGGGCTAAGTAAAATGCTTAGCAGACCCCATACGAATGAAGCTGATATTGCAACTCCGCCAGATTTCTCAATTGCATGAGTTAAATTTGTAAATAGTTCGTTTATCATTTTTTATCTGTCAATTCGATACCAAGTTCTTTCCATTTTGCCAGTATATCTTCCTTGGCGAAAAACCCTTCATGTCTGAAAAGCTCGTTGCCTTGTTTATCAAAAAATATCTGAAGCGGGATCAACTGAACATTATACTTCTGTGCGGATTCATTGTCCTGCATGACATCTATAAACTGAACTCTCAACTGCCCCTGATAACTCTCGGTTAGTTCTTTGAGTATAGGCATCATCTGTTTGCATGGAATGCAACTATGCGAACCAAGTTCAAGAAGTAAAGGAAGCTGTTCAGCATTCTCATTGTTTACTACATTATCCACTGCAGTTGTCTTGCTGCCGGCAGTGTCAACAGCTTTCCAATCACAAGTGTACTTTATATGCTTTGCGACAACTACCAATCCCACAGCTGCAACTAGTATCGCGGGGATTACTATTTTCTGCCATCTTAGTTTCATAAATTTTTCCTTAAGATATTTTTAGCTCAACATCTGTTTAATTTCATTTACGCTTAAAACTTTACCTGTTGATTTAACCTGTCCATCAATTGCGATAGCAGGGGTTATCATTACTCCGAATCCCATGATCTCATTGATATTGGTCACTTTCTCAATTTCAAATTCAATCCCAAGCTCACTTGCTGCAGCTTCAGCTGCCTCTGCGAGTTTCTTACACTTGGGGCATCCCGTCCCTAATATCTGAATCTTTTTCATTAACAGACCTTTCAAAATATACTGCCGAATATTATTCCTGATATTGTTGCCATTACTATTACCAGCGAGACAAATACGATAGTTTTTTGCATACCCATTATTGAGCGAAGCACCAGCATACTTGGCAGGCTCAACGCCGGCCCCGCAAGGAGCAGTGCCAATGCTGGGCCTTTGCCCATACCAGAGCCTATTAAACCCTGTAAAATAGGAACTTCCGTAAGAGTTGCAAAATACATGAACGCGCCTGCTACCGATGCGAAAAGATTCGCCCATAAAGAATTACCGCCGACTGCTGTTACAACCCATTGCGAAGGTATCAATCCTTCTTTACCAGGTCTGCCCAAAAGGGCGCCTGCTACTATTACACCGAAAAGAAGCAATGGGAGTATCTGTTTTGCAAATCCCCACGAAGCTGCGAACCAGTCCTTTGTTTCGTTTTTTTCAGTAGAGGTTATCGCTGATAGCCCAATGATTGCTGCGATAAAAGCTATCATTGGATTGTCAGGAAATATAAATGCAAGGCCAACAGTCGGTATTGCTGCTATCAAAATCTTATACCATTTTATTTTGAACCAGCTGGTAAGAATTAGCCCCAATGCCAAACCAAACACCGATGTCACTATCCACTTTACTGAATAAATAGACGCCCATATTCCGGTGCTTAGTTGAGGTTTGCCCCAGTTGGCAAAAACAAGTATGCCGACCATTGACGCAAAATAAATGCTGTTCTGCAAAAGGTTCCTTTTAAATTTTTCCTCTGGTATTGCAGTGAAATTATTGGCTTTTGTGATTTCTTCTTTGCGATAAATAAAATTCATCAGCAAACCGATAATAATACTGAAAGCAATCGCCCCGACAGCTCGTGCGATTCCCATTTCCAATCCAAGTATTCTGGCGGTAAGCACTATCGCAAGGACATTGATGGCTGGACCAGAATAAAGAAATGTTGTTGCCGGTCCAAGCCCAGCACCCATCTTATATATCCCTGCAAACAAAGGCAGTACCGTACAGCTGCAAACCGCAAGTATTGTTCCTGAAATGCTGGCAACACTATAAGCTATGACCTTATTGGCTTTGGCTCCCAGATATTTCATGACCGATTCCTGGCTGACAAAAACAGAAATTGCGCCGGCAATAAAAAACGCGGGCACCAGGCAAAGCACGACATGCTCTCTTGCGTACCATTTTACTAATGCAAGCGATTCAATCATCGCATTATTAAAACGCTCATAGCCTATGGGCAAAAAGTAACAACCCAGAAATACTGCCAGTATGATTCCAAGTGCTTTGTATTCTTTTTTCCAGTCCATAACATCTTTCTGTTACTTATAACGCGTTGAGTATTTTCCCATCTTCCTTGTGCTGCTGAACCAGACAGTCGGTAATGCACCCCAGAAATTTACAAATGCAAGGCCGCTTTAAGGTATAAATTACCTTCAATCCTTGTTTCGTGTAGGACAGGATTCCGACTTTGACCATTATTGATAGATGCTTCGAGACATTTGACCTTTCCGAATTGACATATTCAGCAATATCGCAAACACACTGCGGCCCGGTCTGTAAAAAGTTTATTACAGCAATCCGCAGCGGATGTCCGATTGCCTTGATAATTTCTGCCTGCTTCTCAAATAGCATTTGTTCTTCTGAATTCATAATTTTCAAATCCTGTATCTTGATAACTATATGATTATATACTCACATAGTAAGTAAAAGTTCATTTCTGGTCAATAAAAAATAGAGAAAATATTCTTAAGGTTGGCAGAAAAATATTACAGGAACCAATATTTTTATAGTGGATAATGAAAAATTTTGAAATATATGGGACAAATTGCCCCAATTGTTATTTTGATTTTTAGGCACATACTAAGATTACTAATTTACTTATTATAGGACCTGCCAGAGACTGGATGTGTCAGGTTGTTTTAATATGGGTTATTTGGCAGATTCAGGGGTTATTGCGTAATTTGCGGCAGACTGGTTTCAGGTTTTTTTTAGGCAATTTTTATGTCAAAGTGCATTTTGGAGCTGTTTTTTGGTATAATCAATAAGGCTACTTTAAAAAATAAGAAAACTTATTAAAAGGGCGTCACGTTTTGTCTTTTTGTGGCACTTATATTAAAGAAAACACGGCATGGAAAATGACGCGGAATACATTGAACTTGTAAAGAAAGCTCAGAAAGGCGACAGGGATAGTCTTAACTTGTTAGCTGAGAAGGTTCATGCGCGTTTGTCACAGTATGCGGTTAGATTAACGCTGAATCAAGATTTGGCGCAGGATATAGTCCAGGAGACAATTTTAGAGATGTATAAAGTATTTGGAAAATTAAAAAGGGCAGACCGGTTCTGGGGCTGGATTTACCGGATTGCTTTCAACAAGGTTCGCAGCCATTATGGTCGTCAGTGGAGACACAAGACAACTTCCCTTTCGGAACTGAATTCTCAGATTACTAAGGAAGGTGCTTCTGAGGGTTTAGCTGATATGATTTCGGCGGAATGGAAGCAGATTGTCTTTGAGTCGATGGCACAGCTTGAGCCGAGGCATCGGGCGGTTTTGACGATGCGATGTTATGACCAGATGAGTTATTCCGAGATCGCTGATTTTATGGAAAGCAGTGAAATTGGAGTCCGGGCTCTGTTTTATCGTGCCAAGAAATCTCTGGCGAAAAAATTGTCGCATTATGGTTTGGGCAAAGGTGCGATTATATCAGCTTTAGTGTTTTTCGGTAAGTTTACCGCTACCTCCGAGGCCTCTGCAGCGAGTGTAGCGATTAGTCCTGCTACTTTGCATGTTGGATTAGCAGGTTCTTTGCTGGGTATTGCAGCATCTAAGTCAGCGATAGTCACGATGATGACGGCAGGCGCGATGGTAGTAGGGACCGCTGTTGTTGCACCATCGCTCGATAATATGTTTTCAAGTGACAAAGCCAACTATTATCAATATGTGGCTGAACCGATATTACAGCTTGGGCAAGATCAAAACAAAAATCAGCAGCACTGGTATTATTATCCGCCGGGGATGAATGGTGCTGTATTAATGCAAACTGAATCAGACAGTGGTAAAGGGGCTAGCTATTATCAGTGGTTCCAAGATGAGCAGGCCAATTTTTACAGAATTAATGACGAATTGTATGTTAATAACTATCGTAACTGGAATCCTGATCTTTCTGTTAAATTGCTTCCTACCGACTCAGAGCGTTTAACCAGTTTCATCAACCGTGTTCAGAAAAATAATAAAAACCTTGATTATGTTCCTTACAAGGAGGATGGTCTCATGATAATCTTAAAACAAGCAGCAGAAGGCAGTTATCAGCAAGTCGTATCCGGTAAGGACATTTCAAACGAAGAATTTTTCAGATGTAATGTGCCGGCAGGAATCAGAAGAATAGACAATCGTGATGCGATGCACAAGAGAGGCTGGGCCTTTTTTACGGTTGAAGGTAAAATTGGTGACGAATTAGTTAAAGGCAAAGGCAGAACCGCATTTGTATATGATGTTTGCAGGAGTAATTACCCGTGGATTAAACTATACGTTGGTTCTAAGCTGATTCCCGAATCTGAAAGTTTTGGTGGTTTATCCAGACCCTGGATGGGACTGCATACTATCGATACAGTAAGAAGAGACGCTGCTAAAGAACAGATATGGTTTGAGACAAAATTGCTGTCTGGCGGGACGTACGCAGTAGTAACACTGGATCATCCCAAGGGTAAAATTGAATACACGATTGATATGGAAGCTGACCTTGTGGAAAAGGTAGTCTTTTTGACATCTGACCTTGAAAAACAAGGCGAGCTTAGATTTAATTATCTTCAGGGTATTGAAGATGCAGAGGATTTCACACCTCCGGCAAAGAGTTTGAAGTGGCTTAATTATAACCAGCAATCTATGCTGTGGCTGGTCGAACTTCTAAAATAGATTTTAGAGATGGTAGGCGTTTTTTTCTGAAAAACGAGGCGATGAGAAGAAGGTACTGTATAAGCTGTTTTTTAGCTGCGCTTTGTGTACTTTTTGTATGCTCTGTTTGCGCAGGCGGCATAATATATGTCGATGATGATGCTCTAAATGATCCATTCCCCCATAGCGCCAGCGGCAGTGACCCTAATGAATGCGGAAGTCAGGCCCATCCTTTTGATACTATCCAGGAAGCAATTGATGCAGTTGAAGAGGGCTCTACGATTGAAGTTTTACCAGGCTCATATCCCGATGCCGAACCGGAAAGCCGGCATGAAATTGATTTTAAAAACAAAAACTTTGTACTGCGAAGTACTGATCCGAATGACTGGAACGTTGTTAACAGTACCATAATCAACGGATCGGTGTATTTTGGTGGTTCAGAAGATCCCAATTGTAAACTTATCGGTTTTAAGATTTATAATTATAAACATTGTATTATTGATGGGTGGAACACCCACGCCACGATAAGTAATTGTAATATCAGCGGCAACGCTCCGTGTAATGCGCCTGTCATGATGGAGTTTGACGGCCTTATAAATAATTGCCTGATAGCTGATAACAATTGCCGCTGTGATATTTATCCTGTTATCTGGGGATGTAATGGAATCATCAGAAACTGCACAATTGCTAATAATATTTCAGGTATCGCTGTAAATTCTGCTGTTATAGAAAACTCTATTATTTACCACAATGATAAGGATGGCATACAAATTGGTGTTGCTTATGGTGAGACTATTGAGATTTCTTATTGTGACATTCAAGGTGGTTTACAGGGGATTTCTGCTCCTGATGGGGTTATCTGGGGACTTGGCAACATTGACGCTGATCCATGTTTTGTAAGTCTGGGGCAATGGGATGCAAATAGTGCTCAACTTTCCGAAGGCGATTATCATTTGAAAAGCTTTGGTTGGCGAATAGACGAGGCGGACCCGTTAATCTGGATTTTTGACAGGGTTACCAGCAGATGCATTGATGCAGGTAATCCAGGTTACAGCCTGAATAACGAACTTATGTCAGCACCTAATGACCCATATTCTGACTACGCTATTAACGTACGAATCAATATGGGTGCTTATGGCGGTACTAATCAAGCGAGCCTGGCCCCTTATGACTGGTCATTGCAGGCAGATTTGAATAATGATGGTGTTGTAGATTTTGAGGATATTTCATTAATAGCAGAGGACTGGCTCATTGGTAAGGCAAGAAACCCCAGTGATCTTGATCGAAATGGAGTGATAAATATGTGTGATTTTGCTCTTTTTGGACAGATTTGGCAAAAGTCTACAGATTGGGCACAATAGGACAAATAGAGCAGAAAATCGAGTTTTCAGTAGTGATGTTAATTGTTTTTAGATATCTGGTCTTTTAGACAGGGATTTTTAAAATATAATTACTTTGGATTGCCGTTCCTGAAACAGTATAATAGTGGAAGTAACGACATGTAAACCTGAGATTAAAAATGCGGCTAAATATGAAGGAAAAATCCGCTTTTGCTCAAGGCTGCGTTCTGTTAGAGAGTGAGAGCAGCTGCAGGGGAAGTTTGCGCGCATTTACTTTAGTTGAACTGATTGTTGTTATATCTATTATTACCTTATTGATGTCAATTTCAGTGCCAGTATTCAGCAAGGTAAGGCAAAATGCCCGCTGGATAATTACCATGAATAATCAGCGTGAAATTGTTGCCTCGCTTAACGCATTTGCCTGTAACAATGATAATAGTTATCCCGATTCCACTGCGACAATAAATTTTGGCAGCAGGAGATGGTCATGGCAGGCACCGACAATGATGACAGCGGCTGAGGTTCGTCCCGGCAAACAAAATAGAGCGATGAGCAGCTATCTGTATGATTATATTGATAATGCGGATGTTCTATTCTGTCCTGATGCCCCCCATAAGAATGAATTTCTTCAACAGGCCTGGGAGGCTGGTGAGGACTGGAATAATCCGCTGACAGGTTTTTCTTGTGATCAGTTTTCCGGTGTGTATTGTTATTACTGGAATTATATTGGTTATTTAGGGAACGGGAAACCACCTTTCCGCGGCCCTCGTGGTGTTTATGATAACGGAACTGAAAGCACATTGTTGGTTAGCTGTTATCTTGGGTATGATTACTACCGAAGCCCGGATACTTTTGTCAGCTGTGAAAAATTTGATGGTGCTGAGATTTCGCCGGGGACCGAGGTTTCTTCAGATTTATGGACACGTGGTGATCCCGATATGTCGATGGATGTAAATTCACTGAATATACGCCTTCATGGCGGTTATGTAGATGGGCATGTGGAAAGTTACTCGCCATCTGAGACCGTTCGAATGAATGTTGCCGGTTCTACAGACGGCAGTCAGCCTTACTATAATGGATTTCTGGGCCCAGGACTTTTCTTTATACCAGAAAAAGCTTTGCCTCAAAGAATCTGCAGGTAATTATTATTTACAATGCAATTGGTAAAAAATTAAAAAAAGCCGTCAGGAACTGTTTTACTGACGGCTTTTTTAATACTATTTTGTTATTCAAAAAATAATACTAATTAACAAATGCAACTTTAATGCAGCTCTGTTTTATTTTATAGCCTTTTCTGAATAATAATCATCATCATTGGAGACGTCTTCATCGTTGTCGTCGTAGTTATAGTTACTATATTCCGACCTTTTTTCCCCTGATAGAGTAAGGCCTTTTTCCAGGATGGTAGCACATGCAACGCAATGTCTTGTCCATGGTATTGCAGACAATCTTGCTTCTGGGATCGGTTCTTTGTTTCCTTCACAAATTCCATAGGTGCCATCTGTTATCCGCTGTAAAGCAGCATTGATTTCTCGCAGCAGCTTCAATTCACTGCCTACTAATCCTAATGTGAATTCCTGGTCATAATTGTCAGTTCCTAAATCTTCCGCGTGAACGGGCGATTTTGAAAGATCAGGCTGATCTTTTCGAATTGTCCCATCTTCCATACAAGTAATATTGCCTAATAATTGAGCCCTTTTTTCTAATAGCAATTTTTTGAATTTATCTAAATCTTTGCTTGTCAGTGTATTTTTCTTCTTAGCTTTTCCCATATATTTTTCCAGAGTTAATGAAAACATCCAAAGTTGCTTTTTTGAGCCTCTTTTCGGTTCTTTCAGCACATTTTTGATGTCGATTTTTAAATAAGGTTATTTTCCATGGACGACTTAATAGTCATTATTGGTTTAATAGTCAATAATAAAATGGGTATTTTCATGAAATATTTAAAATGGTTTAACAATACATTTAGTTTTTTAAATATTTCTGGTGCAGTGTAATGTCTGAATAGAAATTAGGGTTGAATATATATTGACGTATCTATTTTAAATTTATCAAACTTTGTATTGTTTTTTTGTTAAAGTACTCATTCCGTTATCGGGGGCATTTGTCTTTTTCATTCTTGCAAAATGGGACCGATTCGCTTACCATCACGTTTTTTGATGGGAACCGTTGTCGGATCTTTACTAAAGGGATTGGCCAATGCCGAAACTGCATAAAGGCAAAGCTGTAATTTGCATGGTAAATTATAAGACAATGAACCTCATGAGATTTTGCCTGCGGATTCTTCGTGAGCTATAAGCTATCCGATACTTTGTATCTATGCACAGCGGCATATTTATAAAAAAATGTTGCCTGGTTTTGATATCAGAAAGAATATGAAAAAGTTACTTATAATAAGCAATAACTTTAAAAGAGCCAGCTTCAGGCAAAGGATAAGTATTTACCTTGATAAATTGAAAGAAGCTGGAATTGCTTGTGATATTTTTGAGTTGACATCAAATGAGTCAAGTCGGATAAAGTTGTTTAAAAAGGCAGCAGATTATGATGCTGTATTTCTTCAAAAAAAATGTCTTAATATTTTTGACTCATTAATGTTGCGTCATTACAGCAGAAAGATAATTTACGATTTTGATGATGCGATAATGTATAGTGCTTCTGAGCCTCAATATAGAAGCTTTTCACATTTTATGCCTTTCAAGCACACAGCAAAAATCGCGGACTGTATATTAGCGGGAAACGTTTATCTTGCTGAGCACGCAGGCAGATTTAATAAAAACGTTTATATCCTGCCTACTGCCTTAAATACCAAAGAATACAACCTTGAAAAAACTATCACAGATGGTAAGGTCAGGCTTGTCTGGATTGGAAGTAAAACTACATTAAAATACCTTGCGGAGTTGAAGGAAGTTTTTGAGCGGATAGGCAAACGTTATAAAAATGCAGTTCTGAGAATAATTGGCGATGACTTCTTTGAATTAGAAAATATGGAGGTTGAGAAATGTCCCTGGTCATTGGAAACACAAGGTTTGGATTTAATTAATAGTGATATTGGAATTGCTCCTCTTGTTGATAACAGATTTACTCGCGGCAAGTGTGGTTTTAAAATACTGCAATACCAGGCAGCTTCTTTGCCTGTAATTGCTTCACCGGTTGGGGTTAATCAAGATTTTGTTACTAATTTTGTAACTGGTTTTTGTCCTAAGAATCATGATCAATGGTTCGATAATATTTCCAGATTAATTGATGACAGTGCCCTAAGAAAAAAAATGGGACTGGCTGGTAAACAGTTTGCGAAAGATTACGATATTGAGATTATTGGTCATAGGCTTTGTTCACTGGTTTGTAGGCAGTTAGGCATAAAGGTCACACCTCCAGTGGAAGAAGAGCAAGTCAAAGTCAGTATTTGTATTCCAACCTATAACCGCAAAGAATATTTAAAAGAGACGCTCGATAGCATTGCTAAGCAAAGTTTTAAAAATTACGAGATCGTTATAGTCGATGATGGTTCAACTGACGGCACAAAAGAAATGGTTGATTCTTTGAATATGCCGATAAATTATTATTGGCAGGAAAATGCCGGTGATGCCGCTGCAAGAAATAAACTTATAGATCTGGCTAAAGGCCAATACCTTGCTTTTATTGATTCCGATGATTTGTTTTTACCAGATTCGATAGAAAATTTAGTAAATGTTATCGAGGCCAATGATGCAGACGTAATTGCTTATGGCTCATATTATAGAATTGATGCTGAAAGCAACGTTTATGGCAAAAACAAAAAAATACTTCGCAGCGGTTTTATTACAAGATATCTTTTTGAAACGATTATGGTGCATTCTTGCGGCGTAATGATCCCGAGGAAACTACTTTTGAATAAAAAGTTTAATACCTCTATGAGAGTCTGCTCTGACTATGATCGCTGGCTTGACCTCTCAACAAAGTATCCTTTTGTTGCAACTAACAAACCTACATTTAAAAGACGCCGTCATTCTCTGAATCTGTCAATATTAACATACGCCCATAGTCTTACACAGTACCAGGTACTCAGGAAGTTTTATTACGAAAAAAACGGCAGAGAGTTTGTTCCTGATAAAGTTGCCAGGAAAGTATTAAGCAGAGAACTTCGCAGGCTTGGTCGAATGGCAATATTAGAAAACAGACCAAAGCATGGATGTAAATTGCTGAAAAAATCATTTTATATCTATGGTAACCCCAAATCTTTATTCTACTGGATGATAGCTTGTTTAGCCAGCCCTTTAGGATTGGCGCAGATATGTTTTAAGAAACATCACTACTTCGGTCATAACTATTTTCAATAGGAACGTTACACATGCATATATAAGATCTTCACGGTAAATGTTTATTGAGATAGTTTGTATTTTATTTCAGGCATATTTTAAGCAGTGGATTTGCCAAAAAGGTATCTGCTAAAATCAGGAAAGTGTTTCAATAGATAAGACTGCTCGATAGATATTTTCTTAAATGGAATTTCTTTTATGAACGTTAATACATAATCCTGTTTTTTTGAGCTAATGTTTGCATAGCAATTTGTTATGTGACCTTTTATATTCTCAACAGTGTTATCGTGGAACAGGACAGAAACTTCTAAAATATCGTTGTTTTCCATTGCCTTAGAAAATTTATCCCAGTTATTTAAACTGCAAAATCTCAAGCTGTTTTGGGAGATATCGAGGACTTCTACATCCATATTTAAGATTTTCAAACCATTGCTTGCTGGGTAAGCGGCTCGAAAAAAAGCCCTTCTTTGTGATTGATTATGTTTGCTTTCTTCGGTCAAGTTTGCTTTTCACCTCTTCCCTGTCACTTTTAATTACACAGGAATGAAATACAATCGTTTCCCCCTCTTTTTTAGGAAATCACACGCTCTATGACGAAAGTGTAATAAATGATTTGTTGATACCCAAATTTTTTTCACTTATATTATTACAAAATTGTTCATAATGTATTATGCAGCTTAAAGAAGCTTCTAATATTTTAGCCAGCTTTTACGTTCATATTTTTGCCGTTTGGCTGCTATTTACTATATAATAATATTACATACAGCTATTTTAAAGTATGATAAATTAGGTTATAATTATTTTCTGTGAAAGATAAATGTCCCTTAAGATATGTTGTTTGGTAAGGAAAATTGAATGAAAACTACGTTATTGGTTATCGCAGCTGGTATGGGCAGCAGATACGGCGGACTGAAGCAGATCGACCCAGTTGGGCCTGGCGGTGAGTGTATAATTGATTATTCTGTTTATGATGCAATACGAGCTGGTTTTGATAAGCTGGTTTTTGTTATAAGACGTGATGTTGAGCAAGCTTTTAAAGAAAAGATAGGCAGCAGGTTTGATGATATTATTGAAGTCGATTATGCTTATCAACAGCTTGATAGTTACGTTGATGGTTATGATTTTAAAAATCGTGAAAAACCATGGGGGACAGGTCATGCTGTTCTTGTTGCCAAAGATGTGATTGATGAGCCTTTTGCTGTGATAAATGCAGATGATTATTATGGCAGTGAGTCGATGAAAATTGTTATTGGACATCTCAGGGACTATGATGCCTCAAATAATAATTTTGCGATGGTTGGTTATATTTTGAGAAATACACTTTCTGATTATGGCAGTGTTTCAAGAGGAATTTGTCAGCTGGATAGTAATAACACGTTGAACGAAGTTGTTGAGAGGGTTGGTATTCAAAAAGTGGGGAGAGGCGGTAAGTTTACTGATGAAAATGGAAAAGAGCAGTATTTAACAGGTGATGAGATAGCATCGATGAATTTCTGGGGATTCGGGACGGGGGTCTTTGATTACTTGCAGGAGCAGTTTTATAAATTTCTGATTAATAGGGGAAGTGAGCCTAAAAGTGAATTTTATTTGCCTGCTGCTGTTGATATGATGATTCGCAAAAATCAGGCTAACGTGAAAGTTTTGCCTACGCCGGATAAATGGTTTGGGGTGACATACAGGGAAGATAAGCAGATTGTTGTCGCCAAGATTGCCGAGTTGATACAGCAAGGTTTGTATCCAGAGAGGTTATGGGAAAAGTTATGATAGATAATCTCCGGGCAATATTTGAAAAATTTGAAACAGGGGCAGAATTTGTTGATGCTAAACCTTATGGCAGTGGTCATATTAATGATACTTTTGCTGTTAGTTGCAAAAATAAAGTTGATCAGTTCAGTTATATTTTGCAGCATATAAATAGTAATGTTTTTCCAGAACCTGCAAAGCTTATGGATAACATTGTTCGTGTCACTGAACATATCAGAAAGAAGCTTGAGTTACAAAACGCATGTGAAATTGACAGGAAGGTTTTAACGGTTATTCGGTCAGCAGACTCTCTGCCTTACTATATAGATGAGCAGGGGTGGTATTGGCGGATGTATATTTTTATCCAGAACGCCCGAACTTATGATGTTATTGAGTTACTGGATCAAGCGAAGGAAGCAGCAAAAAGTTTCGGTAGATTTCAGGAGATGCTTGCTGATTTGCCGGGACCTGCGTTGTACGAAGTTTTGCCTGGGTTCCATGATGGGCAAAAAAGATTTGCGGCTTTTGAAAAGGCAGTCAGGGAAGATATCTGCGGCAGGGTAAAAGCATCCGGTAGAGAGATAGATTTTGTTAATGAGCATAAATGGATATTTGATAAAGTCTCCGATCTGATACAAAAAGGGCAATTACCTTTGCGGATTACACATAATGATACTAAGATCAATAATGTGATGCTTGATAATGCCACTGGTGAAGGTGTTTGTGTTATTGACCTTGATACGGTTATGCCGGGGCTTAGCCTTTATGATTTTGGTGATATTGTACGTACTTCGACGATAACGGCAGCTGAGGATGAAGTAGATCTGTCAAAGGTTACTATGGCTATGGACAGATTCCAAGCTATTGTAAGCGGATACCTTTCGACAGCTGGCAAGTTCCTTTGTAAAGTTGAGACGGATAATCTTATTCTCGGCGGCAAAATGATAACATTGATAATTGGTGTGCGGTTTTTGACAGATTTTCTGGTTGGTGATACTTATTTTAAAACGCACAGGAAGAATCATAACCTTGACAGATGCCGAACACAGCTTAAACTGGTTGAATCTATTGAACAGCAGCAAGGTAAGATGCAGGCTTTTGTTGACAAACTGACGAAGTAATTATTTTCAGGAAATTATTATGCGTATTTTAGTAACAGGTGGGGCTGGTTTTATAGGAAGCCATATAGTTGAACATTTTACTGGTAAGGCAGAGATAAAAGTTCTTGATAATCTTCGCAGCGGCTATAAGAAAAATCTTACTGGCTTTGATGTAGATTTTATCCAGGGTTCAATCACGGATACCAAAGCAGTTGAAAAGGCTGTTAAAGGTGTTGATTATGTTTTTCATCTTGCAGCGATGATAAGTGTTCCGGAATCGATGGATTTGCCGGCGGAGTGTGTAGAGATTAATACTATCGGGTTGCTGAATGTTTTACGTGCAAGTGCCGATGCCGGTGTTAAGAAACTTTGTTTCAGCAGTTCAGCTGCCATATATGGTGACAATCCGCAGGTTCCCAAGATCGAGACAATGCTGCCTGAGCCGAAGAGCCCTTATGCTGTAACTAAGCTTGACGGTGAATATTACTGTAAGATGTTTACTTATGAGGGTTGGCTTAATACTGCCTGTATGCGGTATTTTAATGTTTTTGGACCAAGACAGGATCCTGGTAGTCAATATGCGGCGGCGGTTCCGATCTTTATACACAAGGCTATTCGCAATGAGCCTATTACAATTTTTGGTGATGGTCAGCAGACGAGAGATTTTGTTTTTGTTAAGGATATTGCAGCGGCAAATGTTTACCTGGCGACGCATGACTGTCCGAGCGGTGTTTACAATGTTGGTTATGGTAAAACTATAACAATAACAGAATTGGCTGAGCGTATTATCAGGTTGGCGGGTTCAAAATCGGCGATCAATTATGCCCCGGTTCGCGCAGGTGATGTGAAACACTCTTGGGCAAAAGTGGATAAGCTTTTTAAGGCAGGTTTTGAGACACAAGCTGATTTTGACAGCGGGCTGGAAAAAACCATCGAATTTTTTAAGAGTAAGCTATAGCAGAGCTTTTAGTAGCCTGTTAAAAATAATGTCTCAAATGAGAATGATTATATCTGCCAAAATGGTGACAGCTTTATTCTCTTTCTTGTTGGGTATTGTTTGGTGAATAGTTGAGATTTGCTTTAAATGTTGCACCAGTCAAAGGCATATCGATAGTTATTTTTCCAGGTGATCTGACTGCAGCGATGATCTCTTTTTCACTGATATTGACAGGTGTTTTTATCAGCTCTGCCAAGCCATAATAGCCAATGAAACTGTCATCAAATGATGGATCATGCTGAGGCAGCAGTATCGGTTCTGAACAGTTGCCGTTTTCATCTATGTAGCAGATGTAAAGCTTAGTAAAAAGTCGTCCTTCAAATCTTTTACTGCTGAATACCAACCAGCGATTATTACTTGACCAGCAGTGCCATGATTCAGGCCAATTGCTATTACAGGTGAGTCTGCTGTATTTTAGTTGTCCTGTCTGGTTGAATTGTTCGAGGTTTGCTATGTACAGGTCACTGTCTTTGAGATACAGGCTGAAACTGCTGTAATCGCACATGCAGAAGATGAGGAATTTTCCGTCCGGTGAAATTCTTGGCAGGAGTATGCTTTTGCCGGATTCAGTTGAGGCAAGAACAGTTTCCGTCTGTCCCCATGTGTCAGTTTTTATATCATAGCTGATTCGCATCAGGTCGTAGCGGACGTTCTTATGGTTTATTTTAAGCCAATCGAATCGCTGCTGGTCATTGCCTTTGAGTTCTGTTGTTGCACAGCAATAGTAAAGATATTTTCCGTCAGGTGACCAGCTTGGAAATGTTTCGAGTTTTTCTTTATCGCTGAATTGTGAAGTGGTTTTAACCTTTTGTGATTTTAAATCATAATACGAAATCGCAGAGTCGAGGTCGACAACATCGCGCACTTCGGTTCTTTGTGAATGAAAAAATTGAAAAACCTTATTTATTGAATATGTCACCATTTGACCAGCTGGATGCCATGTTGGATAGCCGAATTTTGTGCCAATTTTTTTTAGCTTTCCGTCAATTGCTATGAGTTCATCTGAACCGAAGTTGCTGTCACGAAATGCTATTGCCATTTTGTTTGGATCATTGTTGCAGAAGCAATGGCAGTTTACACAGCCGCCGCTTGATGTTGAAAAGGGTCTGCGGAAACCTTTACCTCTGATTATTGGTTTTTCAGAAAAGTTTGTAAGGTCCCGCTGATATATTCCGACATCCTGGTGCTTTGTGTACAGTGCCTGCATTTTTCTATAGACCAGGTAGCGGTCAATATCTTCTTTTGCAATTGTGTTTTCGATAGTTTTGAATTTTGTCCATGATTTCTGGGTGTTTTCTTTTGTGTAGATATCGAAATATATCTTTCCCCCTTTATTATTGTTTAACAGAAATGTCCATTTTTGAAGAGGTATAAGTATTTTTGGAGAGCTTGTGGTAATGGTTATCTTATTCTGGTTTTTTCCATCATATATCTCAACGTGATATTTTTCTGCAGGTTCATCTATCATAAAATTCAGCGGTGATATGTTTGGTGGTATGCAGGCATTGCTGTTGTCAGGGTGGATATTGGCTTTTCTTTCGATGCAGGTAAAATCGTCAATGTGGATTACCACGGTCTTGAAATGCCAATAGACTAAACAGCCGACAAGAGCAATCGCTAAGCTATATCTGGAAATAAGTTTAGTGTTTTTTTTCATTCTTCAGGCCTGAGAAAATGGTAATAGTAGTAATATGTATTTTTGAAGTCTTTCACCAGCACCTGTTCTGCCTGCTGAGCTGTCATGTCTTCGGTTGCTGAAGCTTTTTGTGCGAATAACTGGAAAGTTTTCAATGATTCGGAGCTTAATTCTCTTCCAGCAAGATCAGCTTTCTTCCCTGTTATTTGTGTGTATAGCAGGATAGCCTGTTCATAAAGTTTCGGAATGCAGCCTTTTGGATAATCATATTTGTTGAGATATTTGATGCTGTTGGCAACAGGGGAATATTGGCCGGTAAGGAGACAAAAAGCCATCATGTATTCAAAAGCCATTTTATTTTCAGGATTGGCCATAAACAAATCCAGCGGGGCATATCTGTCTGCGAGGTCACTATCTTTACCTACCCATAAGTTTCGTTTTTCCATTATATCTTTGTCGAGATCAAAAAGCTCTGGATGATTTAATTTGTCCAGATAATTTTCAGCCCATTTTCGATAGAGCGGATCCTTGCGTAATGTTTTCAAATATACTTTTGCTGTAGGGTATTGCTGCTTTATTATATTTATCAGGGTCAATTGTTTTAGACCGTGTGGATAGTAGCCAAGCAGTTCTAATGCTTCGCTTGTATAATATTCTGCCTGGTTTATCTCTGCCAGTTCGTAATAAATGTCACCGAGCTTAGGATAGACAAGCCATAGTATACCACCCGTGAAGCCGTCTTTGTTGTTGAGCAGTAAAGATTGATAGTGCTGCGGGTAATCGAACATATCGCTCGTCAGTCGATCTTTGTGATATAAAGCCCGGTTGACATCGTGACATATTAGTTTATCATAATCTTTTTCACGCAAAGTTTTTGCATAGTCAAGAAGTTTATCCCAGTTTTGATGATAACCATAGTAGTCTATAAGTCTTTTATTTCTCTCAGTGTAATCAGCGGAAGTAAAAACTGCTGTGATAACTAATATTGCCGGCAAAGCTGGATAAAGTATTTTCGTTGATTTTGAAACGCCGATTTTCACATTCTTTACCGTCTTACATAAGATTATCAACATTGGCCAATAAGCAGCAGATATGTTCAGGATTATATTGCAGACAAGCCCTTGGCCGGAGTGAAATATCAGAATTCTCTGATATGTTTCTATCAAATCTGTTTTAAATAATAAAAGGTTGCATATCCATGGTGATAACGTTGCTAAAAAGAATAATGCTAATGAGTTGTAAAACTTTTTTGTGCTAAGCTCAGTTGCGATACAAAGCAATGCAAAAACCAATAGACCCTTGGGAATAATTATGTATATTAAAATTGTGCTGATAAAAAACAATGTCAGCTTTATTTTGGGGTGAAGTTCTGTTTTGTTGTAATAATAAAAGCTGGTTGCTGCCAAAAGTATTGATATGGGTTCAGCAATCCAGTGATAATATCTTGCGTATTGAATTATCAGTATTGCAGCTGGAATACTGCAAAGAAATTTCAAGTTCTTCTGCCCAAGGGATTGAGTAATCTTATAGGCGGTTATGTATAGCGATATTGCTATAGCAGTTAAGATTATTGCAGCAATGAAATCGAAGTGAAAGAAAATATATGACAACACAGATGCCAGCCAATCAATGTACAAGCCCGGGTAAAATGGCATTCGGTCTAATATATTTTTCCATGGGGTATAAATATCCATGCAAATTGTTCGGCCTTGCCCAAAGAATACTAATGCCGGTTTTATCCATAACCAGCTTAGCAGAAAAATAACCGTTGCAAATAAATACAGGGGCCATTTGCCTGTGGTTTTGTTTTTTGCTGTATTTTTGTTTTTTTCAGCCATGGCGGGATTGTACCATATATTTTTCTTTTTCTAATTGATTTTTCGGGCATTTAGGTTCGATATTTTGGGTGATTTGTATCAGAGACCCGAGCTTAGGGCGAGCCTGGAACTATTTGAAATTTTATGCTTATTTTTTCTTGCAATTGTGAGTTTTTGATAGTAAATTGATTGCTCGTTTGCCGGGCTTTTTATAAGAGGGCTTGGCAAATTTGTTTTTTACAGCTATAATGGCTGTTTTCGGGCGATTAGCTCAGTTGGTAGAGCAGCTGACTCTTAATCAGCGGGTCACAGGTTCGAGCCCTGTATCGCCCAGTAGAATCTGAGCCTGTGTCAGTCGATGACATGGGCTCTTTTTGTTTACATAACGTTGCCAAATGTAAAGACTTATCGAAATCTTGAATGTCACCGCAAACGCTTTTTTGATTGCTTTGTTCAGTGCCAATTGCCGACAACGATTGTCCTTTGAAGTAAGCCTTTTCTGTAAGTTTTCTGTAAGCTGGCCTGTAAGCATCAACAGATAAGTTGTCTGTTCCAGTTGCCTTTTGTTTACCCTTACTTGGCAAGGTTAAGTCTGGCAGATTTTCTATTGCTTCTGCTTCCTGACCTCTTAAAGTATGGGTGTATAGCGACATTGTAAGATTTATATCGCTATGTCTCATTATTGATTGTGCAACTTTAGGGTGTGCACCGCTTGCAGCCAGTAAAGTTCCTGCAGTATGTCTCAGGCTATGAAAATCAACAAAACGTCCAGCATTGTCTTTATAATCTATTCCAGCAGCTTCAAGATCAGACCTTAACATTTTAGCGGTTTTGTCTGGTACATTAAAAACTTTAACATTAGGAAGCTTGCCAGCAGTCAGGTTTTTTAGTGCTATAGTCGTTTCAGCTTTCAATGGCAAGATTACTGTCTTTTTGTTCTTAGCGTTTTCGGCTTTAATGGTTACAGCCTGATTATCAAAATCAAAGGATGATACTGTCAAGCTCTTAAGCTCAGTGGCTCTTAATCCTGTCTCTATCGCCAAACGATAGAGCATAGACCTTTGATAGCCTGTCGTGCCAAAGCGTTCAGGTTCGCTTGCTGTTGCCTCTAATAAGCTTCTTATCTCATTGGTTTCAAGTGCTCTACGCTGTCTTTGGCGTTTGGTTATGGTTTCGCATTTTAAATGTTCTAATGGTGAATCTGCTGACCTTTGGTCGTTAATCATCCACTTGCAGAATTGCTTACCAGCTTTCAAATAGAAGTTGAAAGTTCTTTGTGATATTTCTCCGTTGCTTTTTAGCTTATTCAGGTGATTGAAAAATTTACTTGCCTGTATGTCAGCCCACTTTTTGAATCCGCAAGCTTCAAAGGTTTTTTTGATAGCAGTCTCAGTTTGCTTTGCATGTTTGGTTGTATCGCCTAAAGACTTGCGAAAATCTTCAAGGTGCTCTGCTAATGATCTTTGTCTATGCTCTTTGAATCTATCGACTATACCAGCCTGTTCAAGCTCAGAATCCTTTTCAAGCTTCGCAGCAAGTTGGGCTGTCGCAGCCTTATCTTTGAAGGCCTTTATCCTTTTGTAAATTCCATCTGCTGTCTTATATTCAATATACCAATAAGCGGATTTCTTTTTGATTATATTCCCATCAGAATCTTTACTTGTATATTGCTGTTTAAATATGCTTGCCATAATATCACCTTACCTTTTATTTTTAGGTTTCAGCTCTAAATCCAACACCTCTGCAATTTTTGCAGCGGTAATTAGGGTTAGTGTTCTTTTGCCAGCCATAAAAACAGAAAGCTGTGATGATGCAACACCAGTGATCTGGCAAATTCTATACCGGCTCAGCTTAGAGTCAATTATTGCCTGCCTTAGTTGCTCTTCAAGGTTTAATTTTTTATTTTTCATCCAAATAATATTACCTGCTTTACTTGTAGTTGTCAATAAATAATTATCATAAATTAGCTATTTTTCTGCCTTAAGAGCTGAGGTTCAATTTTCGCTTAATAAGACGTTAGTACTTTTTGTTCACCTTATCTTAGTTATTCTTTATTCTAAGTTATATATAATTTCCTAATTTAGCAGGGTGAACATTTAGTACGAACGCATTTTTAGCCCTTAAAAGGCCTTTGTTAGTTTAAGACCAAACCTCTTTTAAAAGCTCAGCATTTTCTTTTTTTAATTTCCAGAAAAAACTTGTTTTAAAAATTCCGCTGTCAGCTTTTGAGGTTTTATCGATTATACCCAGAGTTGATAAATCTTGTAACCAATGTTGTGCTTCGGTAATACCTATCTGCAACTTTTCAGAAACATCTGCTGTCGTAATGGAATTTGGATAGCTCTCAAGAAGGCATTTTAATAACATAATTCTTTTCAATGTCAAGCAATCAAGAGCAACTTTCTGAACCAGTTTTATTTCATCTTCTGTAACAATAGCTTTTTCTCTTACCCAAGCAATGCCAATAGCAAGATCACTGAGTTGCTTTGTCAATCTCGTAGCAATCTCAGGAGTAGGAATTTCAGGTTCTTTAGTATATGCGTCTCTATCTACTGAACAGCGAGCTTTTGCAACAAAACTTGCAACATCAATAATCTTTTCTATAAAAGAATCAGATAATTCAGGAATTTTGGTATTATTATTTGATAACACAGCATTGGCTGCTTCTGACATTTCTTGTTCCTGTTGTCTTACTTTGGTATTATGGCTTGCTACAAAGCAACGTTTCCTTTGCTCTTCTTCAGAAGGTGTAGGACATCTATAAGTAATAAATCGTTCACCCAGAGCCGCCAGTATTCCACTATGCTTATCAATAATATTAGTAACGGCTGCAATGACTCCGAATTTGCTTTTGTATTCGGTTTCTTTGCCTGTACCAAAGACTTTTTTTGCAGTTCCATCATAAGCATCTCTTAATTGCCCCATAATCTCCATTAAGGTTTCACGCCGACCGCTTAATAAGGCCGTTAAGTCCTTGATTATAAGTGTTTTTCCATCGAGCTTTGGTAGTAATGAAGGGTCTTTTTCTCCTTCTTTTAAAATCTTACCGGAAATTAAGGTGTTGGCCGTTAAATGAGATAAGGAATATATCACAGGTGAACTGCTTAATGATTGAACAATTTCTGTTTTTCCACTGCTTGGTGAGCTTACAAGATATAACCAAACAGGCTTACTATCAAGCCGATTTGCAAAAATAACACCAAAGATAACATCAATGTATTCATCGTTACCTATAACCAAATATTTATGGCAAACCTTTTTGAACTTTTCTAAGTTTGTTTCATTGGTAAATTCTTCTGTCATTTTTATGCCCCCTTCCTTATTTCAAAAGTCTTCTGGTCTGGACATTCCAGATTCTGCCATAGTTCTATATCTGAAAGCTTCCAACGGATGCTACCTCCGATACTGACTGGTTTAGGTAACTTACCTGCTGAACGCAACCGCCATATTGTCCGAACCGATACCGACAACATCTCAGCCAAGTCTTTGGCGGCTAATAGTTGATTTTGAGTTTGTGTGTGTGCCATTTTTCGACCTTTCAAAAATATAGTTTTTCTATTTATTGCTTCTACAGTAAAGTATCGTTTCAGACGGACAATTGATAAAAAACTGTATAACCAATTTTCTAAAAGGTACTTAGAGATGCACTTAATATCTTGTGAGATTTGAGGTGATGTGAGGCGATGCGAAATGATTCGAAATGATTTGAAAAATATAAAAAACCTATTATTAATTTTCAGGTTTTTTATATTTTTCCAAGGCTGACTTCTTAATCGGGTACAGAATTATTGCATCACCTACTTCGCAGTAATTTTTTCGAGCTACTTGTACTACAGGCAAGTTACGTCTTTTAAGTTTAGAAGCTATGTTATGAGATTTTTCTCTTACGATTGCTGCAACATCAACACAGGATATAGGATATTTGAGCAGGTCAAGAGGACTGTTTCTCTGTTCGGTAAGCTCTGGCAACAGATAATATCTTTTATGTCCTTCTGAGCTAAGTCGAAATCTAAAATTTGCTTCATAAGCGGTCTTAACTTGTTCCTGCTCAACGTTTGCTGGGAGTTGATGCCAGATGCGAAAATCAGGCCGACTTTCCGCCAAATGTATTGCTTCTACTAAATCGCTTTCTAATAGCTTTTCTAATATTGGCTTCAATTCTGCAAGTTCCAGCCCAACCCCATCCTCTAAGTTTCTTGGAGGTATACCCTCTTTTTTAGGATTATCTTTTTCGTATTTGCCAATTGCTTGTATAACCTTTTCATCAGGCGTTTGTGAATTGGTACTTTTTGCCATAAAATCTTCTCCAAACAAACACCTGTATTTTAACCAGAAAAGGCATTATTGGCAATAATTGTCCTTGTTTTTCTTTACTTTTTACAGAATTATTGGTACAATAAACACCAGTTTCACAGCTTTGATTGGTGGAATAGGAGAAAGAGAGGCCATTCAATTTCCATATTCCCCCAGAGTTTTTTTGCACTAAACAGATGTATTTTAATAATCAATTTTAAAGGAGAGAAAAATGAAGAGTTTAAGAATTACAATTTGTTTGGTAATGGTATTGGTTTTAACTGGCAGCACAAGGGCGAGCTGGGAACTAACTGGTTCACAGTCCGAAGTCAACCCAAATCCAGATCACCTATCTTACAATGAATGGGGGCGTCTGTATGATAATAGCCAAGTCGTTCTCACCTCCGGCGGCGTTCGTTACCTCAGTGCACACAATTACAGCATCGTAAATATCTCTGGTGGGAGTGTTTCGGAGGCTCTTTACGCTTGGGAATCCAGCACCATTAATATCTACAGTGGGCATGTTTATAACCTTACTTCCTATAAATCCACTACCGTAAATATCTCTGGTGGGAGTGTTGGTCAGTACCTTTACGCTTGGGAATCCAGCACTGTGAATATCTCTGGGGGGGCTATCTCTTTAGTCGGTGCTTTTGACAACAGCATCTTCACTTTTTCCGGCCAAAATTTCAGTTGTGGCAGTGGGCTTACCATTGATGGTTCTCATGTTCTGGGTACTGGTATGTTGTTCGGTGAATGGTTAGATGGAACGCCGTTTCAGGCGCACATACAGTATCACGATTCCACAGCGACCATAGTTGCTGTTCCCGAACCAGTTACAATTTTACTTTTTGGCCTCGGTGCTGTAATGTTGAGAAGAAAAGCTAACATTTAGTTTTATTATTTTGGCTGGATAAGGAATCAGACTTATGAACAGAAAACAAAAAATTATCCTATGTTGTGTTGGTTTAGTAATAATTTTGTTTATGGTTATAGTTTGGCCGACAAAATATAAATATCTTTCGCCCGTCGGAGGGGAAGCATTACGAATCAACCGTTTTACTGGTAAGGCTGAAGTTCTTGGTCGTGGTGGCTGGGAAAAAATTGGAAGTGAAAAAGAAAAATAAAAGGTATTTGTGATACCTGAAAAGTAGAGTCTATAGACTTAATTCAGGGGTACGCCGATTAAAAAATAGAGAAAATCCCAAATCGCCCCGAATTTTGCCAAAATTTAACTAAGTTATCGCCTTAAATGGGCTAAGTTTGTGCCTTACCAGCCGGAGTGAGGCTTATAAGCCTCCAGCAGGCAGGATTCGCCATACAGGCTGACATTTAAAAGCCTCTTGACATCGCTCTGAGGCAGATTCATTTTTTCTACCCTTCGCAGTACATCCTGAATAAAAAGACCTGCATTAAGTTCAGCCTCAGCAGTTGTGCCTTGTTTTGAATGGTCTTCAAACACTACCAGCAGGCTTGCCAGTCCAAGCTGTGTGCAATAGTTTGTCCTGCTCTCTCTTGTCCATATACCTTTTGGAAACAAAGCTGAATAATAGTCAATTTGTTCAAGCAGGCGTTCATCTATCCTTACTCGTTTTGTAAGTTTTTTTTCATTCATAATTTTTTCCTTTTATAAAATTTTACCTCATTAAAAATCTATACCTAAAAACTGAAATTTTGAAATTTTTTTGAGACACCCTTTTATTGTATCTGATGGGGAGGGGGGATGGGAGGTGGTGCTTTCCTTTTCCAGCCCACCAATGTTTTAAGTAACAGTTTTGACCAATGCCATGATTGCAGCTTTGATATGTTTCGGCAGGTCAGGCCAAACAGTTATGATTTCAGCCAGTTCAGCAGGCAATTCCTCAGGTTCATTTTCAGCTGTTTTTTGATTTTGTCTGTAAGCTGGTACTACAGTTGATAGTTGCTGTTTTTGTAAGTCTTTGTTTTCAATGCTCTTATGATTTTCGAGCAGCTGACTCTTAATCAGCGGGTCACAGGTTCGAGCCCTGTATCGCCCAGTAGAATCTGAGCCTGTGTCAGTTAATGACATGGGCTCTTTTTGTTTGCCTAACGTTGCCAATAGTATAAACTTATCAACAGCTTAGATTATTTATTTTACTGCCAGCAAATAATAGTTGTGTCTATGGCGTTATATTTTCTAAAAATCAAAGAAGGTTAATATTATGAAAAAACGAATTTTCTTATTATTAGTTATAGCTATTTCTCAGGTGGGATTTGCAGAGAATAAAGTTCCAGCACCACACTGGCAGTTAAAAACGGATGACACTCACGTAACTATTGCAGTTGTCAACAATCGTCCTGTAATCTATGAGCTTAAAAATTCTAAGAATGGATGGAACTGGACACCTAAGCCATCAGATATTCCGCTTTTGAACAGTGTTATTATTGGGGTTACCACCTATTGCCCGAACTGGACATATCAGGATGCTGTGGTAGATAATTCAAATGGATATACAGTGACGCTTCGGTTTACAAGCTCATCACCGAATCTTGAACTTAAGTCAATCTGGCGGGCTCAATCGGGACCAGGGGCAGTAGAGAATTGGATGTCAATAGAAAACAAATCGGGAGATGATATAACCTATAGCCCAGATATCGCTGCAGGCAGTGTGCAGATTAAGGCCGACAAGGCAGTAAACCTGTACCGCTTTGAAAAAACGGCTTGTGGGCAAGGGAAAGTGTTTAATGATATCGTAGGCCCCAATACCGAATTTAGTACGAACAGCGGAATTATCCCCTATATAATATTTGATGTAAATTCTACTCACGGAATGTATATAGGATATGAATGGGAACTCGGTGGATTTAAAGTGACATCAGGCAATGATCCTCTTGAGATTATTGCATCTGTGTACCCAATATCCGAGAATGTTACTCAAGACAATAACGAGGTATTCATGGTTCCTAATGTGTATTACGGAACCTATACAGGCGATATAGACGATGGCAGTAATCGATTCAAGAAGTGGTTTTGGAACCATAAGATTACCAGGAGCTTGCACGATAATGAGGACGAGCCATGGACTGAGGTCTGTATGCAGGTTATTGGTGGAAAAGGTGATACAGGAGTAACAGGTAATACGCCTCAAAGTGTTTACGATATTCTTGCTGCTAATGGTGTAGAAATGGTCAAAGTTGATTTTTGGGATGGCAGCGGCAATGGCTGGTATACCGATCGAGACTGGATGTTCCATTCCGATGTATGGCCAAATGGTTTTGATTATGCAGCAAAGGCACATAAGGCTGGTTTGAAAGCTTCTTTGTACATGGGAGGCACCTATAATGACTGCGATCTAACTACAATAGCTGGAAGGGATGCGGAGTTATCAGCGGTTATAGAAAGGTACGATAAGGGTTGGTTTGATATGTGGAGAACCGATGAATATACCGCCCCCAAAGAGCCTATGCCTCAAACCTATAACGGCGTTAAGAATTTCCTGTATATTCAGGATTACCTGATTAATAACAGACCGGGTTATCGATATGAGAACTGCTGCAACGGAGGTAAATACAAGGGTTTCGCAATATGTAGAAGAATGACGTTTTGTACAATGAATGATGGGGATTCAAATGCTAACCTTACAAGAACGACATATTATTCCAATTCCTATGCAATCAACCCGGTCCAACTTAAATCCGACCTCGGTCCTGCCACAACGGCCTTTTACATGAGAACAGATATGCTGGGATCGATACTGACCTGGGCTGTAGATAATCCTGTATATCGACAACATATTTACCTGTATAAAACCAGGCAAAGGCCAATTCTCAGAGGTGGCGACGTCTACCATATCCTTCCGATGGCTGATGGAATCAATTGGGATGGTTTGGAATTTTTCAACACCGGGATTAATAAAGGATCGGTGTTCCTTTTCAAACCTTCCACAAAGGCTGTTGATGGAGATTCCAAGCTCATTAAACTGAAAGGGCTGGACAGAAATACAAGTTACACCTTGACCTTTCAGGATAGGACTAACCTGAATTGCACCATGACTGGTTCATCGCTTATGGATAGCGGCATAACAGTTAGCGCAATGACAGGCGACAATGCATCAGAGATCATCTGGATAAACTAAAATGCACCATTCATCTTATATGGTATTTGGATATATAATAAGCCTGTTACAGATTTGAACCATGTGTCGCCTATTGAGCCGGATGACGAATCTTGTCTTTGTTATTTGCTGGATTTAGTTAGCCTTAAATGGTT
>CAZBKA010000018.1:29055-32982 GCA_964492365.1 uncultured Pirellulales bacterium | reverse complement strand
AGCCCCGCATTATTAAAAAACGTGGTCTCTGACTTATTGCTCCACCCGAAACGAACCGCCACAGGCTTTGCAACCTTATCGCTCCAAACAACAATTGTCTCACCGTCGATCTTAGCCTGGCCAGGATAAAATTTCTCATCCGCCCCAGCTATTATAAAATCGCCTAGCACCCCATCTTTCCCAATAAGCCCGCCGCAGGCATAGTCAAAGAATAATCTAACCTTATCGCCTTCAACTTTCATCTTCTTATACATCGGCCCGCTGTAAGCAGTATCTTTAAAACCATAATTCTTCGCAAATGCCAATGCCGCCAGCCTCTTCCCGACGTCCTGTTTATTAGTCGGATGCACATCTTTCAGGTTCCCGATATCCATCGTAACCGCCATCCCGACATTCTTAAGTTTACCAAGTGTAAGTCTCTGCGCCTCCCTCAGCTCAGGCCCTGTAAAGTCACTGTCATGATAATAATAATCGAAAGGAGATATCTGAACATAATAGAATGGAAACTCACCAAGCCCCCAATTTTTCCGCCAGTCTTTAACCATCACTGGAAACAGCTTTTTATATTGCCATGCTCTCTCAGCATTACTCTCACCCTGATACCAGATAACGCCTTTAATCCCATAATTCAAAAGCGGACAGATCATCCCGTTATATAAACAACCCGGTCTGCTTGAGCTTCTTGTACTTACAGGCTCCGCAGGCCAGATTGGTTCCTGCTTACCTTCGCTCCTCGCCTGCTCACAAAGCTTCTCCCAGTTCTTCATCACCACCCCGTAGTGATAATCGAGATTCTTCTTGGAATCAACTGCCATCTTAGCATACTTCTCAAGAATAACCTTCAAATCCTTGTCACCTTCTAACGCTTCCTTACTCGTCCACGCTTCCGCAGGTGTCCCGCCCCAGCTCGATTGAATAAGACCTATAGGCACATTGAGCTTTTTATAAAGTTCCCTCCCGAAATAATACCCCGTAGCACAAAAATCCTTAACACTGTTCGGATCGCAACTCTTCCACCGGCCCTGGCAATCTTCCATAGGTTCGTCACTCATCACATTCTTCAATTGAAAAAGTTTTATCCCGTGCCAATTCGCCTCTGCAATTTCCTTTTCCGCATTATCGCACTTGGCAACTGTAAGCCTCATATTCGACTGACCGCTGCAAACCCATACCTCGCCAATCCAGACATCATTCACAACAACTTCATTATTGCCCTTAATAGCAATTACGAAAGGCCCGCCAGCCCTAGGTGTCTTGATTTCAACCTCCCACTTGCCGTCCTTATTCGCAGCCGTCTTAACTGCATTTTTTCGCCATTCAGCGCGAACTTCGATTTTCTCCCCAGCCTCCGCCCAGCCCCATATTTTTACCCGTGATTTTTGCTGTAATACCATCCCGTCACTGACAAGACTTGGAAGTTTAATATCCCCGATTGAAACACCTGCAAAAAACAAAATGGCTATTATATGCAGCCCTAGCCTTCTCATTGCGTCAGTCTCCTTACTAAATTCGCAAAAAATCACAAAAAAACATTCTATCCCTGCAAAAAAAAATCAGCAATTCTTTTTTTGAAATAAAACAAATATCATTTACGTCAGTATATATAGAAATGTTCCTTGAAAAGCGGGTAAAAACGCGTTAAAATTGAATTTAGATGGTTCCATTAATGCAAAAAAAGGTGATATTATGAAAAAGTACAGAGCTTTTACTTTAGTAGAACTGCTTGTAGTAATAAGCATTATTTCCTTACTGATGGCCATCCTCATGCCCGCACTTTCCAAAGTAAGAAAGCAGGCTTTCAACGCCGTCTGCAAAACCCACCTTCGCCAGTGGTCAGATCTGCTCATGCTTTACACAAACGACAATGACAACCTCGTCTGGTTCGAGTACCACGTCCCATACAGCGTAAAAGGAACATGGATGGTCGTTCTCAGTGACTTATACAACGATAACGAAGAAATGAGGGTCTGCCCCTCAACAAAACTCGACGAAGTTAAAAGCCAGAGTTTTGTCTACGGCACAACTTTCAAAACCTGGGGCCCGGGTCACTCGCTTTTCAGGCCCGAAGATTATGGTTCATATGGCATAAACCACTGGATAACACAATTACATCGTGGCGACCCAGGTTGGAGAAACCATCCACAGTGGAACTGGAAAATCGCATCACCAAAAGGAGCGGGGCGGATACCTATGTTCTTCGATTGCACTTGGTATGGAACAATGCCCTACGAATACAACTACGCTGACTCCGGAGCTGGCATAACCAGCGGGGCTCCGCCAACATCTCAGGATTGGAGCGAACAATTACCTGCTAACTTCGGCGAATACGATATGACAAGGGTCTGCATTAACCGCCACCAGCGGGCAATAAACATCGCCTTCATGGATGGCTCCGTACAGAAAACAGACCTCCGCGACCTCTGGACTCTGAAATGGCACAAAGCATACAACACCGCCTCAGGTCCAAAACCAAACGAGTTCCCGCAATGGCTGCAAGCTCTGTAAAATAAATCCCGAATGATCCTTGATTCTCAACTCGCACTATCCGAGCCCAAAGCGTCAGCGCCAGGTTAAACACCAACCTCAACCATATCACCCTGAGCGAAGCCGAAGAGGCTACCAAAATCAATCTGCAGCCGCATATGATCCCGAGCGGATAAATCTATTCGTCAAGCATATCTAATTTACCACTTATTGTTATAAAGACCATGAATAAAGAAAAAATGCTTTCCCGATTATATTTTCTCTTGAAATTAATATATCTTCTTCGTTATTTCTACCAATAACATATTCCTGTTTGTTCTCATTGATCTCCTTAACGATGCCGATAAATGCGAAATTATATCCATCTTTATGGAAAGTTACAATGTCACCTTTATCAAAGTTCTTTACTAGTTTGTTAATAAGAACTCTGGTGTTTTGCGGAGCAGCTTGAGAAACGGCGTCTGTCTGTATTTTAAAAGCTTCAAAAGCCACAACCCTTATTGAAAGAGCAATTACTAATACTAATACAAGTTTGATTGGCAGTTTCCTCGTTTCTTTTTTTAAATAAGTCAAAAACTTTCCCTTTGCCTTAGAGATCATTTTCCCCAACTCATTTGGATCGCCAAATTCTTTTTCTATCATATCTATTACCTCGCTTTCTGTTAAGCCGGATTCCTCACCGGCTGTTACCAATTCATATATATGAGATTCCAGTTCACAACGAACCCGTTTTTTATCCTTCTGTGCTAAATTTGCTATTTCCATTATTTGGTCAATATATTCATCAACACTTTGCATAACCACTCCTCAATACTAATGCCATTCCCTTGACAACATCCGCCCATGTTGCCAGATCTTCTTCAAGGATTTCTTCTCCTTTTGCTGTTAATTTGTAATATAGCCGTGTCCGCTCGCTGTTTTCATCTTTAACTTTTTTAAAAGCTGAAATTAATCTTTTCTTCTCTAATGAATATAGCAGGGGGTATAAGGTTCCTTGCCCTAAAGAAAATATATTATCACTTCGTTTGGCTAAAACCGATGCTATTTCATAGCCATACATTGGACGTTCAGAGATGATTTTCAGAACCAAAGTTCTTAGGCAACCCTTACGATATTGTGCTCTTGATTTCATGTGTGATACCTTTTTATAAATACTATGTAATACATAGTATAGTATGATAATACATTGTCAACTCGTTTTTATTTTTTTTAAAAAATTTTTCAATTAGTTAAGTAATATTGCTTTAAACAGCCAAAAACACCATATAAGACATGTATCCAAAGAATTGCCAAAGCCATCGAAAAACTAATAAAACCAAAAGCCTAACACATAACCTCACACCAAAACCCCATATCCGAGCCCAAAGCGTCAGCGCCGGGTTTTTGTCACCCTGAGCGCAGCCGAACGGGTCTGCCAGATCAGATATAAATTTTTCAAGAAAA
>CAZBKA010000018.1:0-28955 GCA_964492365.1 uncultured Pirellulales bacterium | reverse complement strand
GCCTCCCCCAGCGAAACTCTGTCATTCCGACCGAGCGCAGCGAGCGGAGAAATCTACTCGTCAAGCCTCTCCCATTTCAGCTTTTAAAACCATATACCTGATCTCTGTACCATCTATAGCTAAACAAAACCTCGCATCTTCTTTTACAGCACGCCGGGGTCTATCGCATAATTTCCAAATCAGGCAATGCCGTCTCTAAATCATCAACCTGCTCGTCCGTAATCTTTGCACAATACCCAATGTAGAGCTGGTTAAGTTTTTTCAAACCCGCAAGCGGCAATATATTGCTGATTGGATTATAACTTAAATCTAACCGCGTCAGGTTCGTAAGTTTAGCCAATACGGAAATATCGCTCAGCTGATTCTCACTTAAATTTAAATCTTCCAGATTCGTCAGTTTGCACAATCCTGAAATATCTTTCAGCCGATTCTCATATAAATCTAAGTGTGTCAGATTTGATAATTCCTTCAAAACCGAAAGATCGGTCAGCTGATTACAACTTAAATTTAAGTGTGTCAAATTTGGCAATTTCTTCAACACTGAAAGATCGCTCATCGGATTATTACTTAACTCTAACTGTGTCAGGTTCGTCAGTTTGCCCAATACTGAAATGTCACTTAGCTGATTATGGTCTAAATACAACTCTGTCAGATTCGTCAGCTCACATAATCCTGAAATGTCGTTCAGTTGACTGTCACTTAAATATAACTGCCTCAGATTTGTCAGTTTGCCCAATAGCAAAATGTCCTTCTGCTGATTATCACCTAAATCTAAATGTGTCAGATTTGACAATTCCTTCAAAACCGAAAGATCGCTCAGTTTATTATCACCTAAATTTAAGTGTGTCAGATTTGGCAATTCCTTTAAAGCAGAAAGATCGCTTAGCTGACTACTGCATAAATTTAACTCTGTCAGATTCGTCAGTGCAGCTAATGCAGAAACATCACTTAGCTGATTATGGTCCAAATATAACTGTGTCAGGCTCACAAATCTCTTCAGCACAGAAACATCAGTTAGTTCATTACAACCTAAATTTAACTGCGTCAAATTCACCAGGCAAGCCATTGTCCCTGCCAGCCTCTGTAGTGTTTCTGAGTTAATGCCACAATTGCAAAATACCAATCCCACCACTACTCCACCCTTATCGACAACATAGCCTTGCGTCATCCATTCAAACTCTGCGACCTGTTCTAATTCTCTTCCCAGCAAATCTTGAATTTTCTCTAATATTTTTTGATCACCGCTGTTGGGTTTGATAAATTCATCGTTAGCCATAACGCACTTCTCCTGAGATTTTTGCTGTTTCTCGCCAAGCTCCATTAAAATAAACAACTTATCCGCATTTTTCCCTGCTTACTCTGCCTTCCCGTTCTTATTTGAACCATCTCCAATATCCGCTCAATTGGATAGTATATTATCTTATTTGTCCACCTTAATATAAGCAAGAAAAAAGGAAAGCAAAAAAAATAGGCTGCCGCTCCAACGACAGCCCAAAACACCCATAAACAGAACATATCAAAATACCGCTCAGAAAACAACCAGATTCACGCCTTCTTTTTCACAATTTTATCTTTCTTTGTAGCTCTGCATTTTAGGCGGAACTAATTTTTCCCACGATGTCACGTACGCCAATTCAGACAAATATTCCCTCAGTGGTTGCCCCCCAAAAAATCAATCAAACACGCACGTATCGCCATTTTGAGACGAAATAAAGCGCTCAAATTTAGTCAAAAAAGGTTTAAAAATGGGTAAAAAAGTAGCAAAAAGCGTAAAAAAAGCAAATTTTTGACGGCTCAAAACCCCACTACGCGCACCAGAGAGTCGATTTTTTCCCCCATTTTCACCACCCCAATAAGCTTTTTAAAACATCATTTCACATCTAAATCACACTCACACAACTGCATTGCCTGTCGGTAGTGATCCAGAACATAACTCTTCTCAGGTCCGCCTAAATGTTCCCAAGGCAATATTTCGTCTTCTGCAAAGCTTTTTTCAGCCTGTTTATTGATATTCATCTCGTATTTTGCAAAAGCTTCTTCCCATATCTGATAATTGAACATTTCGCTCCAAAGATCAAATCTAGCCCCATTCCTCCATGCCTCTTCAATAACCTTACCAAGCCTTCGATCCCCTCTGCCTATCGCAGATTCAAGGATACTGCATTGAATATTATGAAATTTAAACTGCAAAAACCCCGCACGGAGTTTAAATTTTTCATCCAGGATTACCTGCTTAGCCGTTTTGAAATATTCTTCAGGCCTTTGCCCCAACCACCCCAAAGGCGTATGAGGCTTAGGCACAAGCCAACTGACCGCCACATTGATATTAGCGGTTTTATTATCAATTTTCTTCCTCAGCTTGGCAAGTTTATAAGACAAATGAACGATTTGCTTAAGGTCTTCCTGTGTCTCCCCAGGCAGCCCAGCCATAAAATAAAGCTTAATCTGCTGCCAGCCCGCCTGATAAGCAGCCTCGACAGCAGCGAATAAATCCTCATCCTTGATGAATTTATTCACTATTTTCCGAACTCTTTCACTGGCAGCCTCTATCGCAATCGTCAGCCCCGATTTCCTGACGCCCGTAACTAAGTCTGGCAGCAGCTTCAATTGCTGATCGACTCTCAGCGAAGGCAGTGACAACCCAACACGTTTTTCCTCAAAATAGCCATGCAGCTCAGTTGCCAGCTCTTCTAACTGTGGATAATCTGCCGTCGAAAGGCTAAGCAAACTTACAGTATCAAACCCAGTAGCTGCGTAAGCGGCTTTAGCGATTTCGACTATTTTATCCTTGCTTCTGAACCTTATAGGCCTTCTGCAAAAGCTTGCCTGACAGAATCTGCACCTGCCCGGACAGCCTCTCATTACTTCAACAGAGACCCTTTCCTGGACAGCCTGAATGAAGGGTACGATAGGCTTTCTGGGTACAGGGGCATTTTCAAAATCTTCAACAACCGCATTTTCAAACCTGTTTGAAAGGCCATCCTTTTTGGCAGTGAAAGATTTTACTTTGTCGTTTTCATATTCAAACTCATAAAAGCACGGCACATAGGCCCATTTGAATTTTTTAGCAGCTTCAAAAAGTATATCCTGCTTGGATGAGCCTTTGGCTTTTTCATTTTTTATATGATTAGCAAGGGCAACTACAGAGTCTTCGCCTTCGCCGATAACGAATAAATCGATAAAATCTGCAATAGGTTCACAGCAGTTGCTCATTCCGCCTCCAGCGATGATGATCGGGTCATTTTCGCCACGCTTATCCGAACGGACCTCAATGCCGGCCAGGTCAATAATATTCAGAACATTGGTATAGCAAAGCTCATTGGTCAGACTAAAGCCAATAACATCAAAGCTTTTCAAATCAGCTTTCGATTCCAGCGTAAAAAGGGGGATTTTTTCTTTCCGCAACAATTCCTCAGCATCAGTCCATGGCGAAAAAACCCTCTCTGCTGCAATGTCATCGAAGCTGTTAAGAATATCATAAATTATCGCGATGCCGGTATTGCTCATTGCGACTTCATAAACATCTGGAAAGCAGATAGCTACTTTCAGAGCACATTTGCTAAGGTCTTTTTTGATCTGATTAACTTCGCCGCCAATATACCTGCCGGGTCTGCGAACAAAGGGCATAACCTTTTCATTTATCTGATCTTCAACTATATTTATCAATTTTTCATCCATTGCGGCATTATACAATAAAAAAAGAATTATTGAACAATCTTTCAGCAAGAATTACAATTAACGCTCTGTTTTATGTATCGAAAGGCTATATGAATAAAAGTAAAACGTGGATTGTATATATAATTGTTGCTTTGATTGTTGTTTCGGGCATAGTGTTGCTGCATAAAAAGAGCGGCGGGGTGGTTGATGTCGATAGCGGGCAAAGGGTGGTAATGGGGACTTTTTTCCGGATTATCGCAGTTGCTGAAAATAAAGCTATTGCCCGGAAAAGCATCGAAGCGGGCTTTGAAAAAATCAAAATGGTTGACGATTTGATGAGCACCTATAAGCCTGAATCCGAAGTATCGGCTGTGAATGACAACGCATTTAAAAGTCCGGTTAAGATAAGCGGGCCTTTCATGGAGATTTTATTGAAGAGCATCGAATACAGCAAATTGACTGACGGTGCTTTTGATGTTACGGTTGGGCCTATTGTTAAATTATGGCGTGAGGCTGAAAAAGCTGGAAAATTACCAACCGCTGAGCAGATAGAGCAAACCAAAGCCAAAGTCGGCTATGAAAAACTTATCATCGACGTCAATAATATGACGGTTAAATTTGCTGCTGAGGGAATGCAGATTGATTTAGGTGGGATTGCAAAGGGTTATGCGGTTGACCTGGCAGTTGAGGCGATGCAAGCGGCAGGGGCGGTTGGGGCGATGGTGGATGCAGGGGGCAACATTCGCTGCTGGGGACAGTGTCAGCCTGGCAAGGACAAATGGGTTGTCGGCCTGCAAGACCCAACCATGGCAGACCAGTCAGGGTTGATGAGTTCGGTATTGCTCGTTTTGAAGCTTGATAATATGTCGGTTGCGACGAGTGGTGACTATCAGCGATTTGAAATTATCGAAGGCAAAAAATTCAACCACATCATAGACCGCAACAAAGGAGCCGGCATCGAAGGACTTTGCAGCGTTACCATAATATGTGACAATGCAACAGATGCCGATGCACTGTCAACCTCGGTAACCGTTCTCGGCGTCGAAAAGGGTTTAAAATTTGTCGAGTCACTTGATAATACCGAAGCAATACTGATTGAAACAGGTTCGACGAAATTGATAAAATCAAGCGGCGTTGATAAATATATTTTAGAAAATTATAATCAGGAATAATATGTATAAAACTTATAAGATTCAAAAGGCTTCGGTTAAACCTGAAATTAAAGGGCTTTGGGATGGCAGTGCGTGGAAAAATGTCACCGCTCTTAAAATTAATAATTACATGGGCAAGGAACCTGAGCATAAACCTGATACCAGGGCGAAGCTGCTTTATGATGAAAAGTTCTTGTATGTTATTTTTAAGGTTGAAGATAATTATGTTCTTGCTACCGCTGAAAAATTTCAGGATAGTGTTTGTCAGGATAGCTGTGTAGAATTTTTCTTTACGCCTTGTCAGGATGTAAAAAACGGGTATTTCAATATCGAGACCAATTGCGGCGGGACAGTGTTGTTTCGCCATCAGCTTGCTCGTGGCGTCGGAAGAAACCCGGTTACAGAAGAAGACTTTAGCAGGATGGAAATATTCCACAGCGAAGATAAGATAATTAATCCCCAAAGAAATGCCCCGACCAACTGGGTGGTAGAATACAAGTTGCCTTTTAATTTTCTGAGTAAATATACCGAAGTGGATGAACCCAAAACAGGGGTAAAATGGCGGGCTAACTTTTATAAATGTGCCGATGCAACAACAAAGCCTCACTGGCTCACATGGTCGGTTCTTAATAAGGCAAAGCCCGATTTTCATGTGCCTGAATTTTTCGGGACATTAGAATTTATATAGCAGAGTTGTGATTTATAACCGGCCCCCTGGTCAGGATGACTTTTGTCGGGCATTTTTGCATAGCAGTTTCAGTTGCCTGCGATGGAGAGTATTTTTTATAATCTACCTTTGCGTAATTATTCTCTACCTTGAACAGGTCGCTTTGTTTTACACAGAGCCCGCATCCGATACAACCAACTTTGCATACCTGACGAGTATCCTTACCATTTTCCTGACTTGAACAGGCCACAGTTATCATATTCTCCTGACTAAATGGAACCATCTCTATCAGGCCTCTGGGACATGCATATGAACATGCTGCACAACCGGTGCATTTTTTATAATCTACGACAGCAAGACCATCGACTACTTTCAAAGCGTTAAATTTGCATACCGCAACACAATCTCCGGATCCAAGGCATCCGAATTTACATGCCTGGACATTTGCCAGAGCGTTGGCGGCAAGGCATGTGTTGATACCCTGATATTTTCCGCGGAATGTTTTATCTTTTGTATGTGCATTGCAGTGGATTATTGGTCTTAACGGATAGCCGCCGCCTGAAATTTGCAGGTTCAGAATTTTTGCAATTTTTCCGGCGACAGCATCGCCGCCGGGTGCGCATTTGCCTATAAGATTAGGGTTTCCAGCAATAGCTTTTGCGTAAGAAGCACATCCAGCATAGCCGCATCCGCCGCAATCTACCCTGGGTAAGGCTCCAAGTATCTCTTCTACTTTAGGGTCCTGTTGTACCTTTAGTTTTTCACATGCTATCAGTAGTATAATAGCAAAAAAAGTTCCCAACCCGAGCATTGTTAAACCAGCTGGGTAAGCGTTTTTCCATATTTCAAAAATATCAGCTAAAATCATTATATCATTCCTGCAAAGCCCATGAATGCCAGTGTTAAAATTCCCGCCGTGATAAGTGTAATCGGTGCACCGTTAAAGCATTCCGGCACATCGACAAATTTAAGTTTTTCCCTGATACCTGCCATTATACAGATTGCCAATGTAAAGCCGATCCCTGCACCGAAACTTAATACTACCGCTTCGACCAGGTTATCAATTTTCCAAACATTAATGAAAAGGCACAAACCAAGCACTACACAGTTAGTTGCAATCAAAGGAAGAAATATTCCGAAGCTTTCATATAGTGTTGGGAAAAACTTACGTAGATACATCTCTACCAGCTGAACTGCTCCTGCGATAATGACTATGTAGCAGACGTACCTGGTTATTTCCATACCGAAAGGTACAAGTACCCAGTTATCTATCATCCATGTAAGTGTGCCGCTGATAGCAACAACAAATGTTACAGCCATTCCCATACCAAAAGCCATATCGAGTCTGCCTGATACGCCCAGATATGGACATGTTCCGAGAAACTTTGTCAGTACAAAGTTGTTTACTACCACGATTGATATAAAACCCAGTAATAAGCTAGTTAGTGTATCCATTTGAAGTATCCTTTAAGCCTGCTTCTTTTTGGTAATAACGTTTACAAAAGCCAATCCAAGCCCCAGCGTCAGAAAAGCTCCGATAGGAAGCATCATTGATGTCCACGGGACAAACCAACCACCGACCTCTACGGTTGGCAGGATTGTTATTTCAAATATCTTCCCCGTCGAAAGCAGTTCCCTTACCAAAGCTATAGCGCAAAGTGCTAATGTAAAACCGACTCCCATTGATATACCATCGGCAATGCTGACCCATATATCGTTTTTACAAGCACAAGCTTCAGCTCTTCCAATGATTATACAGTTTACGATAATCAGTGGAACGTAAGGGCCAAGTACTGCGCTCATATCAGGCTGGTAAGCTTTTAACAGCAAATCAGCTATCGTTACAAAAGCTGCTATTGTTAAAGTGAACATTAATATTCGCAGGTGTGGTTTTAACAGATTACGCATTAGCGAAACCACGAAGTTGCTGCAAACGAGAACGAATATAACGCAAAGCCCCATTGTGAATGCCGGCTTGCATGCAGCAGTGACAGCCAAAGGCGGGCACAGCCCCAACATAAGTCGGAACGTTGGGTTCTCTTTCCATAGACCCGCAATCAGTGTCGAACCAATTTTGTTTTCATTACTGGACATCTTGAATCATTCCTTTTTCAAGCATTTTAGTTTTTAACTGCAGCATGGTATCATTGATCATATTTACGACGGCGCTGCTACTGATTGTAGCACCACTTATCGCTACGATGTCAGAGTCAATTATGTCAGGATCGCCTGTTTTTTTCAGGTTCAGCTTGCCAACAGGTGCTCCGACAAACTGGTTACGGTAATATGAACCAGCTATCCTGTCCCCGAATCCAGGTGTCTCACTGCTCGATAATACCGAAAAGCCAATCATTTTTTCGAAGTTTTTGTCTACACCTACCATCAATGTTATTACGTCAGCGAAACCCTTACCGGAAATTTTAAAAACCCATCCCTGACATTGGTCCCCCGTTATAGCTTTGTATAATTCAATATTGACATCGCTTTGCTGCGGGGATTTTATTGTGATTGATTCCTGTTTTAAAATTTCTTTAGCATCAGGTAAAAGAATCCGCAATTTATCGGAGGTTTTATTTGCTTCGTTTTCATTGATCCTGTCAATTAAAGCTGCATTGGTTACAGCTATTAACAAACCGAAGGCGAAAGATGAAACTATTAAAAGCCAGCTTTGCTGTATGAAAAATTTTATTTTTGACATGGGGCCTTGCCTCCTCGCGGTATTCTCTTGCACATTCTGTCTATCAGAGGTGATATTGCGTTCATCAGAAGTATTGCGTACATTACACCTTCTGGATATTCGCCTAAGGTTCTTACAAGCATAATCATTGCTCCGACGCCGACGCCGAAAATTATTTTACCTTTTTTAGTAAGCGGTGCAGTTACGGGGTCAGTTGCGATGAAGAACGCACATAATAACATACCGCCTGTTGTCAAATGCATAATTGGTGACATGTACATTTGCGGATCAATCCAGTAAAAGATGAGTGCAAATAATGCAGCTGATACCATAACCGAAAGCGGTATCAGATAGTCAATTGTTTTTTTTATCAGCAGGTATATCCCGCCTATTACCAGAGCTATTACACTTGTTTCGCCGAGACATCCGCCGATGTTGCCAGTTATGGATGCTTTTAACTGGTCATTTACAGTTGTAGTGTCACATTGTTTTTTGACAGCCTGTTTGCTCCATGCAAGCGGTGTTGCCTGTGTGATGGCGGTCGTGTTAGCGGCGGACATTTGCGGCATCGCCTGGTCAATAGAAGCAGGTACAGTAAATGTTGTCATCAATGCCCCGAACGAGGCTGTGAGAAATGCCCTTGCTACCATCGCGGGGTTGAAGATATTCGCACCAAGCCCGCCAAAAACCATCTTGCCTATACCGATAGCAAAAACCGAACCGATTATTGCTGCCCAGAATGGAAAAGCAGGCGGCAGCGAAAGGGCAAGTATTATCGCAGTTACTACAGCACTAAAGTCGCCGAGAGAATTTGGTCTTTTCTGTAATAAATTACAGCTCCATTCCGTTACGAGAGCGGATATAATACATGTTGCAAGTATGATAACTGCTTTGCTGTGGAAATAATAGCAGGCCGCCAGCATTGCCGGTGACAGTGCGATTATTACGTCAATCATTATGCTTCTGGTTGACATGTTTTTACTAATATGTGGTGAACATGAAACTGTTATATTTTTTAACATTTATCTTTTTCCTGATTCAAATTTGCTTCTGAAATTATAAAAGCGGAAAATGTTATTTTGGCATCCTTTTTTTCTCTCTCGCCAGATATATTTTACCTGTTTTTATATGGCCGGTAAGTTCAATATTAGCGGGGCAGATATAACTGCAGCAGCCACACTCCATACAAGCACTTATATAATACTGTTCTGCTACGTCAAACATGTTTTTACGAACAGCATGAGCCAATAGCGTTGGGTTGAGATGTTCCGGGCATACATCAAGGCAGCGACCGCAATGTATGCATGCTGTTTTATGACCTTTGTGTTTTTCTATGCCTATTTGTTCTTCGTTTAACAGGGTTATTGCCCCTGTTGTTTTTGTTATTGGTGTTTCAAGGTCAGCGATAGCGATACCCATCATAGGGCCGCCCATCAGTACCTTTACAGATTTCTCAGTGACTGATCCGCAGAATTCAATCAGGTCTCCAACTGATGTGCCAATGGGAACATAAAAATTACCAGGGTTGGCAATAGGTTGTCCCGTTACAGTAACAACCCGGTGGGTTAAAGGCTTGTTACTTATGACGGCTTCTGCAATTGCGGCTGAGGTTGCGACATTCAGTACGACGACACCAATCATTGGCGGGATCACACCGGTCGGAACATTTTTACCGAGAACTGCTTTTATAAGCTGTCTTTCGCCACCCTGTGGATACTTTGTTTTTAATGGGACAATCTTTATATTTTGTCTGGCGGGTGTTTTCTTCAGCATTTCAGTCATAACTTCTATGGCTTTTGGTTTATTATCTTCAATGCCTATGAAAACTTCTAAACATCCCGAAGCTTTTTTCGCCAGTTCAATGCCTGCAAGAATCTGGTCGGCTCTTTCAACCATCATTCGGTAATCGCATGTGATATAAGGCTCACATTCACAGCCATTGACTATTAAAGATGTTTTAGGCTGTTTGGGATTGGGGTCAAGCTTGACTCTTGTCGGAAAACCAGCACCACCCATTCCGACTAATCCGGCTTTGGAGATTGCATTGCATATTTGTTCAGATGTGTATTTGTCAGCATCAAAATCCTTTATTGACAGCAGAGCGGGTTTTTTAGGGGTATTTATCTCTGCCTTTGTATCTACGTCAATGATGATTGCCAGTGATCTGCCTTGGATCGGATGACTGCGAAGAGCAATTTCTTTTACAGTTCCGTTTACCGGGCTATGCACAGCAGCAGAGACATAAGCATCGCTTTCGCCGATTCTTTGACCCGCGATAACGATGTCGCCTTTCTGTACCATTGGTTTGCAGGGGGCGCCGATATGCTGGCTTAGCATTACAGCGAGTTGTTTTACTGCTGGTCCAGGAAGAATTTCTTTATCTTCTGTTAACTTTTTATTTTGAGATGGGTGTGCACCGCCTCGAAAGGTCATTTTACCTTTTATATCAACATCCATGTTAAAAAATCCTAAAACGCCTTATTTCTTTAAATTGAGCTTTATCAATGTTAGAACTAACATTACTAATGTTGTCATTAATAAAGACAACAAAAAACTTATGGCAGTTTTGAATTTTTCTGCGATTACGATATCTACCAATAATCTTTCAAAAACTGTCAAACTTATAATGAATACTACCATAGGTAGAAAAAACGCCCAAAAGGCTTTAAAACCGATGCTTGGACCCTTGGTTTTGCCCAAACACTCATAAACCTCACTGCAGCTATGTTTACGGCTACATGAATCACAATTTTTGTTTTGCGACATGGTTTACACTACCCATAGAATAAAAATCTCTTATAATAAATATCAAAAGGTTTTTCAAACATAAAAAGTGAAAATTTATAAATTGGAGAGACCATTATGAATTGGAAAATAATTGTAACAATTTTGTTGTTTGTGGTATTGGGTTTTTGCTGTAATGGCTGCGATGTTAATCCCATATCTGGTGAGAGCAGGATGAATTTTATATCGCCAGAGGAAGAGGTCGAGATAGGCAGTAAATATGCACCTGAGATCGAAAAAGAGATGGGAGGAAGGATTAATGACCCTCAATTGCAAAGTTATATTGACAGTGTTGGACAAAGAATTGCAGCAGTCAGCCATAAGCCGAATATAAAGTTTTCTTTTGCAGCTGTTGTAGATGAACAGACTAACGCTTTTGCTCTTCCTGGCGGATATGTGTTTATTACAAAGGGAATGCTTTCCAAACTTTCTACAGAAGCACAACTGGCAGGTATTTTAGGCCATGAGATCACCCACGTTGTTGCCAGCCATAGCGCAGTTTCTATGAGCAGAGAAATTGGTATAAGTGTTCTGCTTTCGGCAGCTTCGGCAACGATGAATACACCTGCTGGTGCAGAAACCGTTGCAAATCTGACAACGCAAATAATAGGTATGAGCTATAGTCGCAAAGATGAAGTTGAAGCTGACAAAACCGGCATGGATTATATGTACAAAGCAGGCTACGATCCCTACGGCATGATAGAAACCATGGAAATACTGCAAAGTCTCAATAGCGGTGGACAGATAGAGTTCTTTTCTACGCACCCAATTCCTGAACATCGCAGAGAGTATTTGCTTGAAAAAATCAGCAGCGATTACCCAAATCTGGCTAATTTGAAGAAAGGCGGAAGTGAATATGAAACTTCCGTGTTAAAAAAGCTAAAGTAAATTCTTGCTGTTGCGAAATGGAGCTGTAGAAAAGGTCTTAATCTTCTGAACGTTTGCCTGTAGGCCAGATGAGTTCCGGTTCAAGCTGGGACATCTGCATTATCCGTTCAGGCTGTTCAGGCATGGAAGTTCTTGCTGAAAGATAAGCGGCTTCTATAACCGCCATATTTTTAAGATCCTGGGAAATGTCATTTGGGAATTTATTTTTCTGTGGTGATAATATACTAAGAGCAAAAGCATTAAGCATATCTACTGTTCTGCTCAGTTCAGTATCATTATAAATTACTTTTTCTATTGTTCTTGATAATTTATCTGCTATAGAGAATTGAGAATTTGTAACGGTGACAATTCTGTCCTTGCTGTGTATTTTCAGCTGAATTTTTTCCCCGGTGTTTTTATCAGCTACTATATTTGCAAAAACTGTGTTGCCGAATTTCATTGTCATAGATACCACATCTTCTGTGAGCAGCAGGCGTTGTTTTCTGTCGGGTGCGTAATTGGTGCTAACCGCGTATACTTGTTGGGGCAGGGTGGTATTTTTTAATATCTCATCGATTACACCATAGCAGTTGTGGAGTAAAACGCCTCCTCCGCTGAGTTTTGGGTCAGTTTGCCACATTGGGTGCTTCTTATCGGCAAAGCAGCATAGGGCATTTATAACAGATATCTGTTCCAGTGAGCCTTTTCTGAGAAAATCGTCCAGCATTAAAAAGCTTTTTGCGAATCTGTAAGTATTTGCAACAGTGAAACGAACTTTATTACTTTTTGCGAGCCTGTAAAATTCTACAGTTTCTTCAAAATTTCTGGCGGCAGGAGCGAGTTTTAATATGTTTACATTGTTTTTAATTGCCGATTTGACATATTCATCGCACCGATGAATACCGCCTGTGACAATCAAACAATCGAGTTGATTCTGAGCAATCAACTGCCTATAGTCATCGTAAGAATCACAGTTGTGAATCGCGGCTATTTTTTCGGCTAATTTAGTATTCTTGTCAGCAATAGCCAATAAGTCGAAGCTGTCAACCTTCGACAAAGCCTCTAGTATATTCAGACCATCGTCATCCAGACCAATTAGTGCGGTTTTTAATTTTTTCTGGCTCATTTTCCTCAGTGGAATAAAATCTTTACAGGCAATAACTTTGGGTTAACCAATGTTTTTATTGTCGTCTTCCGTTTTATTTGCCATTGAGTAGCCGTTATTCTGCCTGCTGTGGTTTACATCAAGTTTCTGATTATAAATTCGCATTACATCTTCGGCATCCATACCAAGGCATTGAGCTAAAGATATCCAGAAGAACAGCATGTCAATAACTTCTACTTTTGCATTTTGCAGATCGTTAATAAGGAACCTTTTTCCTTCCTTAGCCTCCTTGCACCAATGTTTCCAGAAAGTACAGTTTCTAAGTTCTTCAAGTTCATTACCCATTGCTGCAATATAATTGTTGAGCCAGATGCCGCCAGCTTGCGGATCAAAGTTTTTTCTCTGTGCCTTGGCGTCGAATCCAATTCTTTTATTAAGCTCAGCTTGTTTTTCAAATAATTCTTCGAGCATTTGCATTCCTTTTGGCAATATTTTTTTGTTATTTTCCCGCTACAATAAAATGTTCAGGGACAGGAAATTGAGAGCATAACAATAGTACTTCTTTTCCAATTTTTTCGATTGCAGCTTCGTTGTCAATGTTTTCAGCTACCTGACTTATGAATACAGCGATTTGTCTTGCCTGTTCTTCTTTCATTCCGCGTGTAGTTATAGCAGGTGTTCCGATCCTGAGACCGCTTGGGTTAAAAGGCGGTGCCGGGTCATTAGGTATGGAATTGCAATTGGATTCTATTCTTGCTCTATCGAGAGCTTTTGCGAGTTTTTTACCCGGAATATTCTTATTTCTCAAGTCTATGAGCATCAGGTGGTTATCTGTTCCACCTGAAACCAGTTCAAAACCTAATTCAAGCAATTTCTCTGCCATTGCTTTTGCATTTTTGACGATCTGTTTTGCATACTGGACAAATTCTGGAGTGTCAGCTTCAGCCATAGCTACTGCGATAGCAGACATGGAGTGCATGTGAGGTCCGCCTTGCAGACCTGGGAATATTGCTTTATCAACGTTTGCCGCATGTTCAGCTTTACAAAGCAGCATACCGCCTCTTGGGCCTCTTAGTGTTTTATGGGTAGTAGTAGAAACTACGTCAGCATATGGTACCGGGCTTTGGTGAATTCCTGCTGCGACCAGACCTGCGATATGGGCGATGTCACTGACCATGTAAGCTCCGACAGATTTGGCTATTTCACTGAAAACTTTGAAATCGATGGCTCTTGGATAAGCAGTTGCTCCTGAGATGATAACTCTTGGTTTATGCTTTTTAGCCAGATCAGCTATCTGGTCATAATCGAACCTTCCGGTTTTTGGGTCGACAGAATATTGTACCGAATTAAAAATTTTACCAGTCAGACTGACCTTCCAGCCATGGGTAAGGTGTCCGCCATGAGGCAGGGCAAGCCCCATTATTGTTTCGCCTGGCTGAACCAGTGCCAGATATGCACCCATATTGGCAATTGAACCCGAATATGGCTGAACATTCGCATGGTCGGCTTTGAAGAGTTTTTTAGCTCTTTCTTGTGCGATGGTTTCGATGAGGTCGGTGACTTGCTGACCTTCGTAGTACCTTTTTCCCGGGTATCCTTCGGCGTATTTATTTGTTAAGCAGCTTCCGCTTGCAATCATTACAGCTTTTGACACATAATTTTCAGATGCTATAAGCCTTACACAGCCACTCTGCCTGGCAGCTTCCTGTCTTAAAAGTTCATAAATCTGAGGATCATATTGTTCCAATGCAGATGTCATAATTATTTCCTTAATATTAATTCCGGGGTTAAACTAAGTCGGTCTTTATAGCATAGCTGATGGATTAATACAAGTATTTATTTTGTTGACAAATTACGATTAAAGTTTAACATACAGCACTGGTATTGTAACTTTTGTTAATAGATGAGCCACTAAGACATGACTGATAATGACAGTCAGCAAAAAGAAAAAGCAAAGGCTTTTTTTGCAAAGGCCGAGAATCTTGCAGGGACAGGAAATTACGATTATGCTATCGAAATGTACCTGGAAGGATTGAGGTCTGCGCCGGATGCCCTTGAGGATGGGCACCTTCCTTTGCATCAGTTGGCGTTGCGCAGGCAAACAAAAGGTGGTAAAAAACCATCAATGATGGAAAAAGTCAAGCATATGCGAGGGAAAGACCCGCTAGAACAGCTTGTTAACGCTCAGTTCCTTTTTTCCAAAGATCCTGATAATATTTCTTATGCCGAAGCGGTCTTAAAGGCATGTTTAGCAGGTGGATACAATAAAACTGCGAGGTGGATAGCAGATCTTGTTTTTGGGGCCAATAATGCCTCAAGCAAACCTTCGTTTAATACATATGTCTTATTAAAAGACTGTTACAGTCAGGTTGGTGCATTTGACAGGGCTCTTTTGGCATGTAGAAAAGCTGTTGAATTGAAACCGGAAGACTGTGACATTGCTGATGAAATAAAAAGACTTTCTGCTGAACTTACCGTTTCCAAGGGAAAATATGACCAGGAAGGTGATTTCAGGAAGTCGATTAAAAATCGTGATGCCCAGGAAAGGCTTCAGTCGCAGTCAGGTTCGGTAAAGTCCGATAGTTATCGCTTTTCTGCTATTAAAAATGCCAGAGCAGACCTGGCGAAAGAACCTGACCTGCCCAAAAATATCATTAATCTTGCATCTGCCCTTATGGATACGCAAGAAGATGAAAGTGAAAAAGAAGCTATTTTACTGCTTGAAAAGGCCTACAAGGATACCAGCGACTTTAGTTTTCAACAGCGTGCCGGTGAGTTTAAAATACGCTTTTTAAAGCAAAAAATAAAGAAACTCAAGTCTATTTTTGAGGCAGATAATAGTAATGCTAAGGCTAAATCAGATTTACAGCACCTCAGTGAATTGTTGAAAAAGGCCGAATTACTACATTATAAGATGTGTACGGATAATTATCCTACAGATTTAGCTTTGAAATACGAATATGGTGTGCGTCTTATCAGTAACAAAAGATTTGATGAAGCAATACCGTTTTTGCAGGAGTCACAGAGGGATCCAAGGCATAAAACAGCTGCTATGAATAAAATAGGGGTTTGTTTCTTCTCAAAAGGCTGGTTTTCCGATGCAATTGATATTTTTAACCGTGCGATTGAACAATATGAAATAAAAGATGATGCAATTGCAAAAGAACTAGGGTATAATCTTGGCAGAAGTTATCAACTGCGGGGTGAAAATGAAAAAGCCCTTGAGATTTTCAGGAAGATAGCTCAATTGGATTTTGGATATAAAGATGTTTCAAAGCGTGTGGATGAGTTGAGAAAAAAATAGTTACCTCTCAGTCAAATGAGTATTGTAAATGTTAAGTTAAAAAAGAAAGTTTAGGAGAATATAGTGGCACATTCGTTATCAGCCAAAAAAAGAGTAAGGCAGAATGAAAAAAGCAATACGATCAACCGTGCTCGTAAAAGTCAGATTAAAACCCAGATAAAGCATCTTGAAGAAGCTATAGTAAAAGGTGATGCTGAGGCATCTGCAGAGCAGTTTAGAGAGATAGTAAAGAAAATTGATAAGGTTGCTTCGACGAGCACAATGCATAAGAGGACTGCTGCTCGTAAGAAATCTCGCCTTGCCAAGAAAGTAAACGCATTAAAAGCGAAGAAGGTCTGATTGTAGTAGCAGCGTTTGCTCGCGGCGATACAGATTTTAAAATTTTACAGCTTCGAAGTCTTACTCAAGTAGGTGAGACTCGAAGCTTTTTGTGCGCGCAAAATTGAATTATGTTAGAAATTATAAAAAAAAGAATAATAAAGCTTATAAAACATGACAGCTACACTCCTGTAAAGGTGTCAGAGCTGGCAAAGTCTCTTGGTGTTCCGGAGGTTAATTACCCGCGTTTTGAAGAAGCTTTCGAGCAGTTAAAAGATGCAGGCCATGTGGTTATAGGCCCAGGTGCTTTGGTTACATTGCCTACTATGGCCAATCGTATTACAGGGACATTTCGTGCAAATTCCAAAGGGTTTGGTTTTATTGTTCCTTTAGAAAGTAATAGCTACGGAGATTTATTTGTTGCCGGCAAAGATGCAGGCGGAGCTATGAATGGTGATATTGTCTCTGCAAAAGTAATCAAACAGGGTAAAAAAGAAGGTCAGATACGGTATGGCGGCATAATAACTGAGATTCTGGAACGCTCAAGCAATAAGTTGGTTGGGACATTGCAGAAAGATAATCAGGGTTGGTTTATCAGACCAGACGGTTCAGCTTTTTTGTATCCTATTTATATTGATGACGTAACAGCTAAAAACGCCAGACTGAAAGATAAAGTTGTGGTGGAAATTGTTTCTTACCAGTCCGGCGGGAGTTTTGCAACAGGTGTTATTATTGAGGTTCTCGGCAAGGCCGGCAGGTATGACAGTGAAATCAAAGCTGTGATGCGACAATACAATCTTCCTGAAAATTTCGATGATGTCTGTCTTAAACAAGCAACTAAGCTTGCAGCAGATTTCAGTGCTGACAATGACCATGGCAGGCAGGATATCACCGATAAAGTAATTGTTACGATTGACCCGCCGGACTCGAAAGATTTCGATGATGCGATCAGTATTGAAAAAGATTCGCAAGGCAGATTTGTTCTTGGTGTGCATATTGCAGATGTGAGCTGTTTTGTAAGGCAGGATACACCTCTTGATACTGAGGCCGCTGAACGCGGCAACAGTACATATTTACCGGGCTGGACAATACCAATGCTGCCGGAGGTTTTAAGTAACGGCATCTGTTCGCTTCAGCCAGGTAAAAAGAGATTTGCTAAAAGTGCCTATATAACTTATGACGATGCAGGTAAGGTTGTGAGCACAAGCTTTGCAAATTCGATAATTGCGTCTACCCAGCGGTTGACCTATTTACAGGCCGACGGAGCTTTAAAAGGTAAAACCAAAGATATAAAGCCGGAAGTTTTGCTGCTGCTGAGTGATATGGAGAAGCTCAGCAGGATTATTGAAAAGAGACGTATGTCACAAGGTATGCTTCATTTGGATATCCCTGATATTGAGCTTGTTAGCGATGAAGCGGGGCAGGTTATTGATGCTAATCCGGCTGATGATAGTTATCCGCATACGATAATAGAAATGTTTATGGTAGAGGCCAATGAGGCGGTGGCATCATTTTTAGATCGTAAAAAAATTACCTTTATCAGGCGTATACATCCGGACCCAGATGCTCTTACGATGGCGGGACTTTCAAAACTTGTAAAAGTTTTTGGTTACTCTCTGCCTAAGAAGCCGAACAGATTTGATTTGCAGCAGCTTTTGGATTCAGTAAAGAAAACCGATTCATCTACCGCGATAAATTTGCTGGTGCTTAGGAGTTTTGAAAAAGCAGTTTATTCGCCTTTGAATATTGGTCATTACGCATTAGCGAGTAAAAACTATGGCCATTTTACAAGCCCTATCAGAAGATACGCAGATCTGGTTGTGCATAGACTTTTGCAAAGCTGTATAGATGCCCGCGGCAAAAGCAGTGTTGATATTTCCCCTGATCAACTGAATGATGTAAGCAGACATATAAGCTATACCGAGCAGCGAAGTGCACAAGCGGAAAACGAGCTTAAAAAAGTGTTAATATTGCAGATGTTGAGCAAAAAAATAGGCTCTGAATTCAATGGCGTTATTACGGGAGTGGCGGGTTTCGGTGTGTTTGTTCAGTGCATCAAATTCGGCATTGAAGGGCTGATAAAACTTGAAGACCTTGGTGATGATAAGTGGGAATATAACCAGAAATATCAATGCATTGTTGGCCAACGAAGCGGCAGGACCATTACTTTGGGGCAGCCTTTAAAGGTCAGAATTGTATCGGTAAATGTTGAAGCCAGAAAACTAGATATTATTCCGGCAGAACCAATGGTAACAAAAGCTGCGCGAGCTGAGAAAACTGGTAAAAAACCTGCCAAAAAAGCTAATAAAAGACGTCCGCGAAAAAGGTACGGCAAAAGAAAACACTAACCAGTCTGGTTTTTGCCAGTGGCAAATTGGTTTGCACTTACTAACTTTAGCAGGATAGATAGTGTCATAAGCAAAGCAAAAACAGAGTTTTTTTGTTAAATATCCCTTCCTGTGTAAAAGAAAGTGCTAAGAATACCCTTAAAACTTTGTTTTCTAACACTGCTAACAGATATCTTGACATATTAACGTTATTTTGCGATACTTAAGGCTTGTTTACCTTTTAAAAATAATTATTACTTGGAGCAATAAATGAAAGCGTCAGAAATGAAGAAAGGCCAGACTATACTGGTCGATGGCAAGCTGTACTGGATCGTTGAGTATCAACACGTCAAACTCGGCAAGGGTGGTGCGGTTTTTCAGACAAAAATAAAAAGGCTTGAAGACGGAACTATTCAGAATATTCGTCTCAGAAGCGAAGAGGTTATTGAAGAAGCGTATCTGGATAAAAGGAAATATGAGTATCTTTATTCAGCAGGCAAAGAGCATATCCTGATGGACGTAAGCAATTATGAACAAATCACTCTTGATGATGAAGCGTTCGGCGATGGTACAAAATATCTTAAGCCTAATTCTCCGCTTGAAGTTTCGATGTATGAGGGCAAACCTGTAATAGTGAGTCTGCCAAATACTGTTGACCTTGAGGTGATGGAGACTGCTCCTGAGATAAAAGGCGCGACCGCAACCAACCAGAATAAACCTGCTACTCTTGAAACAGGGGTGATCGTTCAGGTTCCGTCTTTTATTAAAGTTGGTGACATACTCAGGATAGACACCAGAACCGGTGAGTATCTTACAAGAGCAAAATAACTATCAGACTGTTTATATTTAGATTGGCCTATTATGGCGTTTGAAAAGTTCAGTAAATTTCTCGTTAAAATATTTGGTTCACGTAACCAGCGAATCGTTAAAGCTTATATGAACATTGCTCTGCAGGCGGGACAGTTCGAATCGGAGATAATGCAACTTAGCGATGAGCAGCTTAAGAATAAGACAGATGAATTTAAATCGATGCTCAATAATGGTGCCAAACCAGAGGAGATACTCCCGCAGGTGTTTGCCGTAGTAAGAGAAGCTGCCAGAAGAAATATCGCGATGAGGCATTTCGATGTTCAGCTTGTCGGCGGTAATGTTCTTTATCGTGGTAAAGTGGCAGAAATGGCGACCGGTGAGGGCAAAACACTTGTTGCCACTCTGGCTGCATATCTGGTTTATCTGAGCGGTAAAAGAGTTCATATTGTTACGGTAAATGATTACCTTGCAAAACGTGATGCTGAGTGGATGGGACCTGTATATAAGGCCCTTGGGTTGACGGTTGGTGCGATACAGGCTGATATGGACACCGGCGGTGATATCAGAAAGCAGCAGTATGGTTGTGATATAACTTACGGAACAAATAACGAGTTCGGTTTTGATTATCTGCGTGACAATATGAAAATGTCACTTAAGCAGATGGTGCAGGGGAAACTGGAATTTGCGTTGATTGATGAGGTTGACTCAATTTTGATCGATGAGGCGAGAACGCCTTTGATTATATCCGGTCCGGCATTCGATGATGTCACCAGGTATAAAAAAGCCGACCATGTTGCAAGAAAGCTTATGACGCTGCAGAGCGGCTATGACAGCATAAAGAAGAAAATTGACAACTGCGAAAAAATAATAGCAAATGCCCAGGGAGAAATAGCTGAGGCTAAAAAAGAAAAGAATTCAGAAAGAGTTGAAAAAGCCCAACAGGCAATCGAGAAAGCCCAGCAGGAAATGGATTCGGCATCTGTGCAGCTTATGTCTGTCACTCAGTATTATGAAGTGGAGTATGACAAAAAATCTGTACATCTTACTCATGAAGGTATCGGGTCTGCACAGGAGATCGCTGGTGTTGGTTCATTTTTTACCGGCTCAAATATGGAATGGCCTCACCTTCTTGAACAAAGTCTGCGTGCCCATGTGACATTTGAGAGGGAAAAAGACTATGTCGTTATAGACGGTAAGGTTGTCATAGTCGATGAATTTACCGGACGACTGATGGAAGGGCGTCAATGGTCGGATGGTTTGCATCAGGCGGTTGAAGCTAAAGAGGCGGTGACAGTAAAAGAAGAAAGTCAGACTCTTGCCACAGTGACATTGCAGAATTTCTTTAAGCTGTATCAGCAGCTTGCTGGTATGACCGGTACTGCGGAAACCGAAGCCGATGAGTTGATGAGTATATACGGGCTTGATGTTATTGTTATTCCGACGAACAAACCCTGTATTAGAGAAGATCGCAATGACGTTATTTATAAAACTATGCGGGAAAAATTCAACGCAATCGTAGATGAGATACACGAAATAAGCTCTCAGGGCCGACCGATTCTTGTCGGTACTGTCAGCATTGAAAAAAGTGAGGCTATCTCAAATGCACTTTCCAAAAAATATGGTATCGAGCATGAGGTCCTCAATGCAAAGCAGCACGAAAGAGAAGCTTCTATTGTTGCAAAAGCAGGCTTTCAGTACAAGGCAAGAGATGGAAAGATGAAAGGCAATGTCACCATCGCCACCAATATGGCTGGTCGTGGTACTGATATTAAGCTCGGAGAAGGTGTTGCTGAAATCGGGGGTTTGCATATTCTTGGTACTGAAAGACACGAAGCCAGACGAATTGACAATCAGCTAAGAGGTCGATGCGGCAGGCAGGGTGATGCAGGTTCGAGCCAGTTCTTTTTGAGTTTTGATGATGAGATTCTGATTTATTTTGGTGGAGAAAAAATACCTAAGCTGTTGAGCATGGTCGGTTGGGAAGAAGGCGAGCCGATATACCATCCTTTCATCAGCAGACAGATTGCCAAGGTACAAAAGAAAGTCGAACAGCGAAATTACGAGATGCGTAAAAGCGTTCTCGAATATGATGAGGTAATGGATTACCAGAGGAATATTTTTTATTCGAGAAGGAAAAATATTCTCGCTGGTTTAGGTCTCAAGAGCATCATTCAGGAAATGGTCGAAGCGGCAATAACAAAAAGCTGTGATACGATTCTGAAAGATGATTATCCTTATAAATGTATTGTTGAGTTGGCGGCGACAAATTTAGGCGTTGAATTAAAAGTTTCTGATATTAAAGGCCTTGATGCTGAGGGGATCGAGTTTGAAATTAAGCGACTGGCCAAGGCTGAAGCAGCCAATAATATTTCAATTTCGATTGGCGAATATCTCGAAGATTATAGCGACCCGTCATCATGGGATACTGCCGGGCTTTCGAAATGGGCAATGAGCAGCTTCAAGGTTAATCTTCTCCCATCTAAAATTAAAGATCTTTCGCCTGAGGAAATTGAGGCACAGTTAGTTGAAGCATCTGCTGAGCAGGTTGACAAAAAGGACTTCTCTTCTTTGTTGGCGTTTCTGAAGGATGATTTTAAAATTCGCACGCTTTTTGAATTGGCACAGAACCGCCTTGATATAAAGCTCGATTTTGAAAAGTTGAAAGAACTGAATCCGAAGCAGATACACGATTTCCTGGTTGAAAAGGCTGACGAAAAATACAAACAAAGGGAAATAGAATACCCTGTCGAATTTGCGATGAGCATGGTGTTTGGACCGGCAGGGACAAATATTTATGGCTTTGAAAGTCTCGCGACATGGGCAAATAAAAAATATGATGCGGGTCTGTCTGCTGAAAACTTACGGGACACTACTCCGCAAAAGCTGCATAGGCAATTGCTCGAACTTAGTCAAAGCTATAACAATGGAAAGTTAGAGCAGATAATCAGCGATAAAAAGAATTCTTTAAGCAGGGATGAATTTATCAGTTGGTTCAATGGCAGGTTCGAAGCATCTTTAACCGCTGATGACATCACAGAAGATGACGCTGAAATTCACAGGCAGGCCAATGAGTTCATGCGTAAAGAGCTTAACGATCTGGAAAGATATATTCTGCTTCAGGTTTACGACACTGCGTGGAAAGACCAGTTGCGTGCCATGGACCATCTCAAAGATAGTATCTGGATGCGTTCGTTTGCAGAAAAAGATCCGAAGATCGAATATAAGCGTGAAGGCTATCGGATGTTCGAGGAAATGCTTGAAACTATTGAAAGTCGGATTACTGATATTATTTTCAAGGTTCATCTGGAAGCCGGTACTAAGGCCAGAAGCGTTTGGAATGTCAGCGAGGCTGCCCATGATGAAGTCAGCCAGTTTGCGATGGCGGAAAAACAGAGAGCAGCTGCACAGGCTCCTCAGGGTGAAGTAAAAACGAAGCAGATAAAAACTGAAGAACCTAAAGTCGGCAGGAACGATGATTGTCCTTGCGGCTCAGGGAAAAAATACAAAAAATGCTGCGGCAAAGGTCTTTGATAAGACCCATATGTGATCTGCATACAAAAACATCGGGCTGCTTTAACAGCCCGATGCGGAGAGAAGAGAAACTTTTTCATTTGCAGCAAATCTAATCGCTACACTATTAATACGATTGTAATTGGTAAAAGTTTGGGAAATTATTTCATTTGGTTATGTGTTTTTTTAAACCAGTTTGGTCTGAAAATACTGCGTATTTTATCGTTAAAATTCACCCCGATAATCTGACTGTCAGTCTTAAATTCGTTTTTTTTAAGATCCTGTCTAGTTATCGGACGTTTTTTTCTGCTGAAAATATGCAGCAGAAGGGCAACCCATAAACCGGCGAATTTGTTTTTTTGTTTATAACTGGGCATTTTTGTATCCCATTTTAAATACGCAAAAACTACCGTTGCAGTGCAACTTTGAGATGCCCGATTAATTCAACACCAGTTCGGCTTTGATTGGTATCAACGGCAAATAACTGATGTGTTTCAATGATCTCAACTTTACTGTCGTAATATCTTTGAACAGCGATATTTCCACCTTCTGCTTGGCCTTTGGTTTTGTAATCGCCTTCGATCAACCATCGACTTACTTCGTCTTCGTACTCTGCCGGGTAAATATAAGCGGTGACATATTTGCCATCTTCATATTTGGAAAGCTCTATTTTGCTTTGACAAGGCGGTGCCATTTTTACTGCTAAAGCTACCAGGTTTTTATAATCTTTCGTTGCACTTATCTGGTCACAGCTATAGAAAAACATTCCTGATTCGAGCTGAAAGATTTCTTTGCGTACGCCTTTGATGTCAAGCTTGCCGTCCGGATAGGCGTTGTGTATTTTATAAACTTTGCAGTCTTTATATTTTTCGCTTTCTACCAACTGAGCGACCTCTTGGGCCGTAAAGCCGGTACTTGAAAAATCGCCGAAGTCAACGATATAAAGACCTGTATATTTTGAGGGGTTTTTTAATTCAGGTAATTTCATTTTATATAACTTTCAATTTTGCAAATTTTCGTTTGCCTACTTGTAATATCATACCATCTTCTGGCGTTATTTCCATTGTCGGATCAATTATTTTTTTACCGTTGATGCTGACTGCCGACTGACTGATCATTCGTTTGCCATCTCCGCCCGAAGATACCAGGTTGCATGTCAGGAGAAGTTTATTTATCAAAATCGCCTCTGCTGGTATTTCAACTTCCGGCATTTCGTCCGGCATTTGACCCTTAGCGAAGATATTTTCAAATTCATCCGATGCCATTTTCGCGGCATCATCGCCATAAAACTGGCTTACGATGATTTTGCCGAGAGTTACTTTGGCAGTTTTTGGGTGCGTCTTAGAAGCATCTGTCAGTTCGGCTATTTTTTCCTCGGATATGTTAGTTAAAAGTGTGAAGTAATTTACCATCAGTTCATCCGGAATGCTCATTACTTTTCCGAACATCTCTTTAGGCTCATCGGTTACGCCGATATAATTTCCCTTTGATTTACTCATTTTTTCTGTGCCGTCAAGACCAACCAGAATAGGCATCGTCATAACGATCTGAGGGGACTGGTTGTCGAGTTTTTGCAATTCTCTGCCGACGAGGTTATTAAATGTCTGATCAGTTCCTCCCAGCTCGACATCGCTTTTTATCATTACCGAGTCGTAGCCCTGCATTAGAGGATATAAAAATTCATGAATCCCGATGGGGTCGCCTTTTTTGTATCTCAACTCAAAAGTGTCCCTCTCCATCATTCTTGCAACCGTCATCACCCCTGTAAGCTTTATAACATCGGCAAGTTTCAGTTCGCTTAGCCATTCGCTGTTATACCTGATTTCCAGTTTATCTTTACTTGTGTCGAGAATTTTGCCTGCCTGCTCAAAATAGGTCTTGGCATTTTCATTGATCTGCTGCGGCGAAAGAACTGGGCGTGTGCTGTTGCGTCCCGTTGGGTCTCCGATTCTGGCGGTGTAATCGCCGATGATAAGAACTGCTTTATGACCCATGTCCTGGAACTGTCTCATTTTTCGCAGGACTACTGTGTGGCCCAGATGAATGTCAGGTGATGTCGGATCCAGACCAAGCTTGATACGCAAAGGCTTCGATTGCTTAGCTGATTCGATTAATTTTTCCTGCAGCTCATTTTCGCTGATAACATCTGCTGTGCCGCGTTTTAACTGCTTCAATTGCTCTTTTATCTTTTCTGACATATCATCATTTTCCCGAAAACCAGTAAATTTAAGATGGGCATTTTACATTAGAAATGACAAATAAGCAAGTTTTATTGATTATTGCTGGTTTGCGGTGTTTTTGGGAGTTTTGTTTTTATAATATTCCCTTACGGCGAAAATAAAGGGGATTATCATCAGCACCCATAATATGAGACAGTCGGTTTTAACATGTTGTTTTGTTAACAGATTGTACAAAGGTTTGGCATTTAGAGGCCAGAATATCCGCACGTCCCAGTGGTAGGTTGCATCGATAAGTGTGTGGGTCCATGCTCCTAAGATGCCGGAGATTATCAGTTTTTTAAGGCCGCTCTGGTAGGGTAGTCTGAAAAGGTTCATCCCCCATTTAAAAACAGGTATGAAATAATATGCTATCAATCCAAGTGCAATCCCGATAACGATACCGCCGATAAGGCTGTGACAGAATCTATGATAAGGCCAACCTGAATTTAAAAAATTAATTACGGCAACTTCAATATCAACAGCTACATTTGCCAGTACAAAAACTGGCACATCAATCCATTTTCTGAAAGTAAGTGCAATGAATCCACTTGGTCCAAAATGATATGGTGTGAATGGCATGATGAAAAATCGTCAGCTAAATGCTGGTTAGATATACTCCTTTTTCTAGATAATTCTGTACATAATCAGTGACAGCGTCTTCCAGTTCGAAAGTTTTCTTAGTGTATCCAGCTTTTCTTATTTTACTGATATCAGCTTGCGTAAAATATTGATATTGGCTTCTGATAGAATCCGGCATATCTATATATTCGATATTTGGTGTTTTATTCATGGCTGTAAATACTGCATTTACCAGGTCTTTCCAGCTTCTTGCTTTGCCAGTGCCGATATTGAATAGGCCATTGATTTTTTTATTTTCATAAAAAAACAGTGTCATATCCACAGCGTCTTTGACATAGATAAAATCGCGAACATGCTCACCGTTGCCGTAGTCTTTATGATAAGATTTAAAAAGCGTAACTTTGCCGGTTTCTTTTATCTGCTCGAATGATTTAAGTATAAAGCTTCTCATTGAATCCTTATGGTATTCATTCGGGCCAAAGACATTGAAATATTTTACCCCGACAATTTTATCGAGCATATCTGACCTCTTTGCCCAGAGATCGAACATCTGCTTTGAGTAGCCATACATATTTAAGGGTTGAAGTGTTTCAATTTTGCTTTCATCATCGGCAAAGCCCATTTCACCCTCGCCGTAAGTAGCGGCACTAGAGGCATAAATAAAACGAGCAGAATTGGCTGCTGACCATTGTGCCAGTATTTTTGTATACTCGTAATTGTTTTTTACCAGGTAACTGCAGTCTGTTTCTGTTGTACTCGAACATGCGCCAAGGTGAAATATTGCCTGTATGGGGGGCAGCAATCTGCCTTGAAGCACCATATCGAGAAAATCCTGCTTTTCTATATAATCGACAAATTTCAAACCACGAAGGTTTTTCCACCTGTCGTCACAGCCGAGCGAATCAACCGCCAGGATATCTTCAATTCCTTTTTTGTTAAGCCCAGCTATTAAAGCTGAACCAATAAACCCGGCAGCGCCGGTTACGACTATCATAACAATTCTCCAAGCCAATTTTTAAAAAGCTAAGCCTAATTTGATATGAGTAAAAAGTCAACATCTAAGCGCATTAAAAAAACCGCTTAGCATAAGCGGCTTTGTATTCTAAACTTGGTACAAAAAGACCTGTAAATCAACACAAAGTGATATAACTTGCAATTGCAAGGACCAGAATTCGTCTTTTGTTAATTGTAAAAGGCAACCATTTTTCGTAATAAAACTTCTTCATTTCAGCCATTTCAAAACTCCTACTTCTAAGAACATTATTTTACGTCTTTCCCGACATCTGGATTATATCAAAAAGGGGATGGGTAATTCAAGGAAAAATTAAATGCTTATTCTTAAGTTGTTTAAAATAAAGTCTTTACGATTTATTTTGTTGCTGTATTTTTAAGATAGTCTTTTTATTGCCTGGGCGATTATTTCAGTAATAGGCAGATTTTGCGGGCAGATTTTTTCTGCAGGTAGATAGTCGATTTTTGCCATTTTTATTCTGGTATCAGTGGGAATCTGCTCAAAAAGAGCTTTGGCTCTTGGTTTTTCACCATAACTGTCGTGGTACATCAAAAACCGCATCGTATCTGCGATATAAGGGGTTTCTGGGAAAATTTTTTCACATTTTCCACAGCCGACGCAGTAACCATGGCAGGTTGTCTCGGCATATTCCTTTAATACATTCATGTCGGCTGCGGTTATTTCCAAAGGTTCTTTGGCAGCTTCGATATTTGAATTGAGTATAGAGATGTTCTTGCACGCTACACAAGCGCAGCTGATAAATGGATTTTTGAGGACCGCTTTTATTTTTGCCTGTCCTTCATTGAAGCCTGCTTTCAAAAAGTGTTCAACAACATTTTTATCTGCCTGTGACTCAAGCTCTTGATTAGCATCAATATATTTACCCGGGCTATGTCCCTGTGTCTTCATTGCGATTATGCCTACGCCTGCTTTATAGCATGTCTCAATTGCCTGATTAATTTCATCGTCCTGCATGAGTCTGAAATTATAACTTGTCATTACAAAATCTACCCAACCAAGGTTTGCAGCGCAGCGAAGATTCTCTGCCATATTTCCATGGGTGCTGAATCCGAAAGCTCTTATCAGCCCTTTAGCTTTGGCGTTTTGTACCCAGGTTTTCATTTCATCTGTAAGCTGATCGATTGTTCCCAGACCATGAACACCACAGTAAAGATCGATGTAATCAGTTTTCATTCTTTCCATTGATTTGTGAAAGATGTTGTCGGCATCCTGGATATCTTTGGCACGCGAACCTTTTGTGCATATTAAAACATTTTTGCGTGCATCTGGCTGTTTCTCGAAAAATTTACCGATACCGAGTTCGCTGTTGCCGCCGCCATAAAAGGGTGCTGTATCCCAGAATATTGCGCCTGCGTCATAAGCTTTTCTCAGGATTATCTGGTTATCAAGAAAGTTAAATTCTCCGCCCAGCCCAAGCGTTGATATCTCTATGCCGCTGGTGCCAAGTTTTCGTTTGGGCACTGCCAGGTCGGTTTTATCTTCAGCCAACACATCGAACCTGCTTCCGGCAAGGATTACTCCAGCACCAACAGCCGCGGTTCTGCTGATAAATGTCCTTCTGTCTATTTTTTTCGGTTTGCTGGTTTTCATATACTTTGTCAGGCAAGTTTTTCAACAGCCTGAGCGATGATTTTTGCAATGGGCAGATTCTGCGGACAGCGTTTTTCTGCCTGGCTATAGTCAATATTAAGAAGGTTGTTTCTTACCTGTGCAGGTATCTGTGCGAAAAGCTCTTTTGCATAGTCAGTCTCACCATAACTATTATGGTACATCATGTACCGCATTATTTCGCTTGTGTAGTGACTATCCGACAGCACCCCATCACAAATGTGGCCACAGGCTGTGCAGTAGCCGTTGCATGTTTCCTGTGCATACTGTTCGAAGAAATCATGATCTTCTTTTGCAAGCTTTGTCTTATCGAGTACTGCCGCGATATTTTCTATAAGA
>CAZBKA010000017.1:0-34763 GCA_964492365.1 uncultured Pirellulales bacterium | reverse complement strand
TGACAAATATATGTGAACGTACTGTTTTTCTTGTTACCGGTTCAATGCAAAAAATCAGCACATCCAAATAGAAGTCGTCCGATTATTGCGCCGATGGCCACAGAAATGATATATCTTATGTCGTAAAGAAACAGATAACCTTTTGGGATACTATATCGCACATAATCTGGAGTTGGTCAGAGTTTACTTCATATACCTTAACGACATTCTCATATTTATGCTCTTCAGGAAGAAAATAGGTTAATAGATTCGGCATATCCGCAAGTTTATTCTTATTGAATATCACGCTTTCTTTCTGTGGGAAAAGAGCAACATAAAAGATATCACTTTCAACCAGGTCCTGGAAAAAATGGGTGCCAAAAGAAAGCTCCGGCATCAAATTTCCACCTTCATATGCTATTTCTACAAGTGATGTTATATTATTGATTTCAGCAAAACTGACTGGTACACCCAAACTTGGAGTTGTTGTACCCCACCTGCCGGGTCCCAACAAAAGTGTAGGAGTAGTTTCTCTGTTAACTATCTGTCTATTCAGTTTTCCTATCAGCCTTGCAATACTATATTTTTGTGAAATAGGAGTTTCTATGTATGCCTGTGGGTCAACATAAATAATTCTTTTAATTGGTTGCGAGATGCTGCCACCCATGGTGTAACCCTGAGATTCGAAGAGTATGTCTTCTTCTTTAATTTTTTCCGGAATTTGCACACCTGATCGTAATCCTTTGGTTTGTAGAGGTCTGCATTGAACTAAATTAATTTTGAATGCATCGTCGCCTGTGAAATTAACCGTAAACTCTATGTCAACTGGGTATTGGTAATAACTAGCAAGGGTTTTTAGTATTTCACGCATTATTTTTGGAAAGTCTGTTTTCGATAAGAATTTTTCAAATGTTAAGATCCATGCCTTTGTATCTTTCATGCCCAGTTCTTTCATCTTTTGCTCGGTTTGATAGTCTGGACTGGCAATTAGATCTAATTGCAAATCTAATTTTTCTTTGAACAACTCACTTAACTCAATTGTTCTTAAACAATTTTGCGTTGTATCAAGCAGATCAATATTATGCTGTGAAAATCTTGCGGCATCTCCCTTATCAGCGTATGGGTGCATCAAAGGTTTGTCTAAAGCAATTATCTGTGGATAATCATCCTCAACTCGATCCACCGCTCTCGTACCAAGGCCTAAAACAAGTCTCAACATACCTGCTTTGGGGTCAAGTTCGGATTTCCAGACAAAAGTATTATATGAGACACCTACACCGGCTAAGTCAGGGAAAAAATAATTTTTCTTATAAGAGCCTGATACTCGTTGAACAAGCAATGCCATTTGTTCATCATGCTGATCAAGACCTCGTTGCAAACGATACGCAAGAGCATCCTTATCCATAGTACTGGCGTAAACTCTTCGAACCGCCTCTTCAAATTTTGCATAACGCTGTTCCGGATCACCCTGATTTACTAAAAATAAGCTTTCGTATTTTCCGGCAAAAGCGTTACCAAATGAATCTTCCAGCAAACTGCTTGAACGAACGATAATCGGTGATTGACCAAAATATTCTATAATCTCCTGGAACCGCTCACGAACCTGATTGGGAAATTTACCTCGCAGAAGGTTTTCCTTCATTTCAGGGGCAATTTCAAAGTAGCCCTTCGGGGTTTTTTGTTTCATAAGCAGTTTCCACCAGCCGTTTTCAACTATATAGCTGTAAAAAACATCTGAGCCAACATAAAATGAATCATGTGGTTCCAGATACGGGCTCCAGTTAAATGACTTATCCTGTGATAAAATTTTTTGAGATAGAAGCATTCCGACAGTTTTGCCACCGATAAAGCCGCTTCCAACAAGTCTGCTCTTAATATTTATTAAATCTTCAAGAGAAAAACTGTTTTGAGCAAGATGCAGAATTCTTTTTTCGCGCCCAACCATTATTCTGCAAAGCTCTTGAACAAGTGCCTTAGTCTCGTCTAATGCAAGCGATGTTTTCATTAAGCTGTTAGCTTTCATAAACAAGCGATCCCAGTAGTCTAAGATTCTTGCTGGACCATTCGTATCTTTCTGAGAAATGTGGGACAATAATTTGCTTGCATCAATGCTGCTTGTTAGAGGCGCAAATTCTTCATTCTGTTGCAAATGAGGCAAAAACATTGTAGGTGAGTATCGGCCACATACTTTCAGTGGATGGATGTAAAAGTTCCCATCAAAATCATAAACATCCAGAAGCAGTTGTGTTGTTTCACGGATACGTGCAACAGTCTGAAAAGAATGATAATTTCGCAATATTGCAAAATATGCTATTGTGTCCAGTTCGAAAAGGTATGGACAAGTAACCATAAAGAAATTTCCAACCATCAAATCTGTTGCCCATGCACTCAACAATTCAGAAAGACAATCGAACACATAATAGGTTCCAATGCCTTGTTTAGAGATTATAGCATGAACCTGTGTCGAAAAACTTTCAAATCCACCTTTTGCGTCGAGCTGATATACTGTGACACCTTGCTGATTTTCGAGAAGGGGTCTATGCTGAGCAAACCTCATATATACAATGTTTCGTTTACACTCCAGGGCTTTGTTTATATATGGCGTTACAAAGTGACTATAGTCTTCTATGCTGTCAACCTGCCAAACTACGTTGTCACCCTTTTTCAAATCACAAAGTATTTTATCCAGACCTTTAAGCCCTGTACTTGCCCATGCTGTCATATTCAACCTCGCTTCTTGCTGTATCGCATATAGTCGATACTTAACTCTTTTACTTTATACCGTATGATTCTCGCCGTAGTTTTTAAATCGCGAGCCGTTGCTGCCAGGTTCCCATTACAGCGTTTGAGTGCATCGATAATTACATCTCGTTCAAACAAATTGATTCTTTCTGTTAGTGAACCAATTCCAATGGTGCCTGATGAGTCTGAAGTTTGCAGTGTTGGAGGCAGGTGATGACCATGTATAACACCGTCAGTACTTAAAAGTACCGCTCTTTCAATGCAGTTCTCTAGCTCCCTGACATTACCCGGCCAGTGATATGAGACCATCATATTGATCGCTGATGTGCTGATGCGTCGTACTTCCTTTCCCATCTTTTTTGAATATTGTTCAACAAAAAAGTTAGCAAGCATCAAAATGTCATCCTTACGCTCTCGTAGAGGAGGTAGGAATATCGGGAACACATTTATACGGTAATACAAATCCTGTCTGAATGTTCCCTGGTCAACACCTTTTTCCAGATTGCGGTTTGTGGCTGTTATAATTCTGGCATTTGTTTTTAGAGTCTGGTTACTCCCAACGCGTTCAAATTCTTTTTCCTGAAGCACGCGAAGCAGTTTTACTTGAATCGTAGGCGAAAAGTCACCTATTTCATCAAGAAATATTGTACCATTGTTTGCTTCTTCAAGTCGACCTTTTCTGGTTTGTATTGCACCAGTAAAAGCACCTTTTTCGTGACCGAATAACTCGCTTTCGAGAAGATTTTCATTAAGGGCGGCACAGTTAATTTTTACAAAGGCTCCCTTATTTCTTGAACTGGAAAAGTGAATGGCATGAGCGGCCAATTCTTTGCCGGTCCCGGATTCACCGCGTATGAGTACCGTTGTATCGCTGTCAGCTACCTGGTGAATTTGCCAATACACATCACGCATCGCATTGGAATTGCCTATTATATTTTCGGGACGGAATCTGCCTTGCAGTTCCTGACGCAATCGAAGATTTTCATTTTCAAGCTGTTGATGCTCAATCTCAGACTCACGTCTGGTTCTCAAGTCATTTGCGATCATGCTTGCAATGATACTTAAAATCCTCATTTCCTCATCGAGTGGTACTGTTTCGTCATATGGTTTATCAACTGAAATTGTCCCAATTACATCATTGCCAATGGAAATTGGTACGCAAATAAAGCTTAAATCTTGCTTTGTAACATTCCATCGTTCAAACCGGTTCAAAAAAAGCGGCTCCTGAGAAACTTTTGGAACAATTATTGCCTTGCCGGTTTGTGTTACCTTGCCGGTTACACCTTCACCTATTCGATATGTAATTTTTTGACTCTTTTCCTGCGAAAGATTATGAACAGCTTCAACTTTAATCTCGTTGCCATCTATCGCAAGCAGGGTGATTGTACCCCTGTTTAATCCAAGCTCTTTATCTAATAAATCTAATATCTTGGCGAAGGTATCATGCCCCCGGGCAACCAGTATTTGACTAACTTTATAAAGGCTTTCAAGTTGCTGCATCTGACGTGAAGTATATACCACATCATTTTGCCAAATCGTTGTTTTCTTGGTCATTTAATGTAAGCTCCACATTATGTTACAATACGACATAATTGTAACATATCATGTTGAAAACGCAAAGGTTTTCTTTATATAAATATCGCAAGCTATATATTATGTGTCTTAACTTCTGTAATAACAATATGATATGTAAAATAACGCTTGTGGCGTTAATGTGTTGCCAAAATATGCACTTTTGGAATCAGTACAATTTTACAAGATACAATTATGTTATAAAAATATCGTATGTTACAAAAATGTCGCGATTATTGGTTCTTTTAAAAACATAGCAATGGCCATATGTCTTTGTTATATAAGTAGTTATAACTCTGTGGAATATTGGCACAGCAATTGCTACTATATAATGTAATGTGTTGAATATTCATTTGGCCAATGAAACTAAAAAGTAACGAAAGGTCTATTGTCGATAAAAGGAAAGATATGAGAAAGTTAATGAAATGGACATTTTTTGGCATGGTGGTGCTGTCATGTGCAGCAAACTTATCTATCGCTGAAGAAACTGTCATAGCTGAGAAAAGTGCAATAGGAGTTGATTTAACTGCAGATTTTATGAGTAAATACATCTGGCGAGGGCAGAATCTTAATGACGATTTTGTCTTCCAGCCGAGCGTTGCAGTAACTTTTGATAATTTTACTGCTAGTATCTGGGGAAATCAGGATTTAACAGGATACCATAATCATGTAGATGCAACTGGTAACAGTGGAGAAAGCGGAGAATTTACTGAGCTTGACTATTCACTGGATTATACAAATAAAGTTCCAGGTTTCGAAAAGTTAAACTACTCTGTGGGTGTTATATATTATGATTTCCCAAACACCGTTTTAAAAGACACTACTGAAATTTACTGGGGATTGAGCTATGACTGTTTCCTAAAACCCTCAGTTACCCTCTACCATGACATTGATGAGGCCAAAGGTACTTATGCATCATTTGGGATAAGCCATAGCATAGAAAAAATCTTTGCGATCGGCGAAACGCCTGTTGGTATGGAACTGGGAGCTTCACTTGGTTACGGATCGTCTGCATATAATAAGTATTATTGGGGCGGCCTCGACCAGGCGAAAGTTAATGACTTGACAATGTCAGCTTCATTCCCTATCGCGCTTGGTAGCTGGACAGTTTCACCAAGCATTAACTATGTTACCTTGCTGAACAGTGACATAAGAAGACAGGATACTTACAGGTCGGAGAGTGATTATTTCTTCACTGGCATTAGTATCGGAAAAAGTTTTTAAAATTTAAAATACTTTGATCAAATTTCTGAAAAGAAAGGAAATAAAATGGATAACAAAATACTCGTCGATACGATTTGGGTTTTAATAACCGCTTTTCTGGTGTTTTTTATGAACCTTGGTTTTGCTGCTGTCGAATCGGGTTTTGCACGTGCCAAGAACTGCGTAAACATTATGTCAAAAAACTTTGTGGTCTTTGCGGTTTCGTCGATTGGATTTCTGCTGGTTGGTTGGGGACTGATGTTCGGCGATGGCAACGGGTTTATCGGTCTCAAAGGTTTGTTCTTTATAGGTGGAGCTGATAACTCTCCTGCTGTCGGAGATGCTTATAGTGGTGTTTACTCGGCAATATCATGGACAGGGGTGCCGCTGATGGCAAAGTTCTTTTTCCAGTTGGTGTTCTGCGGAACAGCCGCTACGATTGTATCAGGAGCTGTTGCTGAGCGAATAAAATATGTTTCATTCATAGTATTCTCTTTCGCTATGGCAATGTTCATTTATCCGATAGTTGGACACTGGGTATGGGGTGGAGGATGGCTTGCGAAAATGGGAATGTTTGACTTTGCCGGTTCAACTGTCGTACATTGCATCGGCGGATGGGCAGCATTGGCGGGAATTATAGTGCTTGGACCGCGAATCGGGAAATTCGACAATGGTCACATCAAGGCGATCCCAGGACATAACCTTTCCCTGGCGACTATAGGAACATTCATATTGTGGTTCGGTTGGTTTGGATTTAACCCAGGTTCAACTATGGCTGCGGACCCGGTCGCTATCAGCCACGTTGCCGTTACGACAAACACTGCGGCAGCAGCAGCTATCATGAGTGCAACACTGTTGTCCTGGATACTGATTGGAAAACCTGATCTTGGAATGACACTCAACGGATGTTTGGCAGGTCTGGTAGCAATCACCGCTTCCTGTGCGTATGTGAGCGTAGGCAGTTCCTTATTGATAGGAACAATAGCAGGTGTGCTGGTTGTTCTGGCAGTAATGATGTTTGACAAACTCAAATTGGATGACCCGGTCGGTGCTTTGTCTGTACACTTAGTTAACGGTATATTCGGAACTATATGTGTAGGGTTGTTTGCACAGGATAAAATTACGGGAACTGCGACTGGCGATGGATTGTTCTTCGGCGGCGGATTCACACTGCTCAAGGCTCAATTAACAGCTGTTGTTTCTGTCGGACTGTTTGTATTCGTCGTATCGCTAATAGTATGGTTTGCCATAAAGGCTGCAATTGGTGTGCGTGTTTCACGCGAAGAAGAACTGCGAGGCCTTGACATTGGCGAACATGGTAACGAAGCATATGCTGGCTTCCAAATCTTCACAACGGAATAATACTGTCGGAAATAAAATGAAACTAAAATTTGGAGTTTAAAATATGAAACTGATAATAGCTTATATTCAACCGCACAAATTGAATGATGTTAAAAAGAGTCTATACAAGGCTGAGGTTTATAAAATGTCCGTAACCAATTCATTAGGTTGTGGGCAGCAAAAGGGCTACCACGAATCATATCGAGGTGTCAGTATAGAAGTGAATCTGCTTAAAAAAATACGAATTGAAATAGCGGTTAATGATGGCTTCGTGGAAAGAACAATTGATGCCATTATTGAAGGGGCAAGGACGGGCCAAATCGGTGATGGAAAAATCTTTGTTCAGCAGCTGGAAGAATGTATTAGAATTCGTACGGGTGAAAGAAGCAATGAAGCGATTGGTTAGGTGCTAATCCTAAAAATAGTATAAGAAGATAACAAGTGATGTTAAAATAATCAGGAATGGAAAATGGACAATAATAAAAGTGTTACTGAGATTTTTGGGTCAGATGTTTTTAATGATGTTGTTATGCGAGAGCGTTTACCGAAGGAAATTTACAGATCCTTTAAGAAAACGATTATGGGACATCAACCTCTTGATCCATCGGCAGCAAATGTAATTGCCAATGCAATGAAGGACTGGGCGATCGAAAAAGGTGCCACACATTTCTGCCACTGGTTCCAGCCGATGACAGGTCTTACAGCAGAAAAGCATGACTCTTTTATTTCACCTACATCTGACGGCAGAACGATAATGGAGTTTAGCGGCAAGGAGCTTATCAAGGGTGAGCCTGATGCATCCTCATTTCCATCTGGTGGTTTGCGAGCTACATTTGAGGCTCGCGGATATACCGCATGGGACTGCACATCACCTGTCTTCGTAAAGAGAAAAGGTGGCAGTGTTATTCTATATATACCATGTGCCTTTTGCTCCTATACTGGGGATGCAATGGATAAGAAAACGCCGCTGTTGCGTTCAATGGACGTACTGAGTAAACAGGCTGTAAGGATTCTTACTGCACTCGGTAACACCTCCTCGAAAAAGGTTATTGCAACGCTCGGTGCTGAACAGGAGTATTTTCTTATCGATAGTTCATTTTTTGAAAAGCGTCTGGACCTGGTACTGACGGGTCGAACATTATTTGGTGCTCCATCGCCAAGAGGTCAGGAGATGGAAGACCACTATTTTGGAACACTGCATGAGAGAGTAGCATCTTTTATGGAAGAACTCAATGTTGAGCTCTGGAAACTGGGTGTCTCAGCAAAAACCCAGCATAATGAGGTTGCTCCGTCTCAATACGAATTAGCGCCGGTTTTCACTACTGTTAATATTGCAACTGACCATAATCAGTTAGTTATGGAAACAATGCAGACTGTCGCTTTGCGACATAGATTTGTCTGTCTGTTGCACGAAAAGCCCTTTGCAGGTGTCAATGGTTCAGGTAAGCATAATAATTGGAGCATGGTAACCGATGATGGTTATAATCTGCTTGAACCTGGTACCACCCCGCATGAAAATATGATTTTCCTCGTATTTTTGTGCGCTGTTATACGTGCTGTGGATAAATACGCAAAAATATTGCGAGCCAGCGTTGCCAATGTTGGTAATGAACACCGACTCGGTGCCAATGAAGCACCACCTGCGATTGTTTCTATTTTCCTTGGTGGTCAGTTAACCGATATTATTAACCAGCTTGCTATTGGTGGTGTAAAGTCATCTAAACCTGATGGTGAACTGGAATTGGGTGTTTCAACACTGCCTCGTTTGCCGAAAGACAGTACGGACCGAAACAGAACATCGCCGTTTGCTTTTACTGGGAATAAGTTTGAGTTCAGGATGGTAGGCTCTTCACAGTCAACTGCTGGGCCTATGTTTGTGCTCAATACAATTGTTGCCGACATACTCTCGGAGATTGCTGATGAGTTGGAAAAAGCCAAGGATGTTAAAAAAACGACTCAGAAAATTCTTTGCAAAATTGCAAAAGAGCATAGCCGTATTATATATAACGGTGATAACTATACACAGGAATGGGTAGAAGAAGCCAAAAAACGTGGACTTGCCAATATACCTTCTACCGTTGAATCGCTTGGCAAAATGATGGATAAAGAAAATGTAGAGCTTTTCTCTAAACATAAAGTGCTTAGTAAAGCGGAACTGCATGCACGAATGGAAATACTTTTTGAGAATTATAGCAAAATGATAAACATCGAAGCTATGACAATGCTGAATATGGCTAAACGACAGATTCTGCCTGTGGTAACTGATTATTCAGGTCGCTTAGCTGGTGTTGTTAATAAGCTAAGCTCTGCTGGTGTTGGCTGTGACAGCCAGAAAAGCATGTTGGAAAAGATTTGCAGTTTAATAAACTTAATGTATTGTAACATTGAAGTGCTTGAAGTATCTGTTGGTAAAGTTAATTCCACAAAAGATGCTTCAAAACGGGCTGCGGAATACCATGATGTCGTCAGACCTGCTATGCAAAATGTGCGAAGTGCTGCAGATGAGCTGGAGAGCATCATTGATGCAAATCTCTGGCCATTGCCAACATATGCAGAAATGTTATTTATCAAGTAATGATTTGAGAAATCATGATAAATTAAGAAAGTTAGAATGTAATTAGATTAAAGGAAAAAACAATGTCCAGTAATGAAGAATTTATAGGTCAGGGGCTTTATAATTTCCAAGCTGCGCTAAAAGAAAACGGTCAGACGTTAGCCGATTTTATTAGCCAGAATTATATTGAAAAGTGGCAGGGCGATACCCTCTATCACGTTTCAGCTATACGAACAACATTTGTTAATGCAATGCACAATTTTCTTACCAACTATGGTCTTTTTAATCTTGAAAAGGTATCGATGAGTCCGGTTACGGATCCTTTGGCTCACGACGTTGAACACGCCCCGGGGATAAGCTATAAGGGTCACGAATACAAACTTACTCATTCTATGATATACTCCAAATTCCTGGCGTGTATGAGTTCGAAATTTAAGGGTATTTTTGTGGACTCACCAAATATCAGGTTGGAAATAGAGAGTCCTATAGGTATTCAGAGAGGAAAATACCTTTGCGATTTTTCACAGATGGATATCGAATTGAGGAGAAATCGCAACGTTTCACTCGACGATTATCTGAGCAACACTAAAAAGGTGCAGAAAATTCTTGAAGAAGACATGGAAAAGGCATTTACTTTTTTCGAACAATTGATTATATTTGCGACCAGTGCTGTTGCTGATAAAAATGAAGAAGATTTGAAAGCATTGGGTGTTGCTGTTAACGTTCCGAAGTCACCTTTCCCGAGGTTCAGAAAGGATCAGGCCATGGCCAAATATGGGGCAAAGGGCATGGAAGCAGGGCTTGGACAGCAGGCAGGTTCGCAGTTTTTCTGGATTGTTGGTTTGTTGCGTGAAAACTACGACCTGATTTATCCATATCTGAAACCGGATGGTTCTAAAATACCGCTCGCTGATTTTACTTCGGATATGGTTTATAATTATGACCTGTGTGCTACGTCTATTCAGAGACCAGATAATAAGTTTGGCGATACGTATGAAATATTATCAGGTGCTGTCAGAGAATGGCTCTATGAACCGATTATCGAACGCATGATTGACAATAAAGTCATCTCTGTACGTCCGAAATTCGTTAATGGTGAATTGGAAAATATAAATGAACTAGGCGGTTATGGGCCTTTTTTAATGGCTATAGCCCAGAAAAATAAAAATGGAGAATCCGTCTTCCCTGATACGTTTGGTGGCGGTGTTGGAATCGAACGAACACTGTTTGCTCTGACTAAAGGCAAGTGTGTGAAAAAAGTAGATGATGTTACTTTCTTTGGAAAGAACCCGGATTCTCATCCTATTTTTCTTTATTAAAAAATATAATCTATACTTAGGAGTTAAATGATCTATCCTGATAAAAGTGCTGGGTTGTACGAACCTCGTCGCGAACACGACGCTTGTGGTATTGGTGCAGTTGTAAATATCAATGGGCAGTGCGACCATTCCATCATTGAATACGGCAAACAAATATTGATAAACCTGCACCATCGCGGTGCAGCAGGTGCAGATGAGGTCACAGGCGATGGGGCTGGTATTTTATTTCAGATTCCGCATGAGTTTTTTAAAACTGATTGTGAAAAAATAGGATTTTCTCTGCCGCCAATTTCTAAATACGCTGTGGGAATGATTTTCGGTTCCCAGAATCATGAGCTTCGCAAAAAATGCGATGAAGTTCTTGAAGCTGCGATAACTCATTACGGTATGAAAGTCATAGGCTGGCGAGATGTACCAGCTTCAAATGATTGTCTTGGAAAAATCGCTCTGCAGTCTGAGCCTACTATAAAGCAGATATTTGTAGATGGAGCAGGACTGGAAGGTGAACTGCTGGAAAGACAGTTATATTTAGCTCGCAAGAGAGCTGAAAAGCTTGTAAGAAAGAGCTTTGGTCAAAAAAGTGAAGATTTTTATGTAGCATCGCTTTCATGCAGAACCATTTGTTACAAAGGAATGTTTATGGCATGGCAGCTCTTCGCTTATTATCCCGATCTCGCAGAGGAACGTCTCAGTTCTGCTCTTGCCATTGTTCATCAGCGATATAGCACTAATACATTTCCAAGTTGGCAGCTTGCCCAGCCATTGCGATGTATAGCTCATAACGGAGAGATAAATACACTAAGTGGAAATCGTAACTGGATTCAGGCTCGTCAGATGAAAATGTCCAGCCATGTCTTCGGCGACAATATTAGTGACTTGTTTCCAATTTTAACTCCTGAGGCGAGTGACTCTGCATGTTTTGACAATGTACTTGAACTGTTGGTTCGTTCCGGGAGAAGCTTGCCTCACTCAATGATGATGATGATCCCTGAAGCATTCGGGACACGTTATCATATTAGTACAGATAAACGTGCATTTTACGAATATCATTCTTCTATTATGGAACCATGGGATGGGCCTGCCGCAATGGTATTCACTGATGGTCGAATTGTTGGCGGAACGCTTGACCGCAATGGGCTTAGACCTTGTCGCTGGCTTGTTACAACCGATGGTTTGGTTGTGATGGCCAGTGAAGCTGGAGTCGTACAGTTCCCACCCGAAAAAATCCAGAGAAAAGGATGCCTCAAACCTGGTCATATGTTTCTTGTTGATACCGTTGAGGGACGAATAATTTCTGATAATGAAATTAAAAGCAAAATTGCTCGACAAAAACCTTACCGTCGCTGGCTTGACGAGAACAAAATTGAACTTCATGGGCTATTTGATGTACCTAAGCTGGCACATACTGATCCTGATACTTTAGCCAAGAGGCTGAGATTGTTCAGCTATACTCGCGAAGATTTGAAAATGATTTTGTTGCCAATGGCACTCAATGCCCAGGAACCCGTTGGTTCTATGGGTAATGATACACCTTTAGCGGTTCTTTCAGACAAACCTAAATTGCTGTTTAACTATTTCAAACAGCTCTTTGCTCAGGTAACCAATCCTCCTATTGATCCTCTGCGTGAAGGACTGGTTATGAGTTTGATGAATTTTGTTGGTAAAAAACCAAATATCCTTGAGGAATCACCTGAGCACTGCCGACAACTTAAATTACCGCATCCGATCCTGAGCAATGAAGATATTGAACGGTTGAGATCATCAAAAAGGCAGGACCTTAAAGTGGTGAGCATCTCCGCAGTATTCGATGTCAATGTCCCTGATGTGGCGGCTGGTTTGAAACAAGCCCTGAGCGAATTGGTAGATTCTGCCCAGCAGGCTATCAAAAAAGGTGCTTCGATACTAATAATCAGCGACAGGGAGGTTTCACAGACGAAAGCTCCGATTCCTTCTTTGCTCGCAACGGCTGCTGTTCATCACGGATTACTTAATTGTGGTCTTCGTGGCGAAGTGGGATTAATTATTGAAAGTGCAGAACCGCGTGAGGTAATGCATTTTTGCCTTTTATGCGGCTTTGGTGCTAACGCAATAAATCCTTATCTGGCTTTTGAAACGCTCGATTATCTTCAGCAGGAAGGTGAACTTCCCGTAGATATGGAATCCTCGCGGATAGCAGACAACTATATTGCTGCTATTAAAAAAGGAATTTTAAAAACGATTAGCAAGATGGGAATTTCAACACTGCGAAGTTATACAGGCGCGCAGCTTTTCGAGGCCATTGGTTTAAATCGCTCTCTTATAGATGAATACTTTACCGGTACAAGTTCGAGAATTGGTGGAATTGGTCTGGTGGAAATTGCACAGGAAATACTTGCAAGTCATAATACAGCTTTCCAGCAGCGACCCTCGCGGACGCTTGAATTAGATTTTGGTGGTGAATATCATTTTAGACATAATAGCGAAGAACATCTTTGGAATCCAACGACGATAGTAAAGCTGCAGCATGCAGCCAAATACAATAATCAACAATCCTACGATGATTATGCCAAAGCAGTAAATCAGCAGGCTCTAAAATTGTATACTTTGCGGGGACTTTTTGAGTTTGTTCCAAGTCAGCCAATTCCAATTGAACAGGTAGAACCAGCCAGTGAGATTGTCAAAAGGTTTTGTACTGGCGCAATGAGCCATGGTTCTATTAGTAAAGAGACTCATGAATGCATGGCTGTTGCTATGAACCGCATAGGTGGTATGAGCAATACCGGCGAAGGAGGTGAGGACCCTTCGCGTTACTTACCGCAAGCCAACGGTGATTCGAAAAACTGTGCTATAAAACAGATTGCCAGTGGAAGGTTCGGCGTTACAATAAATTATCTCGCTCATGCAAAAGAGCTGCAGATTAAAATTGCACAAGGTGCTAAGCCAGGTGAAGGTGGACAATTGCCAGGCCATAAGGTAACCGAAGAAATCGCCAGGCTTCGACATTCAACTATTGGTGTAACTTTAATATCGCCTCCGCCTCATCACGATATATATTCGATTGAGGACTTGGCTCAATTAATCTACGACCTCAAGTGCAGTAATCCTGGGGTAAAGGTTTCAGTTAAGCTTGTTGCTGAAGTTGGGGTTGGTACAATTGCCGCTGGAGTTGCAAAAGGGAATGCTGATGAGGTACTTATCAGCGGTCATGACGGTGGAACAGGAGCAAGTCCGCTTTCTTCAATTAAACACACCGGTTGTCCCTGGGAACTCGGGCTTGCAGAAACCCAGCAGGTACTGGTGATGAACAATCTAAGGGATAGAATCCGTGTTCAGGCAGATGGACAAATGAAGACCGGCAGGGATGTTGCTATTGCAGCTTTGCTCGGAGCTGAAAGATTTGGATTTGGAACTGCTGCGCTGGTAACACTTGGTTGTACATTATTACGCAAATGTCATGAGGGCGCATGTCCTTTTGGTATAGGCACACAGGACACGGAGTTGAGAAAACGTTTTGCGGGCAAGCCGGAATATATTGAGAGATTTATGTTTTTTGTTGCCGAGGAAGTACGCCAGATTATGGCACAACTCGGTTTTAGTAAATTTGATGATATGGTTGGCAGGTCAGATATGCTGCAAACCAATAAGGCAATTGACCATTGGAAAGCAAAGGGTTTGGATTTTTCTTCTATTTTCTATAAGCCTCAGGCCTCCGATGGAAACAGGATCAGATGCATCAATTCGCAAGCTGACAAACTTGGTGACCATCTTGATTGGCAAATTCTGGAAAAAGCCGGACCTGCAATTGACAAAGGTGAGCAGGTTGTTATTGAGATGCCGGTTCACAATACAAATCGAACCATAGGAGCGATTTTAAGTAACAAAATTATTAAGAAATATGGTGAAAAAGGATTACCGGATAACACATTGCAGGTTGCTCTTTATGGCTCTGCGGGACAAAGCTTTGGTGCGTTTCTTGCCCCGGGAGTAACTCTAAAGTTGGTCGGGGAAAGCAATGATTATTTAGGAAAGAGTCTTTCTGGTGGGCGAATTATTGTCAAAACACCTCAAGGGGCTCCATTTATGAGTAATGAAAATATTATTGCAGGCAATACGATACTCTATGGTGCCACCTCAGGTGAAGTGTTCATAAATGGAATGGTTGGTGAAAGATTCTGTGTAAGAAATAGCGGAGCAACCGCTGTTGTCGAGGGAGTTGGTGACCATTGCTGTGAGTATATGGTAGGAGGATTGGTTGTTGTGCTTGGAAAAACCGGATGTAATTTCGGTGCAGGAATGAGTGGCGGACTTGCTTATGTGCTCGATGAGGCACAACTGTTTGATACGATGTGCAACCTGGATATGGTTGAGTTGGAAAGTGTCTGGAAACAAGAAGATAAGGATGTGTTGTATGATTTGATTAATCAACATTTGAAATGGACTGGAAGTGCGCATGCGAAACATATCTTGGAAGTATGGCCGGATATGGTCGGCAGATTTGTCAAGGTTATTCCAATAGATTATCGCAAAGCTTTGGAAAAGATGCGTGCTGCTGAACAACGAAATACTGAAACAATACCGGCAACTGAAGAGGTCTATCTATGGGCGAAGTAAAAGGGTTTTTAAAATATAAACGTCAGGAAGTGGCGCATCGGGCTGTTGAGGAAAGAATCCATGATTTTGCCGAGCTTGACTTGCCGCTCACGCCTGAGCAGATAAATCAGCAAACCGCAAGATGTATGGACTGCGGAGTACCATTTTGTCATGGAATTGGTTGCCCATTGAAAAATTGTATTCCTGACCTCAATGATTTGGTATATAAGGGAAAATGGCAGCAGGCATGCAAATTGCTTCATACTACGAATAATTTTCCTGAGATCACGGGTCGGGTATGCCCCGCTCTTTGTGAGACTTCATGTACTCTTTCCGTTAACGATGAACCTGTCTTAATCAGGCACATTGAATTTCAAATTGTTGAACGTGGTTTCAAAGAAGGTTGGATTAAACCATTGCCTTCTAAGCAAAAAACCGGAAAGAAAGTGGCGGTGATAGGTTCTGGACCTGCCGGGTTGGCTGCGGCTCAACAATTGGCACGAGCAGGACACAGTGTGATTGTTTTTGAAAAAAACCAGAAAATCGGAGGTCTGTTACGATATGGCATCCCTGATTTTAAGCTCGCAAAAAATATTATTGACCGCAGATTGGAACAGATGATTGCTGAAGGTGTTGAATTTCAAACTGGTGTAAATGTCGGTGAAGACATTTCCGTACACTACCTCAGAAAAAGGTTTGACAGCATATGTTTGACAATGGGTGCCGGTCAGCCGCGAGACCTCAACATAGTCGGTAGAGGCTACGAGAATATCCTCTTTGCGATGGACTACTTAAATGCACAGAATAAACTTTGCTCCGGTGAATCTGTCGATGAACCGAGAATTATAAATGCAAAGGACAAAACTGTTGTTGTAATAGGTGGTGGTGATACAGGAAGCGACTGTGTGGGAACTGCCCAAAGGCAGGGGGCTAAACAAATTTATCAGTTTGAAATTCTCCCAAAACCGCCCGAAACCAGACCAATTGACACTCCTTGGCCTATGTGGCCTCGAATAATGAGAACCTCTTCTTCGCATGAAGAAGGCTGTCAGCGTCAATGGAGTGTGGTAACGAAGAAATTTTCAGGTGTAGAAACTAGGGTTACTCAGTTGCACTGCTGTCAGGTCGAATGGACTAAAACAGATAATGTGTGGAATTTTAAAGAGTTGCCGGGTACTGATTTTTCGCTTGATGTCGATATTGTACTCTTAGCAATGGGATTTCTCCATGTGACACATAACGGGCTTGTAAAAAATTTAGGTTTAAAACTCGACAAGTCAGGAAATCTGGCGGTAGATAATTACCAAACCAGTGAACCATCGATATTTGCTGCTGGTGATACTGTTAGTGGAGCCTCGCTGGTTGTGAGAGCTATTGACAGCGGACGCCAGGCAGCCGTAGCTGTTGATAATTGGTTAAAGAAGCAGTGTTAATGAGGTAAAATAAGTTTGAGAATAGCATTGGCACAGTTTAATTCTTCAGTAGGTGATATCAAGGGTAACGTCGACAAGATGCAGAATTTGTGCATCAAGGCTGTTACTCTTGGTGCAGATATTGTGGTCTTTCCTGAGATGTCTGTGTGCGGATATCCTCCGGAGGATCTGTTGCTTAAAGAGCAGTTCTTGAAGGATAATCGGTTGGCAATTGAGCATCTGGCAGACAGTTGCCCAGAAGTTCATATCGTTGCAGGTTTTGCAGAGGTTAACAAAAATGGTTATTACAATTCACTCGCGGTCCTGCATGATGGACAGATAAAAAGAATTTATCGCAAGAGCATACTTCCAAATTACGGAGTATTTGACGAAAGAAGATACTTTAGACCAGGCACTGAAGCTGTATGTATGAATATAGGTGGTTTGTCTGTTGCCTTCACAATTTGTGAGGATATCTGGCGGCTTAAGCATATAGACAGCTTATTTGAAAAAACACAGTCAATGAACATAATCATAAACATCTCAGCGTCTCCTTTTCACATAGGTAAACTCCAACAGAGACAGGATGTTCTTAGTCAATGTGCAAAACATTTTAATTGTTACGTTGCATATTGCAATCTAGTTGGTGGGCAGGATGAACTGGTATTCGATGGTCGGAGTATGTTTGTTGATTCTTCAGGAAAAATCGTTTGCCAGGCAAAGGCATTTGAAGAAGATATATTGTTGGCAGATTTTTCACCAGCAAACAGTTGCAATGCAATTTGTATGAAAAGTCTGAAAAACTATGATGTTTGCGATTCATCAAAACCGGTTGATTCTACTGCCGAAGTTTATAATGCCCTGGTGCTTGGAACAAGGGATTATGTACGAAAGAACAATTTTTCCAAAGTTATAATAGGTCTCAGCGGCGGTATAGATTCATCCCTGACAGCTGCGATTGCTGTTGATGCTTTAGGAGCAGGAAATGTTGTCGGGATAACAATGCCGACAAGGTTTAATAGTTCTAAGACAATAAAAGATGCTCAGATTTTAGCTGATAATCTTGATATTGAATTTTTTAGCTTGCCAATTGAGACAGTACTTGATAGATTCAATGGTTTGCTCGGTAAATTTGATAAATGGGTCGCTGGTGGAATAGCTTATGAAAACCTTCAGGCAAGAATTCGTGGATGTATATTGATGTCGCTCAGTAATCAGTATTCTTATTTAGTACTTACTACCAGCAATAAAAGTGAAACTGCGGTCGGTTATTCGACGCTTTATGGTGATACTGCTGGAGGTTTTGCTGTTTTGAAAGATGTGCCTAAAACAGTAGTTTATCAATTAGCCAAATATATAAACAAAATCCATAATCATAGAGTTATTCCTCTCAGTGTAATAAAAAGGCCGCCTACTGCTGAACTCAGGGAAAATCAGAAAGATATCGACTCACTGCCGCAATATGACATGCTTGACAGGATACTCAGAGGTTATGTTGAAGAAGACAAATCATCATCTATGCTGATTCAAGAAAATTTGCCCAAAGATATTGTTAATAGAATTATTCGTATGGTTGATCGGAGCGAATACAAGAGAAGGCAGTGTCCCCCAGGGATTAAGATCACACCCAGAGCTTTTGGCAAAGACAGAAGAATGCCTATAACAAACCTCTACACTTCTGAATGATTTTATGGTACCATTGTACTGCCGTTGAAAAGATAATCAGGAAAGGAAACGATGCCAAAACGTAAGGATATAAAAAAGATAATGATCATAGGCTCTGGTCCAATAGTTATAGGGCAGGGCTGTGAATTTGATTATTCGGGTGCACAGGCGTGCAAAGTATTAAAGCAGGAAGGTTTTAAAGTAATTCTTGTAAACAGTAACCCTGCCACAATAATGACTGACCCTGAGTTGGCCTACAGAACGTACATTGAACCTATTACCCCAGAGATAATAGAAAAAATAATTCGCATCGAAAAGCCTGACAGCCTTCTGCCTACTTTGGGTGGACAAACTGGTCTTAACGTAGCAGTAGCACTGGCAGAAACAGGAATCCTCAAAAAATACAACGTTAAATTACTCGGAGCTAATTTAAGGTCAATTAAAAGGGCTGAAGATCGGGATAAATTCAAAAAAATTATTGAAGATATTGGTCTTAATGTTCCCAAAAGCGGCTGTGCCAATTCTTTGGAAGAAGCCAGGGAAATTGTCAAATATGTCGGTTTCCCCGCAATAATACGACCATCATATACATTAGGCGGAACAGGTGGAAATGTAGCCTACAATGCTGAAGAATACGAAGAATACATCCAGTGGGGATTAAATCTAAGCCCAAAAAGTCAGGTGCTTGTGGAAGAATCTTTAATCGGATGGAAGGAATACGAACTTGAAGTTATGAGAGACAGAGCAGACAATGTTGTTATTGTATGCTCGATAGAAAACCTTGACCCAATGGGTATTCATACAGGTGACAGTGTAACAGTCGCTCCGATCCAGACACTAACTGATAAAGAATATCAGATTATGCGTAATGCCGCCATAAAGATAATAAGAGCTATTGGTGTTGAAACTGGCGGATCAAACATCCAATTTGCGGTTAATCCAAAAAACGGTAAATTATACGTAATTGAAATGAATCCGCGTGTGTCTCGAAGTTCTGCTCTTGCATCTAAAGCCACGGGTTTTCCTATTGCCAAAATAGCTTCGTTACTGGCTGTTGGATATACCTTGGATGAAATTCCTAATGATATCACAAAGAAAACACCAGCTTGTTTCGAGCCTACCATCGACTACTGTGTTGTTAAATGGCCGCGTTTCACATTTGAAAAATTCCCCAAAACCAACCCTGAACTTACAGTGCAGATGAAATCTGTTGGTGAAGCTATGGCCATTGGTAGGACATTCAAAGAGTCGCTGCAGAAAGCCATAAGGTCGCTGGAAATAGATCGTTACTCTCTTGATAAAAAATATACTAACAGCGATCTTACTTTAACACAGCTAAAGAAGAAACTGCAAATAAACTGCTGGGATAAAATCTGGTATGTAGCAGAAGCATTCAGAAGAAAATTCTCAACGGATGAAATCTACCAGCTCACAAAAATCGACAATTGGTTTCTCAATAACATTAATGACATCGTAAAACTCGAAGAAAAAATAAAATCAACTCCTTTTAATAAACTCGACCAGGCTTTAATACTCAAAGCCAAAGAGTATGGATTCAGTGACAAATATTTGGCGTCCATATTTAATATATCAGAAGAAGATTTCAGGAAACATCGTCAACAGGCTGGAGTAAACGCAGTCTATAAAACCGTTGATACCTGCGGCGCAGAGTTTGAAGCTCATACTCCATATCTGTACTCTACATTTGAAAAAGAATGTGAAGCAAATCCTAGCACTAGGAAAAAGGTTATTATTCTTGGTGGAGGTCCAAATCGCATAGGTCAGGGAATCGAATTTGATTACTGCTGTGTACACGCAGCTTTTGCGTTGAAGGAAATAGGTATCGAATCGATAATGATTAACTGTAATCCTGAGACCGTCAGCACTGATTATGATACCTCCGATAGGCTTTATTTTGAACCACTCACATTTGAAGATGTAATGTCGATTGTAGAAAAGGAAAAACCAGATGGTGTAATTGTGCAGTTCGGAGGTCAGACGCCGCTCAAACTTGCTGTTCAGCTTGAAAAAGCAGGGGTGAAGATAATTGGTACTTCTCCAGACAGCATTGATGTTGCCGAGGACCGAAAGCGATTTAATAAACTTGTCAAAAAACTTGACCTCTGTCAGCCTCAAAGCGGCACAGCAATGACATATGATGAAACATTGCAAATAGTGAACAAGCTTGGTTATCCGGTTCTTATTCGCCCATCGTTCGTACTGGGTGGCAGGGCTATGCGGGTTGTATACGACCAAAGCACACTTGAATCCTGTGTTACAACAGCTATTGAGGCTTCCGCTGGACACCCGGTTCTCATAGATAAATTTCTTGATGATGCTACAGAATTGGATGTTGATGCTATTTGTGATGGTAAGCAGGTCGTCATCGGTGGAATCATGGAACATATTGAAGAGGCTGGTGTACATTCAGGTGATAGTGCATGTGTCTTGCCGGCAGTTTCGATGAGCAAAAAGATGCTCGAAGAGATTACCAGGCAGACTAGGTTATTGGCGTTGGAGTTGAAAGTTAAAGGCCTTATAAATATCCAGTTTGCTATTAAGGATAATCTGCTTTACATACTTGAAGTCAACCCTCGCGCCTCTCGAACTATTCCGTTTGTAAGCAAAGCAATTGGTGTACCTCTGGCTAAGCTTGCTGCTAAAGTTATGACAGGAATGACATTAGCTGAGTTGAATTTCACAAAACAGGTCCAGCCTGCTCATTATTCGGTAAAAGAGGCTGTGTTCCCATTCTTAAAATTTCCAGGCATAGACACCTTGCTTGGTCCCGAGATGCTTTCTACTGGTGAAGTTATGGGTATATCCGATGATTTTGGAATCGCTTTTGCAAAATCACAGATTGCCGCAGGAAACAGTCTCCCAATGAGCGGGAATATATTTTTTAGTGTCAAGGACAGCGATAAGAAAAAAACAGTTGAGCTTGCAGGACAGCTGCAGAAAATGGGCTTTAGAATTGTTGCGACAAAAGGCACCTGCATTGAGCTTATAAAAAATAATATACCTTCTGAGTTTGTACTGAAAATGGTCGAAGGAAGACCGAATATTGTAGATTGGATAATAAATGGTAAAATCAATCTTATTATAAATACCACTGTAGGCATTCAGTCAATCAAGGATTCTTTCCCAATCAGGAGAACTGCACTCGATAAACAGATACCCTATGTGACGACTATAAGAGGTGCAATGGCGATAGTAAAAGCCATTACTGCTATGAAAGAAAGAAAAATAACCGTAAAACCAATTCAGAATTACTGAATTAAGGAGCAAACTTAAACGTGAAAGCTATCTTATTACTTGAAGACGGAACAATATTTGAAGGCGTTTCTTTTGGTGCCAAGGGGCAGAAGTGCGGCGAAGTTGTATTTAATACCAGCATGACTGGCTACCAGGAAATACTTACGGATCCATCGTATAACGAGCAGATAATAACAATGACATATCCTTTGATTGGTAACTACGGCACAAACCCGTCTGATTGGGAATCTCAAAAAGTTTTTGCAAGCGGTTTTATCGTCAAGGAAAACTGTCCATCTCCCAGCAACTGGCAAAATGATAATTCTCTTAGCAATTATCTCGAAGCCAGCAACGTAGTCGGACTGCAAGGCATTGATACGAGAATGCTTGTAAGGCATATACGTACCAAAGGCGCAATGAAAGGTATTATTTCTTCAACCGATCTTTCTATTGTCAGCCTCAAAAAGAAACTTGAAAGTTATCCAGGTCTCGTCGCAAGGGATATAGTTAAAGATGTTACTGTGAAAAAATCTTACAATTGGACCAAGGGTGTAGTAGATGTATTAACAGGCAAAGAACAAAAATCAGAAAAGAAATATAAAGTTATAGCTTTTGACTTTGGCATTAAACAAAATATTTTAAGAATCCTGTCATCTGCCGGTTGTGACGTGAGAGTTGTACCTGCAAATACATCTGCAAAACAAGTTCTTGAACAAAAACCGGATGGGGTGTTTTTAAGCAACGGCCCAGGAGACCCAGCTCCAATAACTTATGCTATTGAAACGGTACAAGCTCTTCTCGGAAAAGTACCTGTTTTCGGAATATGTCTTGGTCACCAGATTCTTTCATTGGCACTTGGTGGTAAGACTTATAAATTGAAATTCGGACACAGAGGAGCAAATCACCCTGTTAAGAACCTGCAAACCGGAAAGATTGAAATTACCAGCCAGAACCATGGTTTCTGCGTTGACCTCGATTCTCTTAAGAACAAAGATATTGAATTAACACACGTGAATCTGAATGATAATACTGTGGAAGGTATTCAATGTAAGAAAATCCCAGCTTTTTCCGTACAATACCATCCAGAAGCGTCTCCAGGCCCTCATGATGCCGGCTATCTTTTTGGACAGTTCATCGAATTAATGAACAAATAATACAGGTTTCCGTTGGGGCATATTGTTAAATAATTGATACATTATTGTAAGTTCTGCCGCAAATAACAGAACTTATTTTAGGTTAGTGTATACCGCTGCCTGATGTCCCGCTTGGGGTCTCTCTTGTCTATCCGGATAGTTTGGGATAAAACACATTCTACCTTAAAATAGATGCCTGAATATTCAAATTAACAACAAGGTTTATACACCCAGAAGCGGAAAAATATCTGCATAGTACTCTAGGTTCCCATTGGTTATGGAAGATGTATCCTTAAGAATTAGACTAATTGGGGACATTTATAAAACAAAGTCGGTTTTTATAAATGCTTATAAAGACTAATCTTACGTTAAGATTGGTTCTTTTTAAGAAGTAATAGAGTAAAAAAATATTAAAAATATCCTTGTTTTTTTGACGCAAATAAGCGAAAATAATAACAATAAACGAAGTTTCAGAGCGTGAAAAGGGCATAATGTTTTGAGGGATTGAAAAAATGAGTGCTTTTTGACATAACCTCTTGTCTTGAATATAATTAACGTAGAGGGTTTATTGTATTTTTAATTCCAGTTTAGGCGGGAAATGTGATATCGCGGACAAAGAAAAAACTGGGTCAGTTGCTTTGTGAAAAATCGTACCTGGACGAGTCAGACTTGAACCTTGCGCTCACAGAGCAAAAAATCAAATACCAGCAATTGGGTCAAATTCTGCTGAAACTTGGTTATATAACTCAACCTCAACTGAATGAAGCAATTGCGATTCAGATGGGAATTACCAAAATAGATTTGGCAGAAGTTTCGATATCTTCACATATTACATCTATGGTGCCAGCCGAGCTGGTTAGTAAATATAATGTTTTGCCTGTCAGGCTTGAGGCCAACCGGTTAGCCGTCGCAATGACGGACCCTTTCAGGACTCAGGTTATCGATGATTTGCGTTTGGTTACGGGATATCCTGTGAAGCGATATTATGCTGACCCGTTGCAGATGGAAAAATCTATACTCAAATTTTACGGCAGTAATGTCGCCAGGATGATGGATGACCTTGCTCCCGTTGAGCCGCTAGGCGAATCTGGATTGGATAATGGAAATTACTCACCAGCAAAGCTAAACGAACTAGCCAGGGAGCCTTCCTTGGTTAATCTTGTAAATTTGATAATTCTTGAAGCCATTGATGCTCATGCCAGCGACGTACACATTGAGCCTTTTGCACATGAAGTAAAAATTAAATATCGTATTGATGGTTCACTCGTTGAAAAAACACCTTCATCGAAGCACCTTCAGGCTGCAATTATTTCCAGAATCAAGATTATGGCCAATATGAATATTGCCGAACGTTTTATACCGCAGGATGGTCACGCAGAATTTTCAGGAAAAAGTGGTAAGATTGATATTCGTGTTTCAACCGTTCCAACGATATATGGCGAATCGATCACGATGAGAATTCTGGACAGGTCGGCATCGCTGATAAAACTCAGTGATTTAGGCATGAATGAACGATCTTTAGCAGGTTTTAATGAATGTCTCCATAAGGCCCATGGCATTGTCCTTGTCACTGGCCCAACAGGTAGCGGCAAAACAACAACACTATACGCCGCATTGAACAGCATATATTCTCCTTCTCTTAAGATAATAACGATTGAGGACCCTGTTGAGTATCAGCTTGACGGGATTATCCAGATACCGATTAATCCAAAGAGGGGGCTTACTTTTGCAACTGGCCTCCGACACATACTCAGACAGGACCCTGACATTATAATGGTTGGTGAAATCAGGGATCGTGAAACCGCTGATATTGCGATTCGAGCCGCTCTTACCGGACATCTGGTCTTTTCAACGCTCCATACAAATGACGCCCCTGGTGCAATTACAAGATTGATTGATATGGGGGTAGAGCCGTTTTTATTAGCAAGTTCACTTGAAACTGTCTTGGCACAAAGACTGGTGCGTAAAATTTGTCCCAAATGCAAAGAATCATACGAACCGGATAAAAATCTTTTGAAAAGTCTCAATAGTTCTATGGAAATTAAAAAGGGCTTAAAATTATATCACGGTAAGGGGTGCTACGATTGTATGCAAAGCGGCATGCGAGGCAGAACTGGAATATTTGAGATTCTCAGCGTAAACAATGCTCTGCGTGATCTGATAGCGACCAGGCCGACAACCGAGCAAATTGCAAAAGTCTCCATGAATGAGCATCTTAGCATGCGACATGATGGAATTGAGAAAGTTTTTGAAGGAATTACAACACCTGAGGAGGTGTTCAGGACTACTCAGGAAGTTGGTGATAACAATAATGGGGTGGAAATTTGAAAACGTTCTCTTACAAAGCGGTTACTACAGCAGGTCAGCACATTGCTGCCACAATAGATTCTATTGACAGAAAAAATGCACTTGCAAATCTGGCTGACAAGGGACAGTTTGTAATTGAGTTAGCCGAGCTGGATGGACCCTCAGCTGTTTCTGAACATGTCGGGAAACGGCCGCTGCAGTTAGATAGACTTGGCTTTGTTTCTCGAAAAATTTCAGGCAGGGAGCTTTTAGCCGTAACCAGTCAGTTAAGCGCCGCTCTTAAAGCAGGGCTTCCCCTCCTTGATTCGCTTAATATCATTCATGCACAGCAGCACAAAACAGCAATGAAGGTAATGTTTGACAAAATAGCCAAATCCGTAAGCTCCGGTCAATCGCTTTCTGAAGCGATGGCTGCTCACAAAAAAGTATTCAGCACACTATACCTCTCGATGATAAAAGTTGGTGAAACCGGTGGAATTCTCGAAAAAACAATGGGTCAGTTGACATCGATATTAGCCAGGGATGAAAAAATAAAATCAAATATGAGAAATGCCTCTGCATATCCCGTCTTTGTTTTAACCGTAGGACTTATATCTGTTGGTATTATTATAACCTCCGTATTGCCGAAAATATTAGCCACGATAAGCGGCGGATTTGATGTCCTGCCTTTGTCAACAAGGATGCTGTTGGTCTTTAGCGATTTTTTGAAAAACTGGTGGTTGTTATTACTAATAGCAACCGTAGCAGGGGTATATTATTTCAAAAAATGGGCAGCGTCTTCGGGTAAAATATGGTGTGATGCCTTTAAACTTAAAATACCAATCCTTGGTTCGGTTTTACAATCAATAGCGGTTGGCAGATTCGCAAAAACATTAGGTGCTCTTACAAAAGGAGGCGTTACGATTTTAGAAGCACTAAGCATTGTGCGTGACACCCTTGGTAACGAATTGCTTGGTAGAGAAATTGACCGTATCGCAGAACGCGTCAGAGCCGGTGCCTCCCTTGCCGGTCCTCTCAGCGAATCAGGATACTTTCCGCCTCTGCTAATACAGATTGTCGCAGTCGGCGAGCAGACCGGAAAGCTTGACGAACTGTTGCTTGAAGCAGGTGATACTTTTGACGAAGAAGCGGATTCGGCAATAGCAAGGTTCATGGCCGTTTTCCCTGCAATTTTAATATTGATATTAGCCTTAGTAATAGGATTTATTATAGCAGCGACCATGCTCCCAATCGTCATGATGGAACTTGGTGGTGGAGTTATTTAAAAATAATGTAAGATCGAAAAATCATTAGGAGATGTTTCCAATGAATCAAAAGAAAAATGGATTTACAATTGTGGAGTTGCTTGTCGTTATTATGATTATATCGATGTTGGTTGTGTTTGTAGCTCCAAAAATGTTCAAAGGACTCGGAAAAGCCAAAAGGGACATAGCAAGAGCTAAAATGGCCAATATAGAAAACGCAATTGGAAGATTCTATCTTGACTGTGGGCTATATCCGAACACTCTCGAAGAGTTGGTGGAACCACAAACTGCACTTGAAGGAAAATGGCAAGGACCTTATCTGAAAAAAAGCGAACTGCGAGATCCATGGGAAAATCCTTATATCTATGAACAACAAGGCGTAGTTAATCCAGGAAGCTTCGATTTGGTAAGCTTCGGTGCAGATGGTCAGCAGGGTGGTGATGGCGATAATGAAGATATATATAATGAATAGTGATAACCGATGGAGCCGAAAAAGCTGAAAAATAAACTTGGATTTACTATTATTGAGATGCTTCTTGTAGCAGTGTTGATTGCATTATTAGCCACTGTGGCTGCTGGAACTTATGCAGGGACGCACCAGAAAGCATTAGTAAAAAAATCGGCCTGCGACTTTTTACTGGCGGCCAAATACGCGAAGATATTGGCAATTGAATACCAAAGCGAATGTGAATTAGAGATAGATCCGACCAATAATGGATTTACTCTGTTTATTAATGAGCTTGATAAAAAAACAGGCGAAAAAAAAACCTTAATTGTAAAGGACTTATATTTTAAGCCGGTAAAATTTACTGAAAAAATAAAGTTTGAGGATATTAGAATAAAACTATCTGGTTTGGACCTGGACGAGCAAAATGTTATAACCTTTTACCCTGATGGTACTGCTCAGGAAGCGGTCGTGCAGATAGGTGATGGTGAAAATTGTTATACAGTGTGTATCTCGGCTGTAACAGGTAAGGCAATCGTTTACCCCCAAACAGCCAAAAACGTTAAAAGTAACACGATTGATTTGGATCAGGAGTGACAGTGGTGACGAAAATCAATTATAAGGGGTTTACCCTTATAGAGACAATTCTTGCTTGTGTGATTCTCTGCACATCAATATTGGTTTTAGGTGCCATCTGCACCAGATCACTTAGTGGAATAAGGCTCAACAGACAGTATGAACAGGCCGCCGCTTTGGTAGAAAAACAGCTTGTCTTCATTGATTATATCGGCATCAAGGATTTTATGGGATCAGGTCAGCTCGAAGGAGACATTGAGCAGTCCGGTCAGACTTACCACTGGCAGGCTTCTGTTAAACGGGTCAATATCGAAAATCTCTATGACGTGAAGGTAACTGTTGTCTGGACCGAAAGAAATCACAACTATGATGTTTCTGCATGTACCAGGTTTATCGCTGAAGGACTCTTTGGTGAGGCCGCCGAATTATGAAGGGTTTGAGGAACATGGGTTTTACCTTAATTGAAATAATGGTTGCATCAATCATCGGTGCTTTTATTGCTGTTATTGCGGTGACAACATTGAGGTCGGTTTCAATCTGTTCAGAAAAGGTTAGCGAGCACATTGACAAAGCCGCTGAAATTAGATTCGCATCGAAAATGATTTCAACCGATCTTATGAATTTGTACCGTGAAAAAGATTTTGAGAATATGGTTTTCGTGGGAACACTCGAAAATGATTCACAGCAAGGGGCTGTAAATTTGCGATTCTATACAGTCAGTAGAACTAACGCCAGACCCGCTCAGCCGGAAGGTGATGTTTATGAAGTAGAGTATTACCTCAGTGAGAACCAGCAGGGAACTCAGCTTATGAGAAGGTATTGGCCTAACCCAGATGAAGACAGTAAACCAGGGGGGCTCCTGACTGCTATTGCAAGTGATATTGAAATGTTCGATGTGAGATATTTTGACGGGCTGAAATGGCAAAACGAATGGGACATCGACAAAAATGAGCTTCCCGAACTCGTGGAAGTAAGCATCGCAGCCAAGGCTCCTTCTGGAAAAAAGCCATTTGTAGAATCTTTTCTTACTAATTTTGAAACAAATACAGGCGGAGATGTAGAAATTATTGAAACAGATAACCAGCAAACTGAAACCGCAGGCAGCAATCAAAAGTAAAATGGATAATTATACTAACAAAACAATAAACAATATACACCATGGTGTAAGCAGCTTGCCGGTAAAGAGAAATCTTTCATCGGGGTTTGTTATTGTCACGGTTTTATGGGTAGTAATTTTACTTGGTGTAATCGCCGCGGCAATTGGACGAAGCAGCAGACTCGATACAAAAGTAAGCTTGGCAAATATACATGCACTTAAATTAAGATGGGCCTGTGCCGCAGGAATAGATACCGCAATGGCCGTACTTAATGAAGATGATAAATCAAGCGATAGTTTGCGTGAGTTGTGGTCTGAAAATGAAGATGATTTTAATAATATTGAACTGGATGGTTGCTGTTTTAATGTTCAGATTGTCGATGAGGCAGGCAAACTTAATATCAATACTGCCACAAAAAAACAACTCCTGGGACTTGTTGATATGACCGAAGATTTAGCGGATTCGATAATTGATTGGAGAGATAGTGACAACACACCTGGTCAGGCTGGAGCCGAAGGTCCGTACTATGAAAGTTTGCTCTATAGCTACAAAATTCGAAACGCATCTTTTAAAACAATTCGGGAACTGCTTTTAGTCAGGGGATTCGATGCTGAGCTTTTGTATGATCAGAAAATACGATGGATTGACTATTTAACCTGTTATTCCCAGGACAGTAATACAAACGCCGCTGGTGAAAAACGGATAAATATCAATCAGGCCGACGAAAATAAGCTTACCGAATCTCTGAAGATTGCAAAGTCTTATGCGAAATGGATAGTGGAAAATCGCCCCCAAGGCAATGGATATGCAAGCATCGCCGATTTGGTAAACGACAACAGCCCCCAACGGGTCGAAAAAAAATCAGATAACAATTCAGATAAAGCCGAGCCGCTGGATTTGGAAACCTTCTACAGCATAGCTGACAAAATAACAATAACCAACAACGAGAAAATCCCCGGCAGAGTTAATATCAATACCGCCCCAAGGGAGGTTTTAATCGCGTTATTAGAGGGTGGTAAAGATGCCGAACTCCTTGCTGATAATATCATTAAATACCGAAAGACTCTCATCTCAGGTATGGAAACCATTGTGGACATAATGAAAGTAAGCTCTATGAAATTGGCCACTTTCAAGAAAATAGCCAATGATATAACTACACGCTCGGATATTTATCTGGTCAATAGCAGTGCTTCGATAACACAGGACACACGTGCCTCAGCCAGGCTTCACTGTGAAGCTGTACTTGACAGAAGCACCAGCCCAAATACGGTTCTTTATTGCTATCAGGGAGTAAGTAATTGAATAATAAAAATTCTTACATTAAAGAAGCTGACATGCAACCAACTGTTGTTGCAATAGCACAGGATAACGATCAGCTAAAGGCCGTTATGCTGAAAAAAAATAATGGTCTCTTTGAAATTATCAAAACCCAAAGCAGCGATTTATCGCGGACAAATTGGCAAACATTTGCCGAGGAATTCATTGGGCATGTTAAGGACGACCAGGATAACATAAAATTAGTAATAGGATATGACTCCGCATGCATGATTTTTTATCACATTACTGTACCAGTAGTCAAAGATGAAAAGCTTGATGCTTTGATTCGTTTGCAGGTCGAAGCGAGGTTTCCTTTACCTGTTGAGCAAATGGCATTTGCCTGGCAAATTATAAGAAAAGATCACAAGCAGATTACTGTTGCAATTGCAGCCGCACGAAAGGAACAATTACAAAATTTCCTTGCAGACGTTTCTGCTCTTAAACCCGCAAAAATAATTCTCAGTTATGAAGCCATTGCTAAAACTTGGAAAGAATTCTTTTCCGTCAGAAAACAAGATGCTTTGGTTTTAGACATTGGTCATTATCGTACTGATGTTTGTCTGGTAGAAGATGATCGCCTAAGCAATGTTACAAGTCTTGATATCGGTACGAATGATTTTTTAGAGGACCGTGCCGGAACCGCTGACAGGTTTGATCAGGACATGAGAAGCATACTCGAAAACTTTGGTTTTAACACCTCTGCACAATTGCCGGTTTATGTGCTGTCTGATGGTCGTGATGTAATAAATGAGATGGCTTCGTGTCTTAATTTCACAGGTCTTGATGTAACAACAATACTGCCTAAAACAGGCAAGTTATCAGCCCCTGGCGAAATACAAACAAGTGACATTTATGAGTACCGCCTTGTCATAGGACTCGCCGCTATGGCGATTGAACCTGCCTGTGAAAATATTAATATTTTTGAGGGTTTATACAATCCGAAACAAAAAGCAAGCCCCCAGCTCTACTCACCGAAAATATCAGCAGGGATTGCTCTAGCAATGATTATTCTGCTCATCTTTGTTTGTTACTTTACTGATGTAGCACGTTTGAAGGCTCTTGAAAAACATTTTACTTCATCTAAAGAACGGGCCGGTTGCAGCATCCTCTTGGAGCAGCAAAAAATAATTAAAGAAGTGGCAATCGACAGGCCTGATCTGTTGGAAATTTTCGGCTATCTGACGCGGGATGGAAACAATGGTGTATTGCTCGATACTTTCCACTATAAGAAAGGTCAGCCTGTTACAATTGCCGGGCAGGTAGGAAACGACGAGTTCTTATATAAGTTCCAGGAAAACCTGTTAACTAAAAAGGGGCTAAGCAAAGTAAGAATACAAAATGCCAAAAAGCAGGAACAGGGAGAAATGTTAAACTTTAGCATAATCTTTGATTACAAAAATTTTACGAAAAAGAAATAAAAAGAATTGAGTCCGTATTTTATGAAAATTCTGCCAAAAAATTTAAGTGATAGGGACATCCGGGCAATCAGTATCGGTGCTGTTGCCATGGCATTGATCATTTTGTTTTGTATGTCGTCAAGCTGGTTGGAAAACTGGAGATATGTGCGTAAATCAATTTCTGAAAAAAAGGCCCAGCTAAAACAACTTGCTTCATCGGGACTTAAACAAAAGGGACTATTGGAAATCGTGCCGGTCTTCAATATGCCTCAGCCAGAGGAAACGCAGGAGTTTCTGTTCAGAAATAATTTCAATGAACAGCTTAAAAAAGTCGGCATAAAAAACAGTCCGTTGGAGACGCTCGCAAGCAGAAAAAATACCAAAAATGCTGGTTATAAGCTGCTTACTGTCAAAACCAGCTGTGAAAAATGCAGATTCAGTCAGATAATCGATTTACTTGTGACATTGATAGAAAATCCCTATCTGGTAGCAATAGAAGAATTGAATATTAAATGCAATCCTAACAATCGGGAAGAATTCCGGTTTGATATTGAGGTGTCAACCTTTGTTAAGTAAGCGGATAATAAATGAAATTAGCATTTATAAAAAATAAAAATGAACTTACAACAGCTGTCCTGCTTGGTCTCGCCGCTGTTTTTGGGTTTATCATTTTAATTAAAATGGGTGGTTTTTTAGTGACTTCTGTCACTGATAATATGTTGGTAAAAAAAGCCATTGCCCAAAACACTCTGAACCCTGACGATGCTCAAAAATGTTTCGCAAAATTCAAAGCCGTTGCTGTTCAATTGGAAAAGAATTTATTCGTAATGGATAGGCCCAACCCAGGTCAAAGCATCTCCGGAATATTAGGTAATGAGGTACTTATAAATTCAAATTGGTACAAAGTTGGTGGTAACGCAGAAGGTGCCGAAATACTGGCGATTGAGCCAACACAAGTCAAGATTCGCTGGAATGGTCAGGAAAATTATTTCTCTCCGATGGGAGTTATAAAAACACCACAGCCGGAAAAACAAATAGAAAAACAAATTGCAGTCAACACGAAGGATAAAGAAATAAAAGTGAAATTACCTGTTCCTCACGAACCGTTACTCGTCGGTGACGATCCGCTTGCCTGGATGGGTGCGAATTACTGGAAAAGCAAAAGATTATTAAAGTAAGGTGAATAAATTGAAAAAGTCGAAAATAATAACCTCAGCATCAATAGTATTGCTAATAATTGCAGTTACACTAATTGTTAATTGGAAGGTGTTTGATTTTCGCACCTTGACGCCCAAATGGACAAAAAAAACTGTCGACTCCGGCGAACCTGCTAAACCCCAGGAAGCCGCTCAGGTTAATGTCCCCCCAGCCGCCGCTGCACAGCCAAATGCTGCAGATGCTAAAAAACCTGACGAGGCAAAAGAACCCGATAAACCCATCGACCCTGCCATGCAGATGGAAGCTTTGAACCTTAAAAACGTTGAGATGAAGGACATTATTCCAAAGCTCGCTCAGTGGACAGGAAAAGTAATTATACCAAACGACGAGGTAATGAAACAAAGGATAACGATATACTCTGAAAAAGAGTTACCGAGAAGTCAGGCTCTTGCTCTGATATATAGTGCCTTATATGCAAAAGGTTTTATTGCCGAATACACTGAAGATACTATCTATTTAAAACCTGTCACGCAGGCTCGAGTTGGGTCCGTTCCTACGATACCAGCTGACCAGCCTCTTGCTTCAATTGAAAATAAAAATAGCATAGTTCAGAAGTTTTTTAAGTTGAAAAATTACAATCCCGTCCAGATGGGTAATATCCTGCTCCCCTTAGTAGGAGAGTATGGTTATGTGAACTCCGATGAAAGCACTGGTAATTTGATCGTGATTGAAACAGTTGAAAACTTAATACGCTTTGAAAAAATTATCACACAGTTTGATGTCCCTGAGTCGGAACAGGCTATTGAAAAGGTCTTTGAAATAGATCAAGGCGACCCCTCTGAAATTGTTCAGTTGCTCAGAAAACTGCTTGCAGATGATGGTAAGGGGGCAATTGCTCAAAGCCAGCCAAAGGGGGATAAGATAGCCGAATCGGTTGTTATTTCATCTGCTATGACACCGATTATCCTTATTCCAGAACCTAGGCGTAAGTGGATTATTGCAAGAGCATCCGCTGAAGATATGAAACAGATTACCGAGTGGATTGACAAATTAGATAAAGCAGAACAAATCGAATCCGAATATGAAACGATTTCAATAACCTATGTTGACCCTGTGGAAGTCGCCGAAAATCTTAACCAGGCGCTTCAGGAAATGCCAGGCACCGAACTCAAAAAAAGCATTATTGTCAGACCTTTATCGCGGGCAAGACAGATCATGGTTTTCGGTAGGGCTGAAATGCGAGAAATGGCTAAAAAATTTATAGCCGAAATTGATGTCCCGCCGGGACAGTTCATAACCAAAGTTTTTAATGTAAATCATGCGGACCCAGATACAATCAAGGAAAACATCGAAAGTCTTTACGCGGACATAAATTCGGAAATGCCATCTTGGAGACGTCAATGGCAAGAGGGACGGTCCGCCGATTCTGTCAGGGTAGTCTCATTTCCAACGATGCATCAGATAACGGTTATTGCTTCATCGGAGAATATGATAAAGATTGAAAAACAAATTCAACAATGGGATATACCTTTGGATATAGAAAAGGTTAAGCCCTGGATAATTACGTTGCACAATTCCGATGCTGTTAAAATGGCCGAGTTGCTCACTAAGATGTTTACCGAAGAGGTTAGCACTCAAACACTGCCATGGTGGTGGAGTGATGAAGGCGGAGATGAAAAAAAGAAAAAAATTGTTGGGGCACTTTATGGTCAATTAACCTTCGAAGCCGTGCCCGATACCAAAAAGATTATTGTAATAAGCAAGGTACCGGAAGCGTACACCGTTATTAAGGAACTGATTGAACAGCTTGATAAACAGGAAATGGCTGAAGTGCCGATGGTTAAGGTGCTCAAATATGGTGACCCCGAAGAAGTATGCGAAAGGCTCAATGCTATATTCAACATAACAGGAACACCTGCCTCGGTCAGGCGTAATACCCATGGGCTTTCTGACTATAAACTTGAGGATACACAAGAGCAGAAAACAGATGAAACTAAGGATAACACTTCGAAAAACATTGCTGAATATACTCCGCCTTGGTCAATGGGACGCCTGAATACCGATGAAATGCCTGTTAGTAACGTAATCGGTAAAATACGCTTTATTCCCGATCCTCGCAGTAAGGCCATTATGGTACTTGCTCCGCCCGAATATATTCCGGAAATTGCAAAAATGATTGATGAACTCGACAGACCAAGTAAGCAGGTAATGGTTAGAGCCATTATAGTGGAAGTCAACCATGAAAATATGACTTCGCTTGGTGTTAGGCTCTCATCGGATCCAGAGGCCTTTGGTGACATTGGTGAAAATGCTGTGACTGCCATTACCGATGCAACATTCGGCGACACTCATGGTTCCTGGACTATCGGAACAGAAATAAATGCGATGGCTCTGATTGATTTTCTGGTCAAGGAGACTCAGGCGAAGATTCTTAATCAGCCGACACTTTGGACCAAGGACAATGAAGAAGCTGAATTT
>CAZBKA010000016.1:0-35156 GCA_964492365.1 uncultured Pirellulales bacterium | reverse complement strand
CATCCCCCCAATTTTAAAATCCCTAAAATCCCCCCACCTGTCAATTTGCGTCACCAAAAAAACCTCTGAAAACCATAAAAAACCTTATATTCAGCAAAAACCATTGACAACAACAGCGATTTAAGATATTTTCTTATGGTTCAACTATTCGTGCGTTGCGAATAGTGTATTTTCGATTAAGAAAAGTATTGGAGGTTTTTAAGTGGCTAAACAATTAGCTCGAGATTTAATTAACGCTGGAGTGCACTTTGGACACGGCACAAGTCGGTGGAATCCTAAGATGGCTCCCTACATTTTTGCGAAGCGTGGCAAAATTCATATCATTGATGTGAAAAAAACTTTAACTGGTGTTATCATTGCAAAGAAGCTCCTCGCTGAGATAGTTTCAACTGGCAAGGACGTTATTTTTGTAGGTACAAAGAGACAGGCTCAAAAGGGTATTGAGGCTGCATCTGTAAAGTGCGGTATGCACTTTGTATCACAAAGGTGGCTCGGCGGAATGCTGACAAATTTCAGAACAATTCGTTCAAGACTTCAAAGGCTCGAACAGCTTGAAGCTATGGAAAAAGCCGGTACATTAGAACAAGAAAGCAAAAAACAGGCTTCAAGGTTAAGACGTGAAATGCGAAAGATCAAAACAAACCTTGACGGCATTAGAAAAATGTCACGCCTCCCAGGTGCTGTTGTTATCGTAGATGGCAAAAAAGAACACCTTGCATTAGCAGAAGCTAAAAAACTTGGTATACCAACTGTCGGAATTCTCGATACTGATTCAGATCCTGATACAGTTGATGTTGTAATTCCAGCGAATGATGATTCTATCAGAGCCGTTAGTCTGATACTTGATCAGCTCGCAGATGCCGTAGCTATCGGAAAAACCATGGTTGCAGCAAACACCGATGCACAACAGCTTAAGCCGAGAAGAACTCGCTCAAAGAGGCAGACATTAGTATCCGCTGACGATGAGGCACAGGCAAATGAGCCTGTTGCTGAGCAGACCGAAGCAGATTCTGCTGAAGCGGAAAAAACTGAATAATTAGCAAATATGATTTGGTAGAAAAAATCCTGCCCCTGTTTTCACGAACTTGGATAAGATCTGGATCAGGGGCATGTTTTTAATGAAAAAACTTTTAAGGAGTTTTAAAAATGGCAGAAATTACAGCTGCAATGGTTATGAACCTGCGAAAAACCAGCGGTCAGGGCATGATGGACTGTAAAAACGCTCTTAATGAAGCCGATGGTGACATTAAAAAAGCAATGGAAATACTCAGAAAGAAAGGCTTGGCTACTTTGGCAAAAAGAGCTGGCAGAGAAACTTCTGAAGGTCTTGTTGTTTCATACATAAGTGATAACGCAAAAGAAGCAACCCTCGCTTCATTGTGTTGTGAAACAGATTTTGTCGCAAAAAGTGACGACTTCAAGGCTGCTGCAAATAAAATGCTCGAATACGCAAAGGCATGCTCTGCAGACGATAGTGCCGAAGCTTTGGCAGAAACCGAAATCAAAGGCAAAAAACTTAGCGAACTCATTACAGATACTATTGCTAAAATCGGCGAAAAGATAGAAGTCGGAAATTATGCTAAATATAAAATAACCGGCCCGGGGCTCATTGTTGTGTACATTCATTTCAATAAAAAAACCGGCACAATGATTAAGGTACAAACAAACAACGATAATGTTGCTGCGTCAGATCTGGTTAAAACTGCGGCAAGTGATATTGCAATGCATATTACTGCAACTAAACCTCTGGCTTTAGATTCAAGCGGCATATCAGCTGAGATCATCGAAAGCGAAAGAAAAATATACACTGCGCAGATGACAGGAAAGCCTGCCAATATTATCGAAAAGATCGTAGATGGCAAAATGAAAAAATTCTTCGCTGAAAATTGTCTCCTGGATCAGGCGTTTGTAAAAGACGACAGCAAAACAGTAGGACAGATTATCGCTGAAGCTGGCAAAAAAGCTGGTGGTGAAGCAAAAATCACTGCTTTTGTTCAATTTAGCGTTGGTCAATAAATAATCGAGACGCCTGGTTGGCAAAAAATGTTTTAAGCGGTGCTTTTAATTCAGCAAACTTAGCGCTTTAAGGATTTCGTTTTCAAGGATAGAACAATGACACAAAGAAAATGTAAGCGCATTTTATTAAAAATATCAGGTGAAAGTTTTTGTCAGCCGGGCGGTTTCGGCATCGATGATTCGCAATGCATCTCAATTGCGGAGAAAATTCGCGATGTTGCCATGCTCGGCACAGAAGTCGCTGTAGTTAATGGCGCAGGCAACATCTTAAGAGGAGAAGCTTTCTCAAAAAACGGTACGATCTCAAGATATACCGCAGATTATATGGGAATGCTTGCTACGATTATGAACGCCTGTGCATTACAGGAAACACTCGAAAAAATCGGACAGCCTGCAAGGGTGCTAAGTGCTATCGAAGTAGCAGCTATTTGCGATGAGTTTACCAGGCGAAAAGCAATCAAACACCTTGAACGCAAAGAAGTAGCGATTCTTGCTGGTGGAACAGGGAACCCGTTTTTCACTACCGACACATGTGCAGCCCTGAGGGCTTCGGAACTCGGCGTTGATCTCCTGATAAAAGCAACAAAGGTCGATGGCGTCTTCGATAAGGACCCAATGAAATATCCCGATGCAAAATTCTACGACCATATAAACTATGATGACGTATTGAAAAATAACCTTCGGATAATGGACCATCCAGCCATAAGCCTTTGCAAAGAAAATAACATTCCAATAATAGTCTTGAATATTTTCAAAAATGATAACATAATAAAAGCCATTAAAGGTGAAAAGGTTGGTACTTTAATTAGTTAATGTGGAGAAGTATAAATGTCGGTACAGAGCGTAGTTACAGAACATCAATCAAAAATGTCAAAAACAATAGAGGTGTTGCATAATGATTTAAAGGGCGTCCGAACAGGACGGGCTTCTACTGGGTTGGTTGAGAACATACTGGTCGAATATTATGGCAATCCTACCCCGCTCAAACAATTAGCGAATCTGGCTGCACCGCAGGGAGATTTGATCGTTATCAAACCTTTTGACGTTTCAATATTGAAAGAAATCGAAAAAACCATCAAAAACAGCGATCTGAGCATAGCTCCTGTTGTTGATGGAAAACTTCTGCGATTAAACATCCCTCCACTAAGTCAGGAAAGAAGAACTCAGATGTCCACCCAGGCAAAAAATATGGGGGAGCAGGCGAAGATTGTGATTCGTAACATAAGAAGAGATGCAAATAAAGAGCTTGATAAGGGTGAAAAAGACAAACTGATTACAGAAGACGACAGGGATCACGGGAAAAAACAGATGGATGATCTTACAAAGGATTTTGTTAAGAAAATCGATGATATAATCAAAGCTAAATCTGATGAAATAATGCAAAACTGATTCCCAATATTTTCACTTTTCTTCGATATTCCCTTGCCGCCTCTTATCAATATTCTATACTGATGGGATGCGGCAGGTATTTTTTAAAGGCCATAAAATTCAAGACAAGGCTTTTTTAGGAGCAAGACAATGGAAACCAAAAATAATCCGGAAAAAGTAGTTAAGACTTCCAAAAAGACTTCCAAAAAAATTATAAAAACTTTAGCAGTGCTTCTTCTAACATTAATTTTAACTCTGCTGGTTGCAGTCCCGTGGCTAATATCATCACAAATGGGCAATGGGTACATACTTGGTAAAATCAACAGCAGCATCGCAGGAAAAACTGATTTCAGCAATTTATCGATGAGCTGGTATAAAGGAATAAAAATTACCGACATAAGTTTCAAAGGTGATAAAGGGCTGATAAATGTAGCAATAAAACAGCTGACAACAAAACCCAAATATGCCTCATTACTGACAGGGGCAATATCGCTCAGCAAAACCGTAATCGATGAACCAGTCATAGAACTTTCCGCTCCAACCGAAAAAGAACAAACGCTGTCAGAGAGATCATCATCAGAAAAATCCTCTGCCAGCATTAACTCTGAACCAATAGGTCTGCCCATAAAAAATATTGATGTCACCATCAACAACGGTCTGGTTAAAGTCAAAAGCTCTGACAACAAAACAACGCAGTTATCAAATATCAACTCCGTAATAAACTTGAGATCATTAGGGCAAGCAAGCTCATTCGAACTAAATGCTGACATTTCTGATTCCGGAACTGACACTTCAAAAATAACCGCCTCAGCAAATGTCACCCCAAGCAAAAAAAATGGGTGGTCCTTCAAAGGAACTAATGGCGACCTGAACATCAAACTCGACAAGCTGAACCTCCAATCAATCGAAAGCCTTTTAGCCTGGGCAAAAGTTGACTTACAAACCAAGGGATTCGTAAGCGGCGATTTGAATTCATCCATCGAAGATGGCCAGATAAATAATCTCAAAGCCACATTAAACGCGCAGCAAATTGACATAACAGGCAAATTAATCAATGGCGACCGCATCCAGACCAAAGAAGCAAACTTAGCATTGGACCTGACAAGCCAGAAAGATATTATAAATATCAAGGAACTCATCCTTAGCAGCGACTGGGCCGATGCAGAAATAAAAGGCTCAGCACCAATGAAACTGGCTGCAATTAAAGATTTTCTTGGCGCCGATTCCGAGATGAACCTTAATGGAAATTTCGCCGTCGATGTTGCCTCCATCTTGTCACAGCTTCCTAATACTATAGGCACCAAGAAGGGTCTGGTCATTACATCGGGAAAAATAAGCGGCGACATAGATACAAAAAAACAGGACGGAAAAAGATTTCTCTCTGGTCAGGCAAACTTAACCGACCTGGCAGGCAAACTTGATGCAACTGACATAAAACTATCCCAACCAATCACAGCAAAAATCAGCCTTTCATCCGACAAATCTCGTATCTACTATGACAATGTCGATATGTCATCAGGCTTTTGCAAAGTTAATTGCACGGGAACAAGCGACTTGCTGAATTACAACGCTGACATAAACCTCGCCAAATTACAAGCTGAGTTAGGTCAGTTCATGGAAACCAAACAAAACTACTCGGGTCAGTTCGTAAGCCAGGGACAAATCACAACTGCAAAAGATAAGATCACTGCCAAGGGTTCTTCCAAAATAACCAACCTCGTAATAGCAACAGCACAAAAAACAGCTTCAGAACCATCAGCTAATATTGACTTTGCAGTGGTAATGGACAAAAAACAAAATATTCTTAATGTTGACTCGCTGAAAATAGACGCTGTAAATCTCGGTAAGATAAATATCGAAAATGGTTCCTTGCCCCTGAATAAGCAATCTACTGTAGCAACAAAGATGGACATAATCGCAGATGTTGACCTCGCCAGCATCCAGCCTTTCGCGGCTCTCACAGACGCACTGCCGAGTGACCTCCAAATGTCTGGAAAGGCTCAGTCAAAACTCTCTGTAAACAACTCAAAAAATGTTTATTATATAAACACTGATTCAACTCATATAGATAACCTTAAAATTCAGAAAAAAGATAAGGAACCTTTCGAGCAAACACCAGTTGATGTAAAATTCGATGCTATAATTGACTCGGGGCAGCAGAATATTGAAGTCAAAAGTTTCGAGCTTGTATCTCCGCAAATTAAAATAACAAAAGGAGAATTTAAAAAGCAAACAACAAAAAACGGCATGACAAATCTTTCAGGAGTCGCAAACTGTCAATACGACTGGCAGGCAATAAGTAATATAAGTTCACAATTTCTCCCGCAAGGCTTCAATCTGAAAGGTCTGAGAAATGATACTTTCAAGTTCAGCAGCAGCTACCCAGCTGACAAGTCTGACCTGCTCATGGCGAACCTTAACAGTTCATTGAACACAGGCTTCGATACAGCAGATTATATGGGCTTTTACTTCGGGAAAACGGACGTATCGGTAGATATTAATACTGGTGTAATGACTATCAAACCTTTCAGCTCAACAGTCAATAACGGCACACTAAGCTTCGCCGGTTCAGCGGACTTCAATCAAAAACCATCGTTGTTAAAAACACCTAACACTATTAAGATATTAAAAGATATACAAATAAATGATGTGACTACAAAGAAACTGCTGAAATATGTAAATCCGATATTTGCCGATGCTCTTAACGTAACAGGAATAATGAACTTAGATTGCGAAAAAATGGTACTCCCTTTAACCAATGGCTCAACAAAGGACATTGTAATTGAGGGAACAATGGAAATCACTCAGCTTCGGCTGCAGGCTTCTAATGTACTCAGTCAGATATTAGACTTCACCGGTATCAGTCAGCAACAGACAATTACTATCAAACCTACAAAATTTACCGTCGCAGATGAATTACTAAAATACACCGACATGCCCATGGAAGTTGGTCAGTACCCCCTCAATTTCACCAACGGCTCAATCAACATAGGCCAAAGCAAAGAGCTTAGCATGGACGTTATTATACCGTATACTACCAGCGGAAAAACCGTCAAAGTCGGAGAAACAACTACAGAGTCAAGGATAACTGTACCTATGACAGGAACCATAAACAAACCGACAATCGCCTTTGATAAAGTTATTAAAAGCCAGCTGAAAGAGCAACTTGAAAATGTACTGAAAGACAAACTTAATGACATATTCAAGTAATAAATTACTGCTCCGTATCGCCAATATGAAATTAAGATGTCCAAAAGCAACAGATTGCCTGATGTTATTGTGTTTCCCCTGCCAAACAAGATAAAGTCAGGCAGGCTTAAGAGAAAAACATTGCTGAGGCTCGCCAGATAAAATATATCCCGAAGAAAAGCAGTGCCACCGCACAAACAACCAACACTATTTTTTGAAGTTTGATCCCCATAAGCTTTGAACCATGAAAGCCCGCCAGAGATAATATGTGAAGCCAGACACAATCACATAACCAGTGAATTATAGCGAACATAACAAATGCCCATATTCCAAATTTGCTCGCCGCCGTCGCCATTGCCAAACCAACCGTAGCCCACCAGAGAAGAAAATAAGGATTACCCGCAGTCAGTACGATCCCTGTCAATACAGGCCTGTGATTGCTCTTAACCTTTTGCTCTTTCGAAAGATTCGCTATAGAAACTTTCGTCTGATAAGCCATGAATAATAAAAGCCCTCCCCCAACCAGACCAATAACTATCTGTGTCACTTGCGATTTCAAAATAACATCCATCCCGCAAACGATCAAAATCATAAGCGGAAATTCAACTATGCCATGGCCTACCGCCACCAACAACCCCGCATATTTATTTTCCGCCGCCAGGGAAATGGTAGCCGCAGTAACAGGCCCAGGCTGCATCACCCCTGACATTGATATTAGAACAACCTGAGATAAAAAAAGAAAAATCGCAAGCATCACTCGCCTATTATCTTGACCAAAACTCTTTTCTTTCTCATTCCGTCAAACTCACCATAAAACACCTGCTCCCAAGGCCCAAAATCAAGTTGACCTTGCGTAACAGCAACAACAACCTCTCTGCCCATAAGCGTCCTCTTTATATGCGCATCGCCATTATCTTCATAGCCATTATGTTTATATTGCGAGTAAGGCTTCTCTGGGGCAAGTTTCTCAAGCCAGACCTCAAAATCCTGATGCAATCCAGGTTCATCATCATTAATAAAAACACTCGCCGTTATATGCATTGCATTACAAAGCAAAAGACCTTCCTGCACTCCGCTTTCCTCAAGACACTGCTGCAATTGAGATGTAATATTAAAAAATTCACGTCTCTTAGATGTCTGAAACCATAACTCTTTTCTATAGCTTTTCATTTTGACGCCCTTCTGGTAATAGTCATATTATCTTTAGCCAAAAGCTTCTTGTAAACTTTCTCTATAACATCGACCATAGTATAAGGTGCAAACTTTTTCTTCACCGACTCTCTCGCAAATTCACCTAGCTTTTTACGTAAATCTGCATCTTTTATCAGCTCCTCACAAGCACTGGTCAGCTCGTCGATATTCTTAGCTTCAACAAGCCTGCCTGTCTTTTCATTAACGACTTCTCTGCTGCCATCAAGATCGAACGCTATCACGGGTTTGCCGCAAAGCATCCCCTGAGGAATCGCTCGGGCAAGACCTTCACGCAGCGAACAATGCAAAAGTATATCGCATGACTGGATCGCAAGCGGTATCTCGTCGGGCTGAAGCAGACCAGTAAATTTAATCCTGTCACTCAACCTGAGTCTCTTAATCTGTCTTTTAAATTTATCCGCCAGATTGCCGTTACCAACAAAAAGCCAAACAACATTCTTATACCGTCCAGCCAGTCTTTTTGCCGACTCGATGATATATTCGTGCCCTTTAAGTTCAAAAAGCCTGGCAATTGTAACAAATACGATGGCGTCACTATCAATTTTATACTGGTTCCTGAAAATCTGCTTCTTCGCTTCATTTATAGGCCTCAAAAACGCATCTTCATCCATCGCCGAATAAGCCGTTGTATATTGACCAGGCTCTCCAATGCCAGCCGCCAGAGATTGTTCTGTCATGGCATCAGCCACACAGATAAAAGCATCTGTCTTCTCGGCAGCCGCCTTCTCGACATCAATATAAAACCTGTTAATCATCTTGCTCTGATACGGATGAAATGACAATCCATGAACCCCATGCACAATCGCCGGCCTCTTGCCCTCTGCATCATATTTCTTTAAACTGTAACCTGCAAACCGACCAACAATACCAGCCTTGGCAGAATGTGTATGAACAATATCAGGATTGAGTTTTTTAAGCAATATCTTAAGCTCACAATAAGCCAGGTAGTCATTTATAGGCCGAATGGCTCTTATCAGCCTCTCAAGCCTGATAACCTTAAACCCCATCTGATCAGTATGAGCAAACAAACTACCCTCAGGTCCAACCGCAGGCCCTGTTATTAAAGTGACATCATGGCCCCTCGCAGCAAGCTCCCTGCACGTAAGAATCGTATTCTCCTGTGCCCCACCTAATATCAATCTTGTTATTATATGAACTATTTTCAATATTTAATCCACATCAAACAAAGTCCGCCGGCAGGTGCTATAGGCCCAGCCGCTCTCCTGTCCTTGGCTTCAAGAACTTCTTTCATCTTCCCAGCCTCCCATCTGCGCAAACCAACTTCAACAAGCGAACCAACAATATTTCGAACCATATTATAAAGAAACCCGTCACCTTCTGTCTCAATATACACCCAATCACCTTGTGACGCAACATTACATCGAAAAATCGTTCTGACCGAATTAGTCCTCTCATCCGCGGCACTTGCAAAAGATTTAAAATCATGTTGACCAATCAAAACTTCTGCTTCCCTGTTCATGCTTTCAATATCAAGCTCAACAGGCAGATGCCAGCAATGTGTAATCTCTAAAACAGGCCTTATTCTGCCCGTATATATCGAATAGCGATACATCTTGCTCGTGACATCACCAATAACATCAAACCCCTCCGGCACCTCCTCAACATCGCAAATAAAAATATCATCCGGCAACCGATGATTAATTGCTTTAGCGATATTCTCGGTAGGAATGGGGCTGTCGATTTGCATAAGAACGCTTTGCCCCAAAGCACTGACTCCCGCATCTGTCCTGCTGGCGCCAGTAATATCAACTTCAAATCCAAATAAATCAGCAGCAACCCGTTTGAGCTGCTGCTGAATTGTATCCAAACCAGGCTGAACCTGCCAGCCATGATATCTGCTGCCGTCATACAAAACAGTGAATTTTATATTTCGAACAGCCATGTATTAATTATAAAAGCTTTTCAGCTATCTGAACAGCATTTAATGCAGCCCCTTTGCGTATTTGATCACCGGCAACCCAAAAGTTGATGCCCCTGTTATCCGCAATAGACTCATCCTGACGTATCCTGCCGACAAAAACATTATCCTGACCTGTCGCATCGATAGGCATTGGGAACCTGTTATTCTTCCTGTCATCGATAATAGAAACACCAGGAGCTGTACTAAGCAGGCTTCTCACTTGTTCAGGGGTAATAGGATCAGTAAATTCAAGGTTAATAGATTCGCAATGTGCTCTCATAACTGGAACACGAACACATGTGCATGTTATTGCGATCTCCGGGCAATTAAATATCTTTCTCGTCTCTCTGACCATCTTCATTTCTTCCTCATTGTAGCCATTAGGCTCAAGAGCGGAGTTATGAGAAAAAACATTGAACGCAATCTGATACGGAAAAATTTTGCATGTCGGTTTCTTACCGTCAAGAATTTCCTGAGCCTGAGCCGCCAACTCATCCATGGCTGCCTGACCAGCACCACTGGCTGCCTGATAAGTGCTTACAACCATCCTCTTTACAGGATTGGCTTTATGCAAAGGCCAAATAGGAAGAATACCGATAATCGTCGAACAGTTCGGATTAGCAATAATACCTTTATGCTCTGCTATTTTTCCAGGATTAATCTCAGGCACAACCAAAGGTGTATTAGGATCCATTCTGAAAGCAGACGAATTGTCCACAACCACTGCACCAGCTGCAACAGCCGCAGAAGCAAATTCTTTGCTCCTTGGTCCGCCCGCGCTGAACAAAGCAATGTCAACTCCCTTAAAACTATCCTTCGTCATTTCTTCAACTGTATATGTCTTGCCCTTGAATTCGATATTCTTACCAGCAGACCTGCCGCTAGCAAGCATCTTTAACGAATCAAATGGAAAATCTCTTTGCTCAAGAATTCTTAAAAATTCCTGACCGACCGCACCGGTAACACCAGCAATCGCCAAATTACAACCCATAGTAATACTCCTAAAATTTCCTTCTTTACACACAACAGGCAGGCCGGATACGAACCGGTCTGCCCGAAAAACTCTTTTAAACAAACTACAATATTGTCAGATTATAGCAATTACCCAACAAAATGCAATATTATCTTCTAATAACTATCATTCACAATTCTACTTTAAAACCGCATTTTCAGCCCTTAAATCGGTCTTTTGCCACCAAGCTGCCAATAAAGACGCTGTAATTATGCACACAAACACAAAAATTGCCGCCGGTATTGCCACCCTTTCGTTGAAATGCTTCAATGCCAGAACCGTACCCAATCCCGCATTTTGCATACCCACCTCTATCGCCAGAGTACGCCGTCTTTTAACATTCATCCTGAAAAACTTGGCCACACCATAGCCCAATGTCAGACCTAAAAAATTCAGCACTAACCCCGCAATAAGTACTATACCCGTTACCTGCCCCAGATACTCCCGATTAGTCGCTATTACCAGGCTACACACAAAAATTATGAACGTAACAGATATTGCCGGAAAAACGTAAATTACCTTTTCAATCCCCTTGGAAAAATAATGCCTTGTCGCAAACCCCAACATCAAAGGCAAAATAACCATTCTCAAAACACTAAACATCATATCCATAAAAGGAACATCCAAAACGGACCCAGCCAAAAGCAAGGTTAACGCAGGTGTAAGCACTGGGCAAAGCAGCGTCGATACCGTCGTCAGCGAAACAGAATAGGCAGTATCAGCCTTTGCAATATAACTCATCACATTGCTCGCCATCGCTCCCGGCGCCGCCCCCGTAAGTACCAGCCCAACCGTAATCTCGGGAGATAATTGAAAAAGCTTCGCAACCAAAAACGCTCCGAAAGGCATAATAGTAAATTGCGCACAGGTACCTATCAATACTATCATAGGCTTCTTTGCAATCTCTTTAAAATCACCAACAGAAAGAACCGCTCCTATGCCAAACATTGTCAGCCCAAAGAACAATTCGTTATATCCTTTAATTGCAATAAAAAGCCCTGGGAAAAGATAAGCGACAATACCGAAAACAACCACCCAGATCGCAAAAAACCGTGTATAAAATGAAAGTATTTTCTCAACCATGCTGAAAAGTATAAAAAACAACTTAACCCATAACAACTAAAAAACCATTAGAAACCTGCTAATAATAAAAAAACCCCTCACAAGAAAGTAAGGGGTTTCAATATATTCAAAAATTTAAAAATCTTGTTTATTTCGTATCAACCTTGATAGGGACATACTGTGCAAACCGGCCATTAGTGACAAGCAGCAGGATAGAACCATTCTCAGCATCAATCTTTATCTGATCGTTAAATTCACGCACATTGCTGACAGGCACACGGTTAACTTCAAGTATCAAAAGACCTGCTGTAAGCCCCATCTTCGATGCATAAGAAGCAGATTCCACACTGCTGATAATAACGCCTCTCATATCTTCATAACCCAACTGCTTTGCAACATCTGCTGTCAGATCCTGAACCATAAAACCAATATCCGCAGCTATTTCGCTCTGCTGTGAAGTAAAACTAAGATTTGTAGGCCTCTCATCAAGAACAACCGTAAATGTTTTTTGCTCACCGTTACGCATAGCGACAACTTTGCATTTAGTCCCTGGTTTGGTAATCGCAACCTTGTTCCGGAATGAATCCTTGTCCTCAACAGCCTGCCCATCAAATTCAACAATAACATCACCTTGTTGAAGCCCAGCCTTATCTGCCGCCGAATCCTTTGTTACCTCAACAAGAAGTGCCCCCTTAGTACCATCAAGGCCAAAAGATTCTGCCAACTCAGCAGTCAAGTCCTGGAGCGAAACACCAAGATAACCGCGAACTACCGTGCCCCCTTGAATAATCTGCTCACAGATAGACTTTGCCATGTTAATTGGAATAGCCAAACCGATGCCCGCATAGCTGCGAACCTCGCTTATTATAGCAGTATTGATACCAACCACCTTACCATCAAGATTCAGCAAAGGCCCGCCGGAATTACCCGGATTGATCGCTGCATCTGTTTGTATAAAATCCTCATATGTCGATAATCCGATATTTCTGCCCTTAGCGCTTACAATACCCGCTGTCACCGTATGACTAAGACCGAACGGATTGCCGATAGCAATAACCCACTCACCAACTTCAACTTCATCTGAATTAGCCATCTCAAGATAAGGTAAATCATTTCTTTCGATTTTTAAAACCGCAACATCAGAATCAGGGTCGGTGCCGATAATTTTTGCCTCAAGTTCTGTACCGTCAGACAATGTTACCACTATTCCCGCAGAATTGCTGGCCACATGATTATTAGTTAATATATAACCGTCTTTTGAAATTATAAAACCTGTACCCTGTGCAGTCTGAGTAGGTGTTTTTTGCTGAGGCTGATTGGGATAAGTATTAGGCTGTTGTTTGAAAAAGAAATCGTAAAAATCATCTTCAAATGGATTAACGTTGTTTTGACCGTACGGACTGGTACTCTTGACAGGCTGCTTTTCTACTTTGATACCAACAACCGCCGGCGAAGCCGTCTTGGCAATGCCGGAAAAAGCCCTGCTAGTTTTCTTCAAGGCTTCAATACAATCTTCGTCCTGTGCAAAAACACCACCCGGTACCGCCACAATAAACAAGGCAACAAAAATCAACAAGAACCACTTGCTCATATTTTGCCTTTGTTCGATAATTTGTGCTGTCATTTTTTTTCTCCTAAATTCCCAAAAATCACCAAACATCTTAAATACGATTTTAAGAAAAATAGGTTCGCCTCGTCAACCTATTTTTTACTCGTTCTCCAATAAAACAAAAACCCTACCCCCAAAAGGATGCTTGATTTTTCGATTAAAAAAATATCCTGCCAATAGACCTTATTTGAAATTTCAGAAAATACTGGCTAAAAAACCCATTTGATGTTATATTATCAGTCATACCATGTGTTTTGCTAACAATAATCAGAATACAAGTATATTTTTTAACTCAAATAACCCCTGGTTTTAACTAAATAAAAGGAACAATAAAATATGCCTCCACAGTTTGTATATGAAATGAGCAATGTCTGCAAAAGCTTTGGTAACAAAGAAGTGCTCAATGATATATCACTCTCATTTTTTTATGGTGCAAAGATCGGCGTCGTCGGTGAAAACGGTGCTGGTAAAAGTACACTATTAAAAATAATGGCCGGCGTCGACAATGACTTCCATGGCGATGCTAAGTTAGCACCAAAAATGAAAATCAGATATGTCGCACAGGAACCCCAGTTAGAATTGAATAAAACCGTAAGAGAAAACCTCTACTCTGCGATAAAATCAACCCTTGATATGGTTGAACGTTTCAATGAAATATCAGCCCAGCTTGCCGACCCTAAATATGAAAACCAGATGGAGAAACTACTCGAAGAAATGGGCGTTCTCCAAGATAAAATCGATGCCTGTGATGGCTGGCAAACCGACCGAACAATAGATATCGTCTCAGACGCAATGGTATTGCCTGATGATAATATGCTCGTAACTCAGCTCTCCGGAGGTGAACGACGAAGAGTAGCTCTCTGTATGGCTCTTCTCGAAAAACCGGACCTCCTCCTGCTCGATGAACCAACAAACCACCTTGATGCTGAAACCGTTCAATGGCTCGAAACTGCCTTACGTGAATATCATGGAACCGTAATTATCGTAACACACGACAGGTACTTCCTCGACAATATCACGAAATGGATCCTCGAAATAGAAAACACCAAGGGAATACCATTCGAAGGAAATTATTCATCATGGTTAAAACAAAAAGCTGAAATGCTAAGGATAAGCGAAAAGAAAGAATCACAGAGGCAAAAAACGCTGCAAAGAGAACTCGCATGGATAAACACCTCTGCAAAAGCAAGGAACAAAAAAAATCAGGCGCGTATAAACTCCTATGAACAATTGGCAAACGAGCAAACCTTCGACACCCGAAGTGATGTGCTCATACAGATACCTTCAGGCCAGCGACTAGGTCAAAAAGTTGTCTCTTTCCGCAATGTTTCCAAAGCCTTTGGCGGTAATATCATCATCGAAAACTGCTCATTCGAGATGCCGCCAAATGCCGTCGTAGGTGTCATTGGTCCCAACGGAATAGGAAAAACAACCCTCTTCCGAATGATAACTGGACAGGAAAAACCAGATTCCGGTCAGATAGAAATTGGACCGACCGTCTCTATAGGCCACGTCGATCAGCACCGTGACGCTCTCGACGACAATAAAACAATTTTCGAGGAAATAGCTGATGGAAAAGATTCTATCGTCGTAGGCGGTTTTGAAATGGCTTCACGAGCTTATGTCGCAAGATTTAATTTCCGGGGCACACAACAACAGAAAAAACTGTCCCAGTGCTCAGGAGGCGAACGAAACAGGGTACACCTGGCAAAAATGCTCCGAAGAGGAGGAAACCTGATATTACTCGACGAACCGACAAACGACCTTGATGTAAACACAATGAGAGTCCTCGAACAAGCAATTATCGACTTCCAGGGATGCGCAATGGTAATAAGCCATGACCGATTCTTCCTTGACCGAATCTGCACACACCTTCTGATTTTCCAGGGCAATGGTCAAACACAATGGTTCCAGGGCAACTTCGCCGAATATGAAGAAATACTCATTGAGGAAAACCCAGACAGAATCGCACACCGACGTGCTAAATACAAACAGATCAAACTTAAATAATAAAAAAAGCCCCGACATTAAATCGGGGCTTTTTAATTTTAACTATAAATCACTGCTTACTTGAGCTCATCGTCAATCCAGCCCAGCAGTTCTTTCATATCGCCCAAGGTAATATCACCCATATGAGCTATTCTGAAAGTTTTTTCTTTCAAATCGCCATAACCATTACCGAACACAGAATTGTGCTTTTCCTGAATGCCCTTTATAACCTTACCAACATCTATGCCTTTGGTATTCTTGACCGTTGTCATAGTATTAGATGCATACTTCTCTTCACAGAACAAAGCGAAATTCTTTTTCGCCCAGCTGCGAACAAAATCACCCATCTCTTTATGACGAGCCCAGACGTGTTCCATACCCTCTTTAACGAGCTTTTCACATTGATAATTCAAAGCCATAATATGAGGAATACTGGGAGTAGTCAGCGTCTGGTTCTTAGCTGCCGATTTTGCCCAGAGCTGGAAGTCAAAATAGTAACCCCTGTTAGGAACAGTCGCACTCTTTGCCAATGCTCGATTGCTCACAACAGCAACTGCCAATCCCGGTGGAATCGCAAACGCCTTCTGTACTGAAGCGAAAGTAATATCCCAGCCATACTCATCAAACTTAATAGGCAAACCAACCATCGCTGAAACAGCATCCACAAAGATCAGCACATCAGGATACTTTTTCTTCATCATATTGGTTATTTCTAAAATCGGATTCGTCAAACCCGTTGAAGTCTCGTTATATACAAGAGTAACAGCCGCATATTTACCGCTGGCAAGCCTCTTATCTACCATCTCTGCGGTTATTGCCTGGCCCCATTCAACCTTAAGCTCATCTGCCTTTCTGTCACAGCTTGTTACAACTTCAGCCCACTTGTCACTAAATGCTCCACACATCGTACAAAGAACTGTCTCATCCCTTCCAACACAGTTCCTGATCGCAGCTTCCCATATGCCCGACGCACTTGATGTCGACAAAAATACGTTCTGCTGTGTAAATAAAATCTTCTTAAGCATATCAACTGTATCACCTTGAAGTTGAGCATACTCTTTGCCTCGATGTCCCAACGTGGGCCTTGCCAACTGCTGCAGAACATCATCATTCACTTTTACTGGCCCTGGAATGAAAAGCCTGGGCGGATTCTTCCAATCAACCATTTCGCTTACTCCTGTTAATAAATGTTTATATTTTATCTATTGTCAAACCAGTATACACTTTAGGGAAAAAGTAAGTTGACTTCTGAGGCATCTTTTCACCTTCGTCAGCCACACTTTCAATTTGCTTAATCATAGGCGGATTCATAAAAAATATCGCCTGTTTTTTCCCATCATCTGCCTCTGCAATACAATCATCTATCGCGTTAGGCGTATCTTTCATATATTCTAGGTTCGTTTGCTCTGCAAGACGCTTCTCATCAATACCAAAAAGTTTCTCAAGAATAAGCTTATGCAATACTGCAACATCAAGACTCTTCCACGCATCACTCATACCCGCAGCCATTGCATCCATAGCCTTAATATCTTTCAATACAATGGTCCAGAACGCATCATCGCCGGTATAAACAACAAACGCATTCTTCCCATTATCCTGCTCAGCTTTCATCTGTCCGAGAGATTTCGAACGGGCACGCGCTTTGCCCGCCTCATTTTTGAACTTATACGCAGTAATCTTAAAATCTTCTTTTAAACTCTCAAGCAGCGTATCGACATCAAAATCCTTAATGTTCTTCAACAGCCTGTGAGTCGCCAAAACCAGCAAACCTTCTTGGCAGGTATTGGAAAAAGCAAGTATCTGGTAACCGGTAGCATTATTAGCTGGGTCCTTTGCATAATTCAATGCCGTCGTATAGCGATGATGACCATCAGCAATAATACCACTCTTATTGCCCATCATTTTTACTATCGATGCTATATCATCACTAGCTGTAATAGCATAAAGACGATGCCGGACATCCTGCTCATCGACAAAATCAATCAATGCCCCGCTGTCAGCCATAACTTTCTCGATAATCTTATCTGCTACCATCTTGGGATCATCATAAACGATATAAACCAGACCGAACATTGCTTTTGTAGCTTTATTAAGTTTAAGTCTGTCAATAATGGGTCCGTCAAGCGTCTTCTCATGAGGCCGAACCACAGGACCGAAAGGCTCAAGTTTCGTAGATGCGATAAAGCTGTTACGCTGAACCATCTTACCTTTCACCTCAAAATCCTGAACATAGGCATAGATAGCTTCTTTTTCATCCTGCTTCAAAACGCCCTTTTTCAACCATTCCTTAAAATAATCCGCCGCCCTGGTATATTTATTAGCCGTTTCGTTATCGCCAGGCTGTTCTTTGCCCAGAATAATTCGTACTATGTTATAGTCGCTTTTTTCATAAAACATCTGCTGCTGTTGAGAATTGATTACATCGTAAGGAGGAGATATACAATTACCAACATCTCCAACGACACCACTATCAAACCTAATCGCTCTAAAAGGCTTAATTTCCATCACTTACACAAAGTCCTTCTGCAAAAACAACGAAATAAACATCTAAAACTTGAAAAACATGTTACAAAGTGTAACAAAAAACCACCTATTGTCAAATATTAGCGATTTATGTTTTCAAATATTTTTTTGCTTTAAAGCAGCCTAAAACCATTTTTTAATAAAAAAACCCCGAACAAGTCGGGGCTGCAATTTTTTTTAACGTTACTTTTATTACAATATTTTACAACAACTCATCAATAGCCTCAGCCATGTCTTTTTTGCTCGTAAGACCAACCCATTTCTTTTCAACTGCACCGTTCTTAAAAAGAATGATCGTCGGAATAGCACTTATACCAAATTCCATCGCACTATCTCTGGCCTCATCGGTATCCAGCTTACATATCTTAGCTTTGCCGGCATAATCATCAGCTATTTCACCAATAATAGGCGCCATCATCTTGCAAGGCCCACACCATGGCGCCCAAAAATCAACCAACACCGGTCCATCTGTCCCGCGAACAATCTCATCAAACTTGGCGTCATCCAACTCTATTACATTACCAGACATATCTTCCTTCCTTTCCTGTTCATATTTTAACAAACAGTGGTTAGATCTATTCTAAAGAAGCTTATTTTAAATATTGAAGTAAAACTTTGTCAACCATTTAATCAGAATAATCTTCAGCTAATTTTTCTTCGTTATCCCGATGCTGTCCCTCAAAAGCGTTTAAATCGGCTGGCAACTCAACTATACGAATCGGACCAGCTTGTAATTTTTTTTCATCGGACTTATCTTCAACAACAACCGGCTTTCTTTTCTTCTCCGCTGGCAACTCAAATATAGGTATCCCCGCCAACTCAACCGATTCATCAAGTTTTTCAACATCTTCAAATTCATCTCCGAACTCATCCTCAGTCAAACCTTCAACTGCTCCGCCAACCAAAGTCTCAAGAGAATCCGCATCTTCTTCAAGATCAACCGCTTCCTCATTCTCCAGACGTAATTCACTATCATTCAATTCACTATCAACAACACGCTCACCCAGCTCCTGCTTTTCCATCTGCTCCTGCATCCAAAGTAATTGCTCTTCTTCGGTAGCAAGAATCGCTCTTTGAACCGCCTGTGCCGCAGGCTCATCCGTCAATGCCTTAACAAAAAACGACTTCGATGCCTCATCCTGCTCAATCCAGATAAGCTTGCCCCGGGTAAGTTCAAGAATCGCCAAAAACAGCCCAACCATTTTCACCCTGTTCCTGACCCCCTCAAATATACTTTCGAAACTCATCGACCCGCGAGACTGTAAATTGCTCAATATATCGATCTGGTGAAGGTCTATAGGTGTATCATCTTTAATATGGCTGATATCGAAGTATTTCCCCGTCGCCTTCATAACCCGGTCAAACGCCTCAAGCAGATCCCATATATTAACCTGGTCAAGATCAACCTCAGGTTCTGATTCAGGCTTTAGACTGTCAATTATAGTACTAGGTCTGCTGAACCGATCTTCTCTGCTTTCCGCCGCAGACTCCAGAAGATTTGCAGCATCCTTGTATTTCTTATACTCCAGAAGCTGACCGATAAGCTCACTGCGAGGATCAATCAATTCGCCATCCTCCCCGCTGCCATCCTCAGACTCGGTCTTAGGCAAAAGCATCGCCGACTTAATATGCATCAGCGTCGCCGCCATAACAAGAAAATCACCCGCCAAATCAATATCGAAATCTTTCAGCATATCAATATAATGCACATACTGATCCGTTACCTTGGCGATAGGAATATCATAAATATCAACCTCATCCTTGCGAATAAGGTACAAAAGCAGATCCATAGGACCTGCGAAAATATCAAGATTTACCCTATAATCACTCAATCGTCACTCCCATCATCGTCATCTTCAAAAATATCATCACTCTCGTTACTTTCATCACTCTTAATGCTGCCTAAAATTTCAATTGCCTTGTCAGCATCACTTTCCAGCACCTGCAACCCTACATTAAACAGATCAACTCCAAGCCCCGCATACATACCAGCAAAATTTTTACCATTCAATATCGCCCTGATATCATAATCAGCCAACCTCTGTACCGCAAGCTCTGCCTCCATAACATCATCAAACTTGGCGATAGTAACAATTTTTTCGCTCAACACTTGCCTCGTAATCCAACCACCTGCCGGACATTTTCAAGAGTCTCAGCCGCAACTGCCTTTGCCCTGGCAGCACCGCTCCTGAGAACATCTTTCACATAATCAATATCATTTTCCAGTTCTGCCCTCCTATCTCTGAAAGGCCCGAAATATTCTCCAAAAAGCTCCGCAACACGTTTCTTAACATCACCGTAACCCATTCCACCAGCACGATATCTTGCTTTCCACTCCTCAAGCTCTTCAGCAATGGCAAAAAGCTTCAGCAATGCAAAAACATTGCACTTATCAGGGTCCTTGGGATCTTCAACAGGCGTTGAATCAGTAACAATACGCATTATCTTTTTCTTAGCCGACTTCTCAGACTCAAATATCCCAATCGTATTATCGTAGCTCTTGCTCATCTTCCTGCCGTCAATACCTGGAACAACCGCCACAGATTCCATGATATAATCCTTAGGCAATGTCAAAATATCTTCACCATAAGTACTATTAAACTTCATTGCAATATCACGGGTAACCTCAATATGCTGCTTCTGGTCAGCTCCAACAGGCACAAGATCGCTATGAAAGATCAAAATATCTGCTGCCATCAGTACAGGGTAAGCAAATAAACCATGATTTGGCGTTAAACCCTGTGCCACCTTATCTTTGTAACTCGTACACCTCTGCAAAAGCCCCATAGGAGTAATACAAGAGAGAATCCACGCAAGCTCCATTACCTCACAAACATCAGATTGACGCCAGAAAACCGTCTTTTCAGTATCAATACCCAATGCTATGTAATCCATAGCCACACCAAGACTTCGCTTAGCCAGATCATCCGCTGCCGGATTGCTCGTCATCGCATGGTAATCTGCTATGAAATAAAACCCGTCATTTTCAGCCTGAAGCTTCAAATGCTGCCTCATCGCACCAAAATAGTTGCCTATATGAAGCACCCCTGATGGCTGTATCCCAGATAAAACACGCACGCCAAATCTCCTAAATTAAAAGTATACCAAAAACAGACATTTTAAAATAAACTGTGATAATACAACAATTTACAAAAAAAGTCAACCGCCCACCCCAAAAAGCTCATCATCCTCAAAACCATACATAATATTCACAGCATCACCCCCAAAAGGGATTATTGTATTCAATTCTATTAATTGCATAATTAGATATGCAAAAATATTTATTTTTTAGACAAAAACCCTTACCATAACAGTCTATAATTATAAAAAGAGGTAATTTGAACAACTATTGTGAATGGACAAATGCGAGGAAACTTTTTTGGTGTTAAAACCGAAGTGCAAACAGCATACGATAAATATGCCAATAAGCTTTACAATTACGCCCTGATGATATTAGCCAATCATTCCGCCGCAGAAGACGCTCTTCAGCAGGTTTTTGTTAAGATGATAAAAATGGGAAACAGTATTTTAAAAATCGAATCATATGAAAGCTATCTCACGACAGCCATTCGTAACCAATGCTATGAGATTATCAAAAAAGACAACCGCCTTAGATTGTTAGCAGAAAATTCACCTTCTAAACTATTCATAGAACACTTAGACAAAAACGAAACAAACCATGAAGAAAGAGAGATGCTCGAAAACGCTATCAAAAAGCTATCCCCCCAACAGCGGGAAGTCTTACACATGAAAGTTTATGAAAATAAAACATTTGCACAAATATCAAAAACTATAGGCCTATCTATAAACACTATTACCAGTCGATACCGATACGCAATGGACAAACTAAAGGAACAACTTAATAGCAGCAGGTAAAACCATGGATAACAAAGATAAAAAAATCGAAGAAATGCTAAAACGCTACAAGTTGCCAGACGCACCAGCCGAACTTAAAGCCAGAATCTTCCAACAAAAGAAGAAAAAAATAAACCAAACCATCTTAGCCGTTGCAGCAACCATACTGATAGCAGCAACCACAACCACAGTCTGGCAAGTAAAATTACAACCAACCACCCAGGAAACAAATAATCTTACATTAGCTCAAGCCAAACTCTCCATCACCCGCGCAGCACAAGCGGCCCAGCTTTTAACAGTAGCTGACATCTTCGCCAACCAGGCTGGCGGAGAAGAACATGCAAAAAAATTATATTGTGAAATAGCCGATTCATTTCCGGATTTCAATGCAGGAATACAAGCACAATTGAAATTGAAAAAATATTAGAAAGGGAAAATAATAATGAATACAATAAAGAAAGTTTTTTTATTAATTGTGTTACTTGTTACATATATCTCATCTACTGCCTATTCAGAGCAGAATGACAAGTGGAAACTTAATTTAGAATTCCAAAAATCCGAAATGGAACAAGATATATCTGAAAGAGAATATAACTCAAATGGCCATCCAACATTTTTAGCAAAACTTTATTTTAACTATCCCAAAGGCGGCTTTAGCTTAGGAAATAGTTCAGAACTCTTTTCTGTAATAGGGTGTAGTTATTCGTTGGTCCCGAAGGAATATCGCCAAACTGTCGCAAGTAAGATCCGTTCAGGTACGATTGGCTCGTTTGTCAGGGACACTAATGAGATATCTTGCTTCCATGTTTACGGTTATGACGAGGAAGAGGTGCGGAGAAATGCTCAGGCAATAATTGACGGCCTCAACTATATCACTTATAAAAAATTCAAAGAAGCACAAAACCAACTGGATGAATATAGCAATGAAAAAACTGAATTGGAAAAAATGATTTCGCAACTTGAAATCGAGGAAAAAAATACAGCCCCCGAGTTTGAAAAAATTAAAAAAGTGGTTAAATATCAAACCGTTAGAGAAGCACAAGAAAGCATCTGTGAATTTAACAAAACCACTCAGTCAGTAGACATCGAAATAGTCGGCATCCAGGCAAAACTCGATATGATAAAACAGCAGGAAGACAAACTTCAAACAAGTGGTGCCTGCCCGGAAGGCACCTCTGACTTTTTGTTTCAAATGCGGTTAACTCAGGAAATAAACCTGGCTGGAGCGCTGGCACAAAAGAACGCTTCAGAATCAGGCCTCAAAAATGCCACAACCTTTCTTACTTTAATAGAAAAAACAACAAATATACCACAAACACTTCAACAAAAACAAAATCGGCTCTCTAATGTTAAATCTCAAATCTCAAATCTCGAACAATTATTAGCAGAAATGAGACCTGTTGAATTGGTCGATAATAAAATTACAATATATCCGTTACATATTCAAACCAGCAACCCATGACATAATGAACTATGTTAAGTAAACTCTCGCTCCGCAAGCAACATTATGGGTAAACTTAGTATATTTATGCACTGTATATTTGTTCATCCATAATTTGCCTATATGAAGCACCCCTGATGGCTGTATCCCAGATAAAACACGCACGCCAAATCTCCTATTAAAAGTATACCAAAAACAGACATTTTAAAATAAACTGTGGTAATACAACAATTTACAAAAAAAAGCCAACCGCCCACCCCAAACCTGAACTTTTTTAAAAAAAATATTATTTTTCCTGTTGACAAGATTAAACACCATTGTATGGTGTATTAAGTAAGTAATACACTATACAAAAGGAACAGGCTTTATGTTATTAGAAATAGATTATCATAGCGGCGTACCTATTTACCGCCAGGTCATGCGCCAAATACGTCAGCAGATAATGACTGATGGTCTGAAAGAAGGCGACCAGCTGGAAACAGTCCGGGACCTCGCTGCCCGTCTAAAAGTAAACCCCATGACCATCAGCAAAGCTTATTCATTCTTAGAAGCAGAAAACCTCGTCGAGAGAAAACGAGGCGTAGGCCTTTTCGTTACCAAAGTAAAAAAATCCCAGCTAACCCAGATAAAATCAGAACTGTTCGACAACATCATAAACAAAGCAGCTATCACAGCAATTCAGCTCGGCGTTTCCGAAGAGCAGGCAATAGAATTCTTCAAAAAACATTACAATGATTATATCTCAAAACAGCGGAGGCAAAAATGACAATCGAAAACACAATAACCCAAATGACTAACGTCTCAAAAAAATTCAGCAAAATACAGTCCCTCGACAGCATCGACCTCAAAATAAACGCAGGTCAAATCATAGGTCTCTTAGGAGCTAACGGTTCAGGCAAAAGCACACTCCTGAGGCACATCATAGGTCTCTACCTACCCGACAAAGGCCAATGCACAACATTTCAGGCAGACGCGGCAAAATTAGGCCCAAAAGAACTCGCACGCATAGGCTACGTCCATCAGGAAGGCGAACTCCTCGACTGGATGACAGTAAAGCAATTAATCAACTATGTAAGTGCATACTACAAAACATGGAACAAAGAATTACAGGACAGATACATAAAAGATTTTGATATCTCCCTCTCCGACCGTGTAGGCTCACTATCCCCAGGACAAAGACAAAAAGTCTCCATACTATTAGCAATAGCATTTGAACCGGAACTGCTCATCTTAGATGAACCCGCATCAGCCCTCGACCCAATCGCCCGAAGCCAGTTCCTCGACCTGCTCCTACAGATAATCCAGGACCCAACCCGCACAATAATAATCTCCTCACACATCCTGAGCGACGTCGAAAAAGTCATCGACCACGCAATAATAATGCGTAAAGGACAAATACTATGCGATTGCAGTTTTGATCAGCTAAGAGAAAAATACACCCGCTTCACCCTGACATCCTTGAATGGCCCACTCCCAACAACACTGCCATTTAAAAACACAATCACGGCCCAAACCAGCACCAGCAAAGCCATAATAACCGTGCAGGATTACACACAGGAACAATTAGAAGACATAGCCAAAGCCCTGAACTGTGAAATAGAAATCAAACCACTATCCTTAGATGAACTCTACAAAATCGTTGTAAGCTAAAGGGAGAAAACAATGACCATCCTAACCGCAAATTTAAAACATCTGTATCAGAAAAGAAGCAACTGGTTTCTTGGGTTATTCTCGGCCGCAACTGCATTCCCCATCGCTACGGCCATCACAGAAACGTCAACAATAAACAGAACAGGTAACTTTTCCTACCCCATCCTATGGATATTCTACGTAAGCATGTTCATAGCCAGCTTACCTATAGATGTCCTAACAAAACCATTTTCATACTGCCTCCCAGACCACACAAAAATACCCAGAAATTTCTTGTTTTATATAGGTCTGTCTATCTCATTCTTATGGTCACTAAGCTTTATCTTTTATCCCGACTTGAACCTCGGCAAAACAATCCTAGCTTGCCTCTCAGCATTTTCAACATTCACCATCTTTTATTGGCTATCAGTCTGGTTCGTATTCAAACTTAGAAACTGGTCCATTGCTTTTGCCCTAATACCATTAATCATGATAGGCAACCAACTAATAAATTTAGGCGCAATTATCGTACTTGCAATCGTAGAAGCTCCCCTAATAATGATACCCTTAGGCGCAGCCGTCAACATCCTCGCATGGCACCATTGGGCCAACCCAAATATGCCAAGAAAATATTGCACCCAGCTCTGGATGGGAACATTTGACGCATGGAACACGAAAAAAATGTTCAAGTATAAGCAATTAAAATTAGCAGAAAAGGACAAAAAAAAGCCCAACTTAAATAAAATAAATTCCTCTGTGGAAAACTTTTTTATATCCCGGATTGGACGAGCAGAAATCGGTAGCTTAGGTCAGCACATCTGGGGCGGTTTTTACAAAACTTTCTGCCTATTAATCTCGCAATATCGCCAAGACTGGATAAGATTTTTAATGCTTATGCTGCCGATACTATGTTTTTTATGTTATATGCAAGGCAGCGTCAAAAATATCATATTTGCTATGTCAGGATTAATGGTCATTTACATGAACCTGTGGATACATTCAAGTTTGTTAGTTACCAGCGGACGAAAACAACGATTCTACTCAACTCTGACCATCGCAGCAGTAACAACTATATGGGCTACTGTTTTAGTAACATCATTTGCAATAATAACACAACTATTAGCAACAGTAATGCCCCCGCTAACAGTTAAAGGTCACGAATTAATTTTCGACGCTCTCAACATAAACTATTCTGTAACCCCGCTCGTCATGATGCCTCTTATGTTTACAATAAATTTATTCTGTTACAAAAAACCAATGCTTGCGATGTTCTTAGCAATGATCATTTTTCAGCTTTTCTTTATCTCAAGCATTGTTGGAACTCTAACAATCATGAATCGTCACATACAGATCACCCCCTTGCACATGATAATCATGATCCCATTCGCCTGGGCAATATTCATAGCAACCTTAAGATATATCTGCATGCGAACCTGCCTGACAAAATAAGCAAAATATAAAAAGCCAAGCTGTTTCACTTACAGATTAAGATATGAAAATAAACAGTAAAATTCATTTGACAGGCTCGGAGTTCAGATTTATACATAAGTTAGTGAAAAAGGAGATCTGAGCACCTGGGCACCGTAAGAATATTTTTTTCATGAGTTGCATAATGCTCAGAATTAATTAGTTGCAGACTTTAGATGGTTTTTACATATTGCAAAATAGAAAGGTTTGGCTGTGCAGCCAAGCATTTGATATGGAAAATTCCAGACACAGATTAGTTGTGAGAAAAAGAGGAGTACCATCAGATTCCCATCAACAAATAACACACAATATTTTTTAGAAGAAAGGAAAGAAAAATGAAACTACATAAAATTATTATTGTCACCTTGGGAGCAGTATTACTTGCAACCTTAACAGGTTGTGATCGTAGCGTCAAAGAGCTTGAAAATGCCAAAGCTGACTTGGCTTCCGCAAAAGCCGAATTGGCAACTATGAAAGCAAACACAGCCGAAATAAATAACACCCTTGCCGCAACAATCATAGAAAGAGACACTCTTAAAGCCGATTTGGAAAAAGTTAATGCAAGTGTTTCTGTGATTACAGAAGAAAGTAATAAACTGAAAGCACAGGTTGATGCTCTTACCAAGGCAAAAGATACTGCCGCTGATGCCGCGACAGCAAATGCACAGCTTACAACCCAGCTTAAGGAGCAGACTCAAAAAGCCCTGACCTCCGAAACAAAAATCAAAGAACTTGAAAAGCTTATCGAGACACTCAAGAGTCAGCTTAAGACTGTCCAGGATGTATCAGTTCCGAAACTTTAACCTATGCAACAATAGACGCTGCTTATCATAAATGCAGCGATGACAAAGAGAAAAAGTGTGACGGATACTTGGAATCAATAAGCAAAAGCTGTTGCTAATTTAATTCAACCAAGGCACAAGAGCAATGCTATTGATTCCGATGTATCAACAAATGTTCTCTGTATTGAAAGTATAGCACTTGGCAAGTAATCACTTTTTACTTCGTTCGGCCAATACCTTGCCAATAACTGCTATAAGTTCTTTAGAGTCTTTTGATTTAGCCAGCATTATTTTTTCACCAGATTTATAGTTTTCGTTTCCTGATAAAAGGCAAGTAGAATACACAATAGGAATATCCTTGGTTATTGGACTTTCTGTTAGCCGAAATGCAACTTCTCCCCCATCCATATCCGGCATTTTTATATCGAGCACAATAAGATCAGGCTGTTCTGACTTTGCCAAAGACAAAGCTCTGGTTCCGCTATCTGCAGTAACAACAGCATATCCATCCATAGTCAATTGTTTCTCAAGCACCATCAATGTATCTTTTTCGTCATCAACCAATAAAATTTTCTTTTTATTCATCTTAATTTCCTTTTTTAAACTATAAGCATCAATGCTTTCTCCGTTCAACTATTGGCAATAAAAACCAAACTGTTGTACCCATACCCAACTTAGATTCCGCCCATATTTTACCCTTATGCAGTTGAATTATCTCTTTAGAAATCGAAAGTCCCAAACCTGTCCCACTAGCTTTTCCATATTTAGTATTCGATATTTGTTCAAACCTGTTAAATATTTTTAGCAAGTTTTTCTCAGCGATTCCGATACCAGTATCCTGCACTGAAACATATAAAGCGTTTCCTTTACAGCTGGTAGTTATTGTAATCTCGCCCTTCTCTGTAAATTTGATAGCATTATTAACAATATTGGTAAGCACCTGAGTAATTTTATCTCTATCAAACATAATCTTAGGTAGTTGGCGGTCCAGTTTCATAGCAAAACTTAACCCATTCTTTTTAGCAGGTTGAGTCATCAGTTCATGCACTTCTTCAACAACTTCGTTCATATCATTATCATGCATATTAAGTTTTGTTTTGCCAGCATCCAATTTTTGAAAATCCAGAACATCATCAATTAACTTAGCCAGCCGATCCACGTTCCTCTCGGACACTACCAGAAATTTTTTCTGTTCTTCATTCACAGAACCGGCCTGCTCATTCAAAACTATAGAAATGCTTTCCCTGATTGCTTTAAGAGGAGTTCTTAATTCGTGCGAAACATTAGATACGAAATTTGATTTCATATCTACCAACTCCATCTGTTCTGTCATAACTTTTTTATAAACTTTAAACAAGTAACTGATTCTGGAAATTATAAGAATACTAGCTACGAGTAGAATTACTATCGATGCTATTTTTACTGCAGCATCTAATCTTATTCTCAGATTTATGCTTCTTGAACGCTGGTCCAGCAAATCCCTCCCATCCTTATCCATTTCCAGAACCAACTCCTGTATTTCCTCCATGATCTGCTTTCCTATTCCTGTCAGTATTATCTCCTTGGAAGCTTCCGGTCCATTGTCTTTCTGTAGATTAATTAAATCTTGAAGGTTCTGTAGTTTTTTCATTACAAGTGCTTCACACACATCTATTTTTGATTGCTGAACAGCATTGTCAAGAGCTATTACGTGAAGACCTTTAAAGTGAGACTTAACCCTATTTTCAATATATTTATATGGCTCAAGATTCTTATCATTGTCGGTTAACAAAGATTCAAGTTGTTCTGCATTTGCATTTTTAAGGCTGGAAAGAAAATATGAAAGATTAAAAAGCACTTCTCTGGTACTGGCGGCCCAATTGAAATCTTTTTTTATTTTTATAAGACTCTGGTACGAAGTACTGCTAATGATCACCAAAATTATTAAGCTTAATGCAATACCAAGATACGCATATTTTTCAATTTTTTTCCATTGATCGGTCATATATAAACTCCCCAATATTTGAAAAATATTTACTTACTATTGTTACAAACTATTCTTACAACTATGCTTCCAACCCTACAAACTCAGGTGTAAGATCAACCGCTGCATCCCAGTGAGTTAAAGGCCATTGTTCTTTATTCACTTTATATGCACGTTGAAAAGCTTCAACAACTTCCGGATCAAATTGCGAACCAGAATAATTTACTATTTCCCATAAGGCGTCTTCGCATGGTTTTGCCGCACGGTAAGGCCTGTCGGAAGTCATAGCATCAAAAACGTCTGCAACCGCCAAAATACGGCTTCCAATTGGAATCTCTTTACCCTTTAGATGATCCGGATAACCAGTTCCATCAAATTTTTCATGATGATGCCGGATAATAGGAAGTTCCTGCCTAAATAGACCTATAGGCTCTAAAATTTCAACACTGGTTATAGGATGCCGTTCAATTATTTGTCGATCAGAATCTTCCAATGGACCGCTTTTTAATAACAGCCAATCGGGTACACCAATCTTACCAATATCATGCAATAATGAGGCAATCTTGATTTTTTCCCTCAATTCCTGTGAAACTTTCATTTCATCTGCTATAGCAAGAGCATATGCTTGTGTATTTTTAGCATGGTTGGCTGTGTACGGATCTTTCGCAGCTATAGTCTTCATAAATGAAGACACAACCTCAAGAACTTGGTACCGCGTCTGTTCTGCTAAAGTAGAAACCTTAAGCTGCAATTCATTGTAATCCCCATTATATAGTTTTTTTGTTCCAACTGTTTTATCATCCCCCCAGCAAACAATACAGTTTCTGCCTTGTGCTTTAGCTTTATAAAGAGCATCATCAGCTCTTTTTATTAATTCATGAGAATCGTATGAATCTACAGAGGCTATGCCAATACTGATACTAACTGAAATACATTTTTCTCCAATATCCCAATAATACCCATCAATTATCTTGCGCAATTTCTCCGCAGCCTTAATAGCTGCTGAATGCGATGTATCAGGCATTAAAATAGTAAACTCTTCACCACCATATCTTCCAATAACATCAAGAGGGTATGTATTCTCTTTGAGGATTTTCCCCAATTGTCTTAGAATTATATCGCCCGTAAGATGACCATAGGTATCATTTATATTCTTGAAATGATCAATATCCAACATCATCATATACATTGATTTTCCATTCATTCGGGCACTAAGCATTTCTCGTCCGAGGATATCAAAAAATCGCCTGCGATTATTTAACCCTGTAAGCTCATCGGTATTGGCAAGCAACAAAATTTTTTCCTCCAAAACTATAGTTCTAAGCACACTCTCAATACGTGCTTTAAGTTCGCTCGGATCAAATGGTTTGGTTATATAATCAACTGCACCAGCATTAATCCCTGTGGCTTTATTACATGCCTGATCATTAGAAGAAATAAATATTACAGGAATTTCAGATGTTTTTGAATTGCTCTTGAGTTTATCACAAACTTCAAATCCATCAATATCTGGTAACATTACATCCAGCAGGATTATGTCTGGTCGTTCATTAATTGCAGAATAGATTCCCTCTTGAGCATTATTTGCCAATAATACGTCAAACCCCATCTTGCTCAAGTGCTTTTGCAGCAAAAATAAATCGGTCTGACTATCTTCGATGACCAATATTTTTCTTGTCTTTTTATTTTCCACTTTTTCTCCAGTACAGATTATTTTTCTATACTTAAGTTGTCTTATTTTCTGTTTTACATTGTTGTTTTGCTATTTTCACCCAGTTTGGTTGCATTATAAAGGATTTCAGCTTCTCAAATTCAACTTGTATATTGGCAAGCATTGCTTCAGCATCATCCAACTTTCTTTCCCTACTGGCAAGTTCAAGTTGAAGAGCAGCTCGGGCTAAATTGCCCGCACTAATTGTCGCAGCAGAACCTTTTATCGTATGGGCCTGTAGAGAGATATCTTTAAATTTGCCTGCTTTTACCGCTTCCACCAATGACTCAATGCGTGAAGGACATTCCTTAAGCCAGACATCTATGACATCTTTAACAAGCTCTTCATCATCCCCCGTGCGTTCCATAAGCTCAGACCAATTAATATTTTTTTCATCGTTTGGTGATGCCGCATCACAGATGGAATTACTAAGTTCGTCAGCTTTATTTTTGACAGCATTGATACTTTCCACCACCTGATGAGAAACTGGTAAGTACTTTTCAAGTATTTGAAGGAGCTTTTTGCGGTCAATTGGTTTAGCCAGGTAATCATCACAACCAGCTTCAAAACACTTTTCACCATCACCCTTCATAGCATTAGCCGTCAGTGCTACTATCGGTATTGTCATTCCTGATTTTCTAATTGCCTCAGTAGCTTCATAGCCATTCATATTCGGCATATGGATATCCATAAAAATCAGGTCAAATGGTATACTCTGTGCATATTGTAAAGCCTCTTTACCATCATTAGCAATTACCACTTTAACCCCGGCTTTTTCCAGCATCCGCTTGATAACCATCTGGTTGGCGACAACATCTTCAGCAATCAGACAGTGACCTGTATATTTAACCTGCGCAGATTTATCGCACGCATACTTCAACATCCCCGCTATATTATGCCTGTCCAGCAATGGTTGTTTTGTGACGTCAACACCAGCCTGTATTATAAGTGAGAATGTTGAACCCTTACCAACTTCGCTGGTTAAAAGAAGTTCACCACCAAGAAGCTTTGTTAACTGTTTCGTAATAGCCAATCCTAACCCTGTGCCGCCATATTTGCGGCTTATGCTTCCATCTGCCTGCTTGAACGCTTCAAAAACTGCTTCCTGTTTATCGAGTTGTATTCCAATGCCGGTATCTGCAACATCAAAGCGGATATACGGTTGATCATTTCTGTCTTCCAGGGAAATATTTACATACACATGCCCCTCGTCAGTAAATTTTATAGCATTATTAATAAGGTTGATTAAACACTGGTACAGACGAGTAGGATCGCTGCGTATTTGCGCAGGCAGACCATTATTTTCGATAATCCTGAAATCAAGGGATTTCTTATCAGCCATTGGCTTCATCATTGATTCAATGGAATTAAGGACATCACCTAATGAGCAGTCAATTACCTCTGTGTTGAGCTGACCAGCTTCAATTTTCGAAAAATCTAAAATGTCGTTTATAAGATTCAATAAATTTCTTGCTGCATCGCGGATAGTATTTACATCAGTTTTTTGACTTTCTGTAAGATCTTCATCTGCCAGCAGATCACTGAAACCAATAATTGCATTCATTGGTGTACGAATCTCATGGCTCATATTGGCAAGGAACTCACTCTTAGCAACAGTCGCCGCTTCAGCCTGTTTACGTGCTTCAACAAGTTCTGAAACATTGATTACATTAAGCAAAACTCCGTTATAACAATTATTCTGATAGATCGGTTGGACTCGTAAAATTACTTCTACACCACGAATGGAACGTTGCATGGTAAAAGGTACACTATTAATATTTTGGCGGAATTCTTCTATAAGCTTATTAACATGGTCGAAGATTTTACCTTGATGAATATCTTTGATTTTGAGACCGATTATTTCTTCACGAGAAATATTTACAAACTTACACATGTAGCCATTAATTTCTACAATGCGGTCTTCGGCATCGGCAAATACAATTCCTTCTTCCATGCCTGAAATCATCGTAGAAAGCTTTGTTTTTTCTTCATCAGCTTTTTTTTTCGATAGCTCCAGTTCCGCCATATATGCTATCTTTTGCTTCTCAGCATCCTTGCGTTCGACAATCCTGCTCACATGTTCAGCCAGAGCATTTAACAGATCCCTCTCCTCCTTCAGGAAAGGTCCTTCGTCAGCTATTGGTTTATTTTCCAGATAGCAAACCTCTATGGTCCCTGCTTTTTTGAAATGAGGTTTTATATCAGCGGATTGAACCCAGTTGGTTTCACAAAAACCACTCGTTTTAAACTGTTGCCCTTCAAAAGTAATTCGTGCAACAGTAATCTCAGGATATTGCCATCCTGAAGGTATCAGTTCTATCAGCTTGTGAAAAACATCTTCCGGTGTTATATCATCTCGCTCAACAAATTGTGATAGCCTATACAAACAGTTCAGTTCTTTGGCACGTTCATTTAATTTGTAATTAGTCTGTTTCAAAATTTCTTCATTAACCTGTAGTTTCTGGTTAGCTGCATTGATCACTTCTTCAACTTGTTTGCGTTCGGTGATATCACGTATCACAGACTGAATAACCTTTTTTCCGTCCAGTACCATAGCACTTAACAACACCTCAGTGGGAAAGTCCGTTCCATCTAATTTTCTATGGGTCCATTCGAATAAATTTGAACCTGTTTCCATTGCGGTAGCAATCCGCTTTTTGGCCAACACCAGAGAATCCGTGCCACAAGGCTGAGTTGCAGGCGATAGCTCTGCCGGGTGTTTGCCGCAAAACTCATTTTTATTTTTACAACCAAACAGTTTCAATGTAGCTTTATTGCAATCGTAAAAACTGTTCTCATCCAGCAGCATTATCGCATCACCGGTAGAATCGTAAAGAGTACGGAATTTTTCCTCCGCCTGCTTGCGATCCTTGATATTTCCAGAAATCATCAACAGTGATACAGTAATAATAATCAAAACAACCGCTAATCCAAGGGGCAAAGCCGAACGGTCAACTACTTTCCAAACCCAGTCAGTAGCGTCGATATCTATACCAAGCACCGCAATCACAACACCCGTTTGTGGGTCGAGAAGCGGCACAAGACTGGTGATTAACGTACCCCATTGATCAGAAATAGGACCAACCACCAATTCCTGACAGTTATCGAAAATGTTGCGAAACTCTTGGGATGCGTTGGGGTATTCATCTCCGGGGGGTGAGTAACCATCAGAATCAGGCAGTTCGCTGTCGACCGCAAAGAAAACCATTCCATCCACCCGGCGACCCATGAGAAATATGAATCGGAAATTTTCATTGCTCTGCTTAATATTCATTACCTGTTCCTTAAGCCGCAGGTAGTCATGATTATTCAGATCAGCCTCGGTACCGGTCAAGGCTTTGACATTGTCGATATCCATCGCTTTTGAAACCATTCTCGTTTGCAGCAACAGTTCCATACGCATCTGCCAGTCGGCCTGTCTCACAATCCACCAGGTAAAAGATGTCATTATGACCAGCAATATCGCAACAGAGCTAATTATTAAAAGTTTACGTTTTTTCTTCATATCAGTCCGTTATTTTTCATTTGCAACACTGTAATCTCACATTTAGTTTTCCATCTTGCCTGCCGCCCCAGAAAAGAAAATATGGAGACACAGAAAAACACCCCCAAATTGTCGAAATATTGTATAAAACTCAAATCCAAGGCTCTTCTATTCATTTTCAATACCTTCTCTTCTTTACAATACCAACGCTGTTATTTCGTCATTAAAAAAACTATACTTAAAATAACAACTTTATATAAAAATTCATTCCACCGAATAAATTACATATAAATACTAAACTTGGTTTAGTTTACCTGTAACGGTTTGACATTTAGGCTTTGTAATTCCGATAAAATCACGCCTAACTCCATAGCTTTCAATGTTTTTTATTCCTATAACAAATTCACCCTTAAAATATACCTGCACAGAACCATCATGTTTTTTAAACAAACTAGCCGATTAATACACATAATAAAACTGTCGAATTAATCGCAGAACCGCTTAATTGCGTAATTTATAGTTGAGGGGTCTAAAAAACTATTTTGATATAGCAATTGTCAATACCCCAATCTTTGAACATTTATAATTAGAGAGTTCGACGCAAACTTAGCAGTTTTTTCCCTTTTGGCCCTTCACACAATTACTGAGGGGTAAAAGGGTATGCCCCTACCTATTGTCAATACGAATATTACCTTTCTTTAAGATATAAGTTGCAGCGTTTGCTAAGTTGTGCATAGAAACAGATTGCCGCAGAACAAAGAGGAAAATGATGAATATGAGTATTAAATATGGAGTCGAAAGGACGGGAATACTCTCACAATGACTGGACTAAAAAAATAGGGCAGATCACTGAAATATATTTCCCAGTGAACTTTTAAGGCTTTCATCTTTTTCTCTGCCGAAAAGATCCGAAGCATGGAGTA
>CAZBKA010000015.1:31103-35307 GCA_964492365.1 uncultured Pirellulales bacterium | reverse complement strand
CCGTCTCTCCATGAACCACCTCTGAGGACGTGGCTCAGACCTTCTCTTGGACCTTGCGGATCTTCTTTCTCTGATCGTTTATAGGCGTCAACCTGGTACCAGTCCTGACACCATTCAGCAACATTTCCGTGCATATCATACAAACCGAAAGCATTTGGTTTATAGCTGCCTACCGGTTTTGTCTGGTCAATTGCCAGACCTTTAGGGCTATCAAGATAGGTCCATCTGCAATTATAGTTTGCCTGGTCCGGACTAATAGTCTTGCCTGTATAGAAAGCAGTTTCAGTGCCAGCTCGGCAGGCATATTCCCATTCCGCTTCGGTAGGGAGCCTGAATTTTATTCCTGATTTTAATTCCCATTTTCTCATAAATACTTTTGTCGAGTGCCATTCTATATTTTCTGCAGGGCGATTATTACCGGGGAAAACAAAGCCTGGGTGAAATTTCATTATTGCAAGGTATTGCTGTTGAGTGACCTCATATTTGCCCATGTAGAAACCTTTTGTGATGACGACTTCATGTACGGGGTCCTCATCGAACTCTCTTCTGTATTCACTGGGCGGAGACCCCATAATGAATTTGCCAGCAGGTATGTAAACAAATGTCATTGAAGTTTTTTCATCAAGCTGGACAACTTTTTCTTGCGGCACGTTTATGGGAGCTGTCTGTGCAGATCCAGTTGACGGATCCGCATCTGGACTGTTGGGGCCTGCCAGGCAAAACTCCATAGTAACTAAAACTACTAGCAGTAATATCAATTTCCATAATTTCTGTTTGCGAGGTTTCATTTCTTATTCTCCTCAGAATCAAAGTTATTCATAATCATAAATTATTATATGGTTTATTTTCATTATGTCTACCACAAGGTACCACAAAGATATAATAGAGTATTACGCAATAATAGCAACTAATTCTGCAAGGACATTATTTTTTTTTGTTTTAAACTTCTTTAACTTTTATGTTGTTTTCGTTTTTTACCAGAGTTGAAAATTTAAGCCATGAAAGATTTTAGGTTCTCCTCAATCAAGATATTTGCGAATTTATCAACAAATATGTCACGAAATGCCACTACGGACGATTATTAACAGTGTTTTTATCTGCTTGTGACCTTATCGGACCATAAAATTGAGGGGATGGAGGGGTCTTAATAGCAACGGTTGACTTTCGTGGAGAGCCTGTCTTTTTTATAGGAAAAATAGTGGTGTCTGAATATTTTTTGAATATAGCAGTTGGGTGTAATTACAGCGATAAGTTCAATTGTGACAGGACATTAAGTCTCTTTTGATAAATGTCCAGTTTTCAGTTATATTGCCTAATTTGAGTGAGTTTAGTCTCTAGGATACCTCTAAAATTTCATTTTTAGACTTATCTGGAATTTTCTGGCGGTATCAGGCAATAATTGGCAAGAAAAACTCCGGCCATAGCTATTTATAGCCGGTACAGCTATTCTGAACTTTCAAAAATGTCCCAGTTTGACCCTTGAAGTTTGTTAGATGATGTAATTTTGAGCATCTTAGTAATTCTTTATCCTTGATTTTGCTGTCATTTTGTGTTCTAATTCCAGTAGATTTATTGATTTGTGAAGTATTAACAGCTATTTGTTCTAAGGTGGTTGTTAGGTTTTGACGATGTTTTGCGAGCTGGGTATTTTTACCTATGTTGTTTAATTTGCCGATATTAACAGCTAAAGGCAACTGCAAAGGATGTTTTAGCACGGGGGCTTAGTTTTTGGGCCTTGTGTTATGGGTAGTCTTGATTTTGTGGGTGTTTTTTTGTGACACAGCAAGGTGAGTTTTAATGATGACCAGGTCGGGCATCAGTGTTGCATGGAAACTCCTGGTTTAGAGCAGTTGTTTGGTTGGCTGAGATTTGTATTTGTTGATTTTCCAGCCATGCGTATTTATAGAAAAAATATTCGCGGCATGGTATAATTTGTATTGGTTTTTGTTTATTTACAAGAGTAATCAACTTTTGCAGTTGAAAGAAATTATATACGAGGTTTGATATGGCATCAGGAACGGGTTCGGTTTGGGCATTAGACATAGGCAATAATGCGTTAAAGGCATTGCGTCTTACGGAAACAGATCAGGGCGTTGAAGTTACAGGCTTTGAATGTATCAGTTATGGTAAGATACTTTCCGGCAGTGGAGTAAAGCCGACCGAGCGTGAGGAACTGATAGCATTTGCGGTTCGGCAGTTTGTCAAGAATAACAATATCGGGAAAGATGATATTGTTGTTTCTGTGCCTGGTCAAAACAGTTTTGCACGTTTTGTGAAGCTTCCGCCTCTGGATAAAAAGCAAATACCAGAGATGATTAAATATGAAGCTGCTCAGCAGATACCGTTTGACATGAATGAAGTACAGTGGGATTGGCAGTTGATGACCGACCCAGATGAGTCTGGGGCGAAAGTTGGCTTGTTCGCAATCAAAACCGATATTGTGACATCTGAGCTAGAGTATTTATCTCGTGAGAACTTAAATGTTTCATGTGTTCAGATGGTTCCGATGGCCCTTTACAATTACCTTGTTTATGATCGACCGGAGCTAGTGACATCAGATAACAAAGCTATTGTCGTTGTCAACATAGGTGCCGAGAATTCAGATCTAGTAGTTTGCACCAAATCTTTAGTATGGCAAAGAAGCATACCGATGGGAGGTAATGCATTTACTCGCGCGATTGCAGATGCATTTAAGCTTAATTTTACTAAAGCAGAAAAGCTTAAACGCACAGCTGCTATGAGCAAATATGCCAGACAGATATTCCAGGCAATGAAACCAGTCTTTACTGATTTTGCATCAGAAATTCAGAGGTCGCTTGGTTTTTACAGTAGTTCCAATCCGAACACGAGTTTTACAAAGCTTGTAGCGATAGGCGGCGGAATTAAGATGCGTGGATTGCTGAAATATTTGCAACAGACATTGCAGATACCAGTTGAAAGTCCTGACTCGTTTAAAAACGTTAAAGTCGATTCTCAGGATCAAGCCAAGTTTCATGAAAATGTAAATGATTTTGCGGTAGTTTATGGTTTGTGTTTGCAGGGACTTGGTTTGGCGAAAATAGAAAGCAATTTGCTTCCTAAAAAAATTGCCAAAATGATGAACTGGAAAAACAAGACAAAATATTTTACTATAGCGGCATGTATGCTGCTTGCTGTTTCGGTTGCAAGCCTTCTTCGTGCCAATTTAGATAGAGTCAGCCACAACAGCGGTGCTTCACAGCGACAAAAAGTTGATAATTTGATTCGAGACGTTGAAAAAGCCAAGTCAGATGTTGAACAGCAGCTGGAAAAATCCATAGAAGCCAAGCAGGAGTTTGATAGTAGTTTTTCAATATTTTCCTATCGTGATATTATACCGAAGCTTCATGAAACTATAATTAAGGCGTTGCCTAATTCGGAAAATAATCCACAGCAGAAAGAACTTTATGAGGCTTTTGCCAACAGAGATATAGATTTAATTTTGTCTGTACCCCGTAACCAGCGTAAGCAGCTTCTGATAACGGGTTTCAGTGCTGATTACGTCAGCAATGTTGAAGCAGCGTCTTTTGGAACCGGTGAGATATCTAAAAAATCCAGATCAAAAGACAATCGGAATCTGAATCTGATGCCGGAGTATACTCCTCCTGGAGGGGGGGTACCCGAAGAGAGTGATAATGGGACTGGTTCCGATAATGAGCAAATGCAAGAGGGAAAATCTTTAGGTGGTGCCGGTTTTGTAGTTACGATTACAGGTTATAGTCCTTACCGTGATATAAGTGAACTTCTTGATCCGCCATCAGTGGAGAGTACCCCTGCTAAATGGGGTTTTATTACACGGTTGATGCATCTCGATGAGATAGTTGATGGAAACAGTCCTTTTATGCTTTTTGGTAAAACGGATCCACAGCATTTCAGCTGTATCACAGGTATTGTTCCTTTGGATTCCAAAACTATAAAAATGCCGAGTAATATTGGTGTTTTAAAGCAAAAAAATGTCACTACAAAAAGTAAAAGCGGTCGAGACGGCACAGTTGCTGATATTGTTGTTGACCCGATGACAGGTGAAGTAATAAGTCAACAACCTAAGTTGAATGCAGACGGCCAGCCGGTATATGACAGGACCGGTAAGGTTGTTTATGAAGAATGTGACCACTGGTTTGTTTTGAAAGCTAAGTTTGTATGGAAAGATGCTCCCAGAGTTGATTCTGGATTTGAAGAACAACAG